>NZ_JBBMFP010000030.1:0-60889 GCF_040095955.1 Blautia caccae | reverse complement strand
GTGAAGCCTGCCAGTGCCATCTCGCTGACGCACTGCTCAAAGGTATTCTCTTTTCCCAGGTCCGGAAGGTCATCATTAGTCCATGCGATAGGTGCGATTCCTAATTTTACTTTTTCCTTATTAAACATTGTTCATTCTCCTTTATTCACTGTCTTTTGTCCGGGGCCGGTGCCTCCGGCGTGCCGTTCCTTTGTTCTTGAATAAAGAATACCAGAATTCAGTCATGGCTTAAATCGGAAATTTTTTTAGCTTTGTTGTCATTTCATATGCTGTTTTCCGGTCTCCTGAGAATGTGGAATTTTTTTGTGTCTTTTTTTTAGAAATCCCTTCTTCCGGATAGTCACTGGCTGTGTTCCCTGCGATAATCCGCGGGACTGCAGTCATTGAGCTTCTTAAATGTCTTGGAAAAATAATGGTAATCATTGAATCCCGCCTCAGATGCCACATCCTTGATCTTGTAATTGGTGGTGCAGAGAAGTTCCTTGGCACATTCCATTCTGCACTCCTGCAGATAATTGGAAAAACCGATCTCCATCTCCTGCTTAAAGAGATAACTCAGGTAAGCCGGATTCACTCCCGCCGCTTCCGCAGCGTCCTGAAGGCTGATGGGTTTCTTATAATTGCCGTTTATAAATTCAATGGCATGGCGCACAGCCCCGGATACGCCGGCGGGTACCGCTATTTTCTTATCAGCAAATAATTCCCGGCTGTAATTCTCGGCAATCCTGCACAGCTCATCCATATCGTGCACATTGCTGTAAAATTCCGCCGGCCGTTCAAGACCAGCCCTTTTATCCAGGCGTCTGAGCCACTGGAGAACCAGTTTGCTGTCCACATGCGTACGCTTACAGGCATCCGTGACACGCCTCCACATTTCTGCAAGTTCCTCCTGCTTTCTCCCCTTTTTCAAGATCTCAATCCGCTCATACAGCTCTTCCGCGGCTTCCGGAAGCCTGGAACTGATCTCTTTTCCATTGTCAAAATAGAGGATATCGCTGTCATCATAAAAACTCAGCTTCATCATTTCTCTGGCCTGTTGGTATGCCTGACGGATACCCTCCTCGCCGAAACAGATATTGCTCACCCCAATCCCGAAATGATACGGCTCCTTTTTGCAGTACCTGAAGCAGGCGGATGCCACATTTGTCAGGCGCTGGCGCATGACAGAGCTTCTCCGCATGGATGACATATCCAGAAAGCAGCAGAATATTCCGGCTCCCAGGTAAATGATCTCCGCATAGTCACTGTCCTCCTGCAGAAGGTCCTCCATCTCTGTCATCAGCCCATGGCGGAAACTCTGGGAATACTGTTCCGCCTCCAAAGGACTCCATACCTGGTTCTTCTCATTCCATTCGTGCATAAACATATTGATGACCGCACTGTTCCGGAACCGCCCGCGGATACCGGCTTCTGCCCTCTTTGCCTCCCGCTCCTGCCCGTTTAAGGTGCCGGAGAGAATGCCGTTGAAAAAGTGGTATTTCAGGGTATGGCTTCCCATACGGATCAGTTTCCTGGTCCGTTCCTGCTCACTGCTTTTCTCCAGTCGTGACTCGATCTGGTGCCTGGACTTTTCCAGGATCTCCAAAAGTGTATCCTCATCCAGAGTATTTTTCAGGATATACTCGTCTGCTCCCAGGCGCATGGCCTCCTTGACATACTCAAAATCATCATGACAACTCAGAACCATGATGTATATATTTTCCTTCTCTTCCCTGATATGGCGTATCAGTTCAATGCCGTCCATAAGCGGCATGGAGATGTCTGTGATGATCACGTCAATCTTCTCTTCCTCCAGAACGTGCAGGGCCTCCTCGCCGTCCTGTACATCCTTTACCACCTCATATCCTGCTTTCTCCCAGGCATTCAGAGTCTTCAAATAACTCCTGACTAAAAAATCATCATCCACTAATAATGTACGAAACATAGGCCTCATCCCCTTTGTCACATTTTATCTGTCTGTCAAATATTCACTTCCCTGTCTGCCGGCAGGAAGATGGTGGCAGTAGTACCGTTTTCACTGCTCTCATATGTAATTCCGCCTTCCGCCTCATAATAGAGTTCCAGACGTTCCCGCACATTCGGCACGCCGATGGCACTCAGGCCGTTTGTCTTCTTGGCTTTGCTGGAGAGCAGTTCCTCTATCTGCTCCTTTGTCATTCCCCGCCCATTGTCAATGACAGACAGCGTCAGCCGTGTGCCCTCCACTCTGCCTCTGATCACAAGACGCCCGTTGCCGCCCTTCATATCAATTCCGTGAAGTATGGCATTCTCCACCAGGGGCTGCAGGATCAGCCTGGGAATATAACATCCGTAAGCATCCTTCGCAATATCGTACTCCACATCAAAACTTCCCTGATAGCGAAATTCCTGCAGATGGATATAATTTTTTAAAATATGCAGTTCATCCGCCACGGATATAAAAGTTCCCTTCTTATTAACGCTGGCCTGCAGCAGCTCCACAAAATCTCCGATGAGGCCGCCCAGCTCCTTCTCTCCCTTTATCAGGGCCGCGTATTTGATAGAATTCAGTGTATTGTACATAAAATGAGGGGTGATCTGATACTGCAGCGCCTCAAGCTCCGCGTCCTTTTTCAGTCTCTCCTCCTCGATCACCCTGGCGATCAGATCCTCCAGGTTGTCAAGCATGTGGTTAAATTCCCGGCAAAGGGTTCCGATCTCATCCTCTGTGGTCACATCCACCCGAAGGCTCAGATCACCTTTGCTGACCTTTTCCACGGTATCTGTCATATTTTTAATGGGTTTATACATGGCTCTGGTAATGGATGTGGCAAGAATGCCGCCGATCATGAGAAACAGCAGAAAAATAGCCACCAGAAATATCTGCATCTGCTTCAAATCCCGCAGAACCTCACTTTTCTGAATATCCATATACAGACCGCATTTGGAAAATGCCCCCTGATAGAAAATACGGATCTCCCTGGCATCCTGACTCTCAATACCGCTGGTACTTGGCAGTCGGTCCACGCCCTCATATACCTGCCCTACACTCTCATAATCCTTGCTTGTGACGATCTCCCTGTTTTTATCCAGAATCAGCGCCTTGGACACCTTCTCATCATACACAGGTTCCAGATATTCATAAAAAAGTGTCCTCTCCTCTGTGTTTGCCAGCATATATCCCAGCACGATGCCGTCATCATCTGTGACAGCCTGGATGCAGGAAAGCTGTTTTCCCGTGTCATGGACCATATCCCCGAACATTATGGGGACTGCTTCCTCGGTCTCCGTCCGGCGTATCTTCTCGATCTCCGCCTCCGGAATATCCCTTTTGCACACAGGATAGTCCTCTGAGGTGACAGCGATCCTCTCATCCGGAAAAATGAAATACAGCGAGCTTAAATCCTTGTATTCTGTACGGTAATTTCTCAGAAGTTCTGCAATCCCATCCAGGGCTTCACCGCTATGTGATGACCTGTATTCTTTTATGTATTGGACCATATTTATATCGCTGGCTGCTTTTACGTTGATATAGTAAATTTCCTGGAGGGAATCATCCAGGGAGGTAACCGTCTGCTTTACCCTGCCGTAAAGGTTCGTGGAATAATTCTCCTCTATCATCCCTGCTGATTTAAAATAAAATACCACAGTGATAGAACAGGCGGTCACTATGGTCACCACCAGAATTGCCAGCAGCACCTTGCTTCTGATACTTTGCAGCATACTCTCTCCTTTGCCGTTCATACATTCTGACGCACGTCACTTATGCGTACATTATAACATAGAACCCATTAGAAATCACGCCTCCGAAGACTTCGGTAAAGAATGTTACTGTTCACTGCGTGCCCAGCAACACGCTTCGCGATGCACAGATATGGAGCATTCTGCTCCATATCGCGCTGGCTGCCTCGGGATTTTCATGCCTTCGGCCTGAAAACACCTCGCGGGACAGTGGCGTGTGAACAGTAACAAAAGAATAACAGAAGTGTGCCGCTAAAAAAGCAGCACACTTCCGGTCTATAGAGGTCTTCCTGTAAACAATATAGGAATACGGATCAATATTCGATTTTAAGAATACCGCCTTTTTTCCATGCTTCTGTGGTAGCGAAACCAATCTGGGTAGATTTTGTTCCGTCGTATACAGTCACTTCCGGTTTTCTTCCGGATTCTACACAGTTGATAAACTCCTGCATCTCAAGCTGGTAGGACTCTGCGAATCGCTCCGGGAACCCGCTTACACATTCAACCACTGCACCGTTCTTGTCGTAGATCATGCACAGATTCTTCTCCGGAACCGGACTGATACGCAGGGAGCCTTCGGTACCGATGATCTCTGTCTCAACATGGTAACCATGAGCTGCAGTACGTCCCACATGTACAAATCCCAGTGCGCCGTTTTCACAGCGGTACATAGCTACACCTGTCTCGTCATCCCCTGCTTCTTTGAATTCCGGATGTTTGAAGGTCGCGCCTGCAGCGTAAACTTCAACAGGGTCGGAACCTAAGAACCATCTCATCAGGTCAATATCATGAATCGCCATGTCAATGAAGATACCGCCGCTGGTAGCCGCGAACTTGATGGCGCCCTCCACCAGTGCTTCCGGGTCAATCCCTGTTGCCTTTACCATGTAAGGAGTTCCGATTGCGCCCTCCTCGATTTTCTTCTTTGCATACGCATAGGATGGGTCAAAGCGGCGCATAAATCCCAGGAAAAATGCCAGCTCCGGATGACGCTCAACAGCTTCCTCTGCCAGCTTACATTCCTCCACCGTAACACCAAGGGGTTTGTCGGAGAAAACGTGCTTTCCTGCGTCAAGAGCTGCCGCGATCTGCCAGCAGTGCTCACCGCTTGTAGTTACGATAGCCACAGCATCAATATCTGCCTTTTCCAGCATTTCACGGTAATCAGAGTAAACATCCTGGACACCCAGTTCCTTCTTTGCATATTCCAGCTCTGCCGGCATGATGGAGCAGGCCGCTGTCAGCTCTGCATTCGGAATCTTGAATGCGATGTTGTTTGCGTGTACTTTACCTAATCTTCCTAAACCTGCGATACCTACTTTTACTTTTTTCATGTTTTTACCTCTTTCTTGATAATTAAATAATTGAAATTTATATTGAAATTTACAGCAACACATATATCACTCAGACTGACAGCTTGTCACATAATCCCAAATCAGGTCTGCTGCCTTCTGTACGGAAAATCTGCTTGTGTTGATCATCAGGTCATAGTTCAGAGGGTCTCCCCACTTCTGTCCTGTATAATAGTTATAGTAACGCTCACGTGTCTTATTCTCTTTTTCCAGTTCCTTTATGGATTTGTTCCCGTAAAATTCCTTTGCCCGCTCTCTTCGGAATTCCTCATCTGCGTAGATGAAGAAATTGTAGCATTCCGGAAATTCTTTTAAAACCACGTCCGCACATCTTCCCAAAAATACAGCGCTCTCCTTCTCCGCGATTCTGCGGATAACTTTTGCCTGTTCCCGATACATTTTATTATAGGAAGGAATGGATTCATATCCCAGGGAATTCACACCCTCCATAAAGGAACCCATGCTGTTATCCGGCATTTTATAAGACATATCCAAAATGGTATCCATATCCATGTCTGAATCGCCCAACTTCTCTGCTGCCAGGTACAGAATCTGTCTGTCATAGCAGCGGGTCTCCATTTTCTTTGCAAGCAGCTCTGCAATTTCCTTGCCGCCGCTGCCATACTGACGGCTGATGGTAATCAATGTACGTTCTTTCATATCTTATAACTCCCCTCTTGACTCACGTTCGATCAACTCTTTCATAATATCCGGGTACATCCTATCTAATTTGTACAGCGCAAGTGTGATAAATGCCACTGCTGCAATAAGAATCGGTCCGAATTTATAAATATTTACGATCATGTTAAGCGCTGTTTCCGGCTGGGCTGCGGTTCCCACAGAGGAGCTTACATAACCTGCCAGGGAGAGAAGCCCTGTCATAGCTGCAGATGCAAGACCTGCGCCTACCTTTGTTCCGATAGAACCGCCGGCAAAAATAAGGCTTTCCTGTCTGATGTGTGTTTTCCACTGTCCGAATTCCACTACATCGCCTACCATACCGAATACTACTGCATTCAGAGGAGCCAGGCCGATGGCACGTGCTACACAGCTCATTACCATCCACGGGAAGCTGTAAGGATTTAAGAAGAACAGAAGCTGTCCTGCCAGTGCGATCAGTGAACCCACAAGAGCAATATTACGTTTTCCGAATTTACGAATCAGCGGTGTACAGGCGAAGATGCCTGCTACCAGTGTCAGTGTCTCTGTCAGGAAAAGAGCACTGTACATCCATGTATCATTTCCGAATATGTATTTGCAGTAGTACGGTAAAATGGTTCCTGAGATACCGAAGGAAACGCTCTGTACCATCCATAATACCAGAACTGCCCAGAAATACTGGTTTTTAAAAAGTGCTGCAAATCCTTTTCCAAGGGGTACTTTCTCTGCTTTTTCCTTTGCCTCGATCCTTACGGTCTCTTCACATTTGAAGAAGCATACCAGAAGAAGAATCAGTGCCAGCACTGCCCAGATGGACATGGTCTTAACCCATGCTGCCTGATCATCTCCGAAAAGTTTAACGATTGGAAGTGTACAGGTGGCTGCAATGATCTTACCGATGGGAGAGAGTCCCATTCTCACAACACTCAGCATATCTCTCTCAGAAGAAACTCTGGTCATCATGGCTGAGAGGCTTCCGTAAGGAAGATTGATGGCTGTATAACATACAGTTGTACAGAAGTTATAAGTTACAAACAGATAAAGGAACTGAAGCATTCCTGTGGTATGCGGCACTGTAAACAGCAGAACTGCTGACAATGCGAAGGGTACGCTCATCCAGAGGATCCACGGTCTTGATTTTCCCCATTTGGAATTGGTACGCTCTACGATAACACCCATGATGAGGTCAGACACACCGTCAAAAAGCCTTGACAGCAGCATCATCAGGCCTACGGTAGCCGGACTGATTCCCACATAGTCTGTGTAGAACAGAGTAAGCAGCGTGCCGATCATTCCGAACACAACGTTGCACGCCACATCACCGCTGGCATAAGACAGTCTGGTTCCCCACGACAGCTTTCCTCCGGTTATTTTCTGTGCTAATTCTTTTCCCATTTTGTTTCCCTGCCTTTCTTTGAATCATCCTTTTGATGATTTTATTTTACCTTTTTGCAGGGAAAATCCTAGTAATAGAAATTTTAGATTCCTTAGTTTTATTTTTACGTGTTTTCCTGTGGCATTCTAAAAATATTGCTATTTTGGGGTACAGATCAGCAGCCAACCGGAAGACAGGGATTATTTTTTGATTTTTGTGTCATTTTTTTAGGTTCTGATAATCTTCCACGTTTTCCCGGGTCAAAATTTGTGTATCCAAAATCTTTTCACGGTCCTGTTTGATTCCTTTTTTATCATTCACTATATATTTCACGGTCTCATATCCAATCTCATAGCCGGACTGGGCTCCCAGCACAGTGATGCGCCCTTCCTCCACTGCCCGGATCGCGTCCTCCTGGTCATCCAGGGTAGCTATGGCAATGCCGCTCCCCCTGGTAGCTTCCGCAAGTCCCAGGGCAGTGACGGCACTGGTGGTCATAATCCCATCCAGATTCGGATAATTGGCCTGGATCTCCTCCATCTCCTGCTCCGATACGCGCAGGTTGCTGTATCCGCTCTTCTCCACCTCTATATGGATATCCGGTTCCTGCTCCATGTATTTTTCAAATCCGGCGATCCGTTTCTCATGGGATGTCTGCTGCCTGCTGCCCGCAATGATGGCAATGTTCCCCTTGTGCTCCATCTTATCAGCCAGCACTCTGGCAAGCTCATACCCTACCGTCTCATTGTCAATGCCTATGTAGGGGACCTCCACATCCGCGATAGGGGTGTCATAGGCATACACCGGAATCCCCATTTCCAGGGCTTGGGCATAGTAATCCTGATTATCGTAAGAATCAATGGGGGATACCGCCAGGGCATCCACCTGCATTTTCAGCAGGTCCTGTATCATTTTTTTCTGTATTTTTTTGTCGGTCTCCGTATCCGGGGACAAAATGACTGTCTTCACGTTCCTCTCTTTGGCAGCCTTCTCCATACCTGCATTGACAGACATCCAGTATTCGCTGTTCCTGGATTTTGTCACGACCCCGATAATGATCTCCTGCTCCGGTTCCCGCACATCCCTGCCGGCACAGCCGCTGATGCATAAAAGGCTGAGAGCTGCCAGAAAAAGCTTTGTTATACTCTTTCGCATTCCACATTCCCTCATATTGTTTTGTTTTCAGTTTATCATTTTCGCCAAGTAGTTACAAGATGGCAATGTTTTTTGTATGGTGGCTGGTATGGGGACAGCCTGATGGAGCGGGCGGGGTGGGGTGGCTGGTATGGAGACGGCCCGGTGGAGCGGGCGGGGGTCTCCTGTGGAAGCCAGCTTCGTTCCCCTTCAACTAATCGCTAACTGCGACTAAGACGCTCAGTAAAGACTTCGCGCCTAAGTCTTAGTAAGCGATGGATTTTCAGGCTCTCTACCGCAATGTCATCCACAGGAGACCCCCGCCCGCTCCACCAGTCCTGACATTCTATAGCGAAAAAATCCCTCTATCCGATACTATTTGCTCTCGGAACAGAAAAGAAAACTCTTTTCCCTATACTGATTCTCTTTCGGAAAACAAAAAAACCTTATAACCCTTGAACTAGCAGAATAATTACGGGTATCCGCCCATCAACAACCGCTTTACAATTGGGCGAATACCTGCCACTGCTATGCTTATACATAATCTGCCCAATAAATACACTGACCTGACGGAACACTGACACACTTTTCTCACAAAAGAATCAACTTTTTCTACACCGCAAAGTTTTAACTACTTCAACCTTTTCCAAATACTTTCGCACTAAAAACTACTATGACTAACGGGGACGCCGAAGAACAGGAAGTGGATGGAAGCGGGCCGGGGAAGGGATATGCCTGGGAGCGATGTCTCAGTGGAGCGCCGGGGAGATCCACCTGCCCCAGTTACTTAATGAAGAGGCCATTGCCGATGAATTTAGTAAATGGGAGCAGGTTAGCTCCCCGGCAGCGGAACGCTTCGCTCCCAGGCATATCCCTTCCCCGGCCCGCTTCCATCCACTTCCGTCCGCCTTCTCCCCCCTCCATCTCACACAAAAAAACCCCAGAACCGACAATCCATCGGTCCCGGAGCTTCACCACCTTACGGAATCAAATTACCACAGATTTCTATAAATCTGTTTCACATCATCCTCCGTAACTTCTCTCATCGTATTCTGCGGACTACCACTGTCCATGGCATCGAACGCCATCTTATCAATCACCTTAAAGAACTCATCCTTATCAATACCAAATTCACCCAATGTAGGTGTCTCCAGCTCTTTTGTAATAGCTTCCACTGCTGCAAGGAACTTCTCACTTGCCTCTTTATCGGAATCTGTATCCACTGCAACACCCACTGCGCGTCCCAGGTCTGCAAAACGGTCATATGCCCCTTCCAGAGCAAAGGTCAGGCATTCTTTCAGCAGCATGGCATTGGAAAGGCCGTGAGCTACATGGAACAGAGCGCCGATCGGACGGCTCATTCCGTGAATGATGGTGACAGATGCATTGTTGAATGCAATACCAGCCTCCAGAGCAGCTACGGACATCTGTACTCTGGCTTCCTCATTGCTGCCGTCCTTGAATGCAGCCGGCAGATATTTGAAGATACGTTTTACGGCTGACATGGCAAATGTATCGGAAAGTGTCTGTGCTTTTCTGGATGTGTATGCCTCCACTGCGTGGCATAAAGCATCGAGACCTGTGGCTGCTGTGATTTTAGGCGGTGCAGTCATGGTGAACTGCGGGTCAATGATCGCCAGGCTTGGCATCAGGACTTTGCCCTTTAACAGCATTTTGATATTTTTCTTTGTATCTGTGATGATCGTAAACTGTGTTGCCTCAGAACCTGTTCCGGCTGTGGTCGGAATCGCTACCATAGGAGGCATCTCCACATCAATCACTTTGCCCATGTAATCGGAAATACATCCGCCGTTTATAACCAGAGAACCGATGGCTTTCATGGAGTCAATGGGGCTTCCTCCGCCCAGAGCCACTAAAAAGTCACAGCCTTCCTCTTTGTATAATTTCAGGCCGTTTTCAATCATGGTATCTGTGGGCTCGCCTACGATCTCAGAGTAAATGGCATATTCCACTCCCTGGTTTTTCAGGGCTGCCTCAACTTTTGCGCAGTTTCCCAACTGGATCATCACTTTATCTGTAACAATAAGGGCCTTTTTTCCAAGTCCTTTTAATACTTCCTCTGCCATATTTAATGCGCCTGAACCGGAAATGATCTGACCCGGTACGATAAATTCTCTTGCCATAATCGTGTTCTCCTTTTTCTTTTCTATATTTTATGAAATGTCTGTTTGAATACTAAAATTCTGCGTCGTGCAGCCAGGTATACCGCTCGTCTTCACAGCGGTCTGTCTGCAGCCACGGATTGCCCTCAATGTGGCGGATCATCCAGCACGTGTACATCTGGAATCCGGGAGCCACTGCCTGGGGATGCAGTTCACCACCCGGGATCGCTGAAAAGCTTCCGTCTGTGCTCTTGAAAACCTGGTCACCCACAAAGCTGGCACCAAAGCCTTCCGGACGGTCGAACATAAAGTAATATGTCTCCGGCTGCGGATGTCTGTGCGGCAGATATCCTGACCAGTTTCCTCTGTCATTGAGAACCTCACCCAGAACCATGTTAGACCAGGGAGCGATATCATGGTCAAAGATGGTGTTGACTCTTCTCTTGGCAACATTTCCGAATTTGCCCTTGCAGGAATAACCCCAGGGAGCATCCTCCGGTTTGTATAATTTTGCTGCAAACTCTGTATCATTCTTTGTACACTGTACTAAAATCTCTGAATCTGCCTCTGCAGTTACGCTGACTTCTGTTCCTGTACACACATGAACGCACCAGGGGCCTTCTGTAAATACATCTTTTCTGCTGACAGTCTCCTTGTTTCCATCCCATGCATAGGTGATGTTTCCGGAGAGCAGAAGTACAGCCAGCTCCTCTCCGTCCCTTTTGAAGGATCTTGTCTCACCGGCTTTCATGCGGTAAACACGGATGTCCATCATCATGTCTTTATATTCGTTGTCATAGGTTGTCAAAATCTTTTCACCGTTTGCGTCAAATTCCGGGTATCCGAACACTTTTCCCATATCTAAATATCCTCCTTGTCTTATATGCTGTTATCCTGCCATAGCCGGGATAACCGGCTGCAGCATCTGGTTTTGCCGCACCGGCCCGATTTCCCTGCACTGCCGCAGACATTCCGGTCAGGGAATGGAGGGCTGTGCCAAGGGCGGATGGGTCCGTGCGGCATCCTGTGTTTATATAAAATTAATAAGCTCTGGACTCATTACGTCCTGTCATAACGCCTTCGCATGCTTTCTTTACACTGTCCTTGTCAGAAGTTGTGGCAATACCCACATTCCACCAGGATTCATAACCGTCTGTCATAGTTTTCGGAATTACCTTCAGATCAAAGAGGCAGGCAATATCCTGTTTCTTCGCATCCTCAAGAGCGGCAACCAGTTCAGCGATGGTCCTGCAGGTATACGTCTTCAGGCCATAGCCCTCGCCGATTTTTGCGTAGTCTACAGGAATCAGGTCCCCGGTCGGTTTCTTGCCGTCTGTATAACGGAACTCTGTGGCAATACTGCCGATACCGTGATTCATTTCCAGATTGTTAATGCAGCCGAATCCGCAGTTATCGAATACCAGGATGTTTACTTTCTTTCTCTCCTGCATGATCGTCATGATCTCGCTGTGAAGCATCTGGAAACTGGAGTCTCCTACCACACAGTATACTTCATTATCCGGCTCAGCAAATTTTACGCCCAGAGTGGCAGCCACTTCGTAGCCCATGCAGGAATAGCCGTACTCTGCATGATATCCGCCTCTCTTGTCTGTTTTCCACATACGCTGCATACAGCTTGGCAGAGAACCGCCTGCTGTGATGATGGTAGCGTCCTTGTCAATCGTTTTATTGATAGCAGCCAGTGCTGCAGTCTGTGTGATCTTACCATTTGTGAGTTTTACGAACTCAGGAACGGTTCTCGGGTCTCTGGCCTTGATGATCGGTTCAAAGTCATCACCTGTGTATTCGATTCCGGCCAGGCGGTCCCACTCTTTGTCCCATGCTTCTTTGGCAGCTTCGATTTCTCCGTTGTAGGAAGAAACATATCCTTTGGCACGCAGCTTCTCTGCCAGAGCTTCCACTGTCACTTTCGCGTCACCGATGGCTTTTACAGCGTCCATCTTGTATGCATGGTATCTGTTGTTGTTGATGGTCACGAATTTCACGTCTTCATTTCTGAATAAATGTTTGGAGCTTGTTGTGAAGTCGGAAAGTCTGGATCCTACTGCGATCACCACATCCGCGTCTTTTGCAATGACATTGGATGCCAGGGTTCCTGTCACACCGATACCGCCCAGGCAGTAAGGGTTGCTGGTCTGGCACGCACTTTTCCCTGCCTGGCTCTCGCCAAAGGGAATGTGAAACTCCTCACAGAATTTTTCAACGGTCTCGCCGGCTTCTGAATATTTCACACCGCCGCCTACGATAAGCAGTGGTCTCTTTGCTTCCGCAATGATTTCGGCTATATCTTCCAGCTCTTCTTCCACAGCCACCGGACGGGTGATCCTGTGTACGCGTTTCTCGAAGAAATAATCCGGGTAATCATAAGATTCCCCTTCCACATCCTGAGGAAGTGCGATACAGCATGCACCTGTCTCTGACGGGTCTGTCAGCACGCGCATTGCGTTGATCAGCGCTGTCATAAGCTGCTCCGGACGGGTGATCCTGTCCCAGTATTTGCAGACCGGCTTGAACGCATCGTTTGTTGTGGTAGCCAGGCTGCTGCTCTGCTCTAACTGCTGCAGAACCGGGTCAGGCTGTCTGGATGCAAATGTATCTGCCGGAAATACAAGAAGCGGAATATTATTTACAGTTGCTGTGGCACAGGCAGTTACCATATTGGCAGCTCCCGGTCCTACGGATGAAGCACAGGGAATGATGCTCTTTCTGTTGTTCTGTTTTGCAAATGCTGTTGCCACATGGCACATACCCTGCTCATTTCTTCCCTGCATAACTCTTAACTGTCCCGGATTGGTATCCAGTGCCTCTCCCAGGCCTACTGCAATGCCGTGTCCGAAAATGGTGAAGAAACCTTCCACGAATTTTGTTTCCACACCGTCCATGGATACATACTGATTATCTAAAAACTTAACGATAGCCTGTGCAACCGTCATTCTTGTTGTCTTTGCCATGATTAATCTCCTTTCATATACCGGGCAGGCGCTGCCTG
This sequence comes from Blautia caccae, assembly GCF_040095955.1. Taxonomy (NCBI): domain Bacteria; kingdom Bacillati; phylum Bacillota; class Clostridia; order Lachnospirales; family Lachnospiraceae; genus Blautia; species Blautia caccae. Next base: position 47,536 of record NZ_JBBMFP010000030.1, on the reverse strand, counting down.
CCACATGGGCGAGGGGGGAAACTCCCGGCCCGCCCCGCAGTCAGTGTTTATGTTAGTATCTATGTCAACGGTTGTCTGTAACCGCTATGACGCTGCGTTTCCGTACGGTCAGCGCAGTAAGTGCGCAGACCTGTCAAAACCATTATACTCTTGCGATCATTTCGCCGAATTTTTCTTTTTCCTCTTTGATGAATGCGTGCACTGCATCCGGTCCCGGAAGGGAATCGGAACAGTTGTTGCTTCTGACCATCATGGAAGCCTCTGCGGAACCGAATTCCAGACAGTCGATCACTTCCCATCCCTGATACAGTCCGTATAAGAAGCCTGAACCGTATCCGTCGCCGCCGCCGAAGCCTTTTCTTGCGTCAACCGGGAACGGTTTGATGGAGTATTTCTGTCCGTCACAGGTGTAAGCGGTGGAGCCCTTCATGCCGTGTTTGATCACAACGATCTTGGCGTTGTAGCTCTGCCACAGGGCTGCGGATTCTTCATCTGTCATGCCCGGCTGGATCAGCTTCTCAGTCAGGTCAAACTCTTCTCTTGAGCCCATGATGATGTCTGCTTCTTTTGCTACCATGGAATAGTAGATTGCGATCTCATCACTGTTCTTCCAGTTATACTCTCTGTAGTCAATGTCAAAGATGATCTTCGTATTATTTTTCTTTGCCAGCAGAACGGCTTTGATGGCTGCTTCTCTTGATGGACTCTCAGCCAGCGCTGTTCCGGAGATCAGGATTGCCTTTGTCTGTTTTATGTATTCCTCATCAATGTCATCCACATGAAGCTGTAAATCAGCGATGCAGTTTCTGTACATCAGAATGCTGCTTTCCTTTGGTGACAGCATCTCGGTAAATGTCAGGCCCAGCTTCTCGCCGCCGGTGCATTTTGTGATGTGTGAGGTATCAATACCCTGCTCATCAAAATAATCCACTACATACTCGCCAAACTGGTCATCGGAAACCTTTCCCAGGAATCCTGCTTTCATGCCGTGTCTTGTAACACCTACAGCGATGTTGGCCGGTGAACCGCCTACGAACTTCTCAAACATATGCACTTTTTTCAGAGGTTTAAACTCCTCTTTCACCTGGTCATTGTAAGCCGGGTTAAAGTCGATTGCCACACGGCCCAGTAAAACCAAATCCATTGGTCTGCTCTGATCAAATTCTACATACTTCATAAAAACTTTCCTCCTGTTTTTTTCATCCATGTTTGCGTGCTTTTTATTTATGTGTGCGTTTTACGTGCTTTCCTTTTGTGCTTTTATAGTATCACACGCATCGAAGATGTGCAAGCACTTTTTTATTTTTCACACTCTTTCTATTTATTGCACAATTTTATGACTGAATTTTATTACATTTTCACAATAGTTTTTGCGTGTTTTAGGCGCGTGCGAATTGATTTTATGTTGTATTATCCTTGATATTTCACAGTCAAAAAAGACCGTCGGAGCAGATGCTGCCTCGACGGTCAATTTATTATCATGTTATTAATCTTCAGTTCAAATCTTCTCCATTACTTCTGATCACATTTCTCATCCATTCATAACTGGCTTTCCTTATACGCTTTCCCGTACCTTTTCCATAATCGTCATAATCCACATAGATAAACCCATACCGCTTAGTCATCTCCGAAGATGAACAGCTCACAATGTCAATGGGTCCCCAGGCATAGTACCCCCGCAGGTCCACACCATCCCGCACAGCCTCCCGCATCTGCTCTATGTGAGCCCGGTAATAGTCAATCCGGTAGGTATCCTGTATCTGTCCCTGTTCCACACTGTCACAGAATCCCATGCCGTTCTCTGTAATATAAATGGGACACTGGTATCTGTCATAGAACAGATTCAGCATAGTCCTAAGTCCCACAGGATCCAGGCTCCACCCCCACTCGTTTGCCGAGAGACTGGGGTTTCTGTAGGTACGGTTTCCCTGACGGAAGGATTCCTCATCGCAGACCTTCATATAATAATAGGAAAAGGAAAAGAAATCCGCCGTATTTTTCAGAATCTCTTCGTCCCCGTCCGCAAACTGCAGCTCAATCCCATTATCCTCAAAGAATCTCAGGGCATAACCCGGATAATATCCCCGAAGCGCCACATCCGAATAAAAATATTCCATCTGGTTGTGTCGTACTGCAGCCAGCACATTTTCCGGCCCGGAGTCTTTGGGGGATGCGGGACCTCCGCACAGCATAACTCCGATCTTCAAATCCGGGTATCTGCTGTGTGCGTACCCGGCAGCCATGGCACAGGCCACAAACTCATGATGGATACCCTGGTACTTGGCCTGAAGCAGATTTTCTGCCCTGTCCCCGGCAATTCCCAGATGGTTGAAGGATTCAAAATGGATCATATTGATCTGATTCACCGGAATCCACAGCTTCACCCTGTCGTGGAATCTGTCAAAAAGTACACAGCAGTAACGATAGAAAAAGTCCACAAGCTCCCTGGAATACCATCCGTTATAAGCCGTAGTCAGGTGCAGCGGCATCTCATAGTGGGAGATGGTGATCATAGGCTCCATGCCGTTTTTGATAATTTCGTCAATCAGGCGGTCGTAGAAGGCCAGGCCCTCTCCGTTGGGCTCCTCCTCATCTCCGTTTGGAAAGATTCTGGCCCAATTCACGGAGAAACGGAAGGATTTGAGTCCCATCTCCGCCAGCAGTTTCAGGTCTTCCGGGTACGTGTAGTAGAATCCGATGCCCCTCCTCTTGGGATAGTTACCTTCCTGATCTGCCATAGCGGCTTTAATTTGACTGGTGTCCATCTCCAGATTGCAGCGTTTTTCCAGAGGCAGATCCCCCTGGAAAGCATTGATATCTGCAATACACATTCCTTTTCCGTCCACATCAAAGGCACCCTCCGCCTGATTAGCGGCGATTGCCCCGCCCCAGAGAAAATCTTCCGGAAATCCCTTTGGTGATTTATTCATGACTCCACCTCCTCACTGCCTCTGCAATCTCGTCCACACAGTCCTCTGCCTGGGGATAGAAACCACATTTGTCCAGAAATGCGTGTTCCATTCCCCCGTAGCGGATGACACGCACCGACGCCCCCGCCTCTGCCAGCTTCCTTGCATACATCTCATCCTCCAGCCGCAGATAATCGTACTCTGCTGTCACCATCAAAGTAGGTGGATACCCGGTAAAATCCTCTGCCAGAAGCGGAGAGGCACCCGGCTCGGTAATTTTCGCCGCATCCCCCATATACATCTGGTTCAGCCCATCCATGCTCTCCATCATCCAGGTCAAAGCCCGCCGTATCCCGGGATGGTCATCCCTGTTTTCATAGACATCCATGCTCCATGTGTAGCCATTTACCTCCGGATCCGCACTTCGCGTCACGGTGGGGTAGAGTAAAACCTGATATGCGATCCGGTTCTCTCCCCCGGCCCTGTCCAGATACACACAGGAAGATGCCAGACCGCCCCCCGCACTGTCCCCGGCAACGCCGATTTTGTCCTGCCTGATACCCAACGTTTCCGCATTCTCCCAGACCCAGCCAACCGCATCCATACAGTCATGGAGTCCTGCAGGATACGGATTTTCCGGTGCCAGGCGGTAATCCACATTTATCACCACCGCGTCCCCTCTCCCGGCTATGGCCTTACAGGGATTTTCCACCACATCCATGCTTCCTCCGGTGAATCCTCCTCCGTGGAAAAAGAGCAGACAGGGCTTACGCCTCTCTCCCCCTGCCGGGGTATAGATTCTGACGGAAATCTCTCCGCCTCTGCCGGGTATCACAACATTTTTACCCTCGACTTTGCCATCTGTGATGTCCTCGCTCTCCCATCCCATCGTCCGTCTCATGGTCTCAATCATACTCTCCCCGGGAAGGGGAGGCGCTGGAAACAGATACCGGAAATTTTTCTTCAGGCATTCTTCCACCTGTTCCGGATGTTCCTCCGCCTCCTCACGCTTCAGGGTGTGCAGCCTTAAGGCACGCGGGTCCATACACCCGCGTTCCCTGTCGGCACATTCTTTTACCAAAAGGCTGAGTCCGTCCACACATACATCTTCCGCATTTTCCTTCAGCTCCCTAAGACGGCCTTCATACTCTTCTCTGTTCATATATTACCTCCCGCTTTCCGCTTTTCTCTGATGCAGCTCTTCAATGATCTTCGGATACTTCTTATCCAGATCATAGAGAAGGCTCAGGATCACGCATACCACAGACAGAGCCATGGGAATCCAGATAAAGTTGGCACGGATGGCATTGACGGAAGAGGCAGACTGCACTGCATTCTCCACGTATCCGCCTGCACTCATGACAGCCGCTCCAATCACACCTGCTGCCGCCATACCCAGCTTCACCATAAAGCCGGAGAAGGATGTGAGAAGGCCCTGAGGGCGGATTCCTGTCTTCCACTCCGAATAGTCAATAGCGTCTGCCATCATAACATACGGCACTGCATTGGCGGTACGAAGTCCTACAGCACCCAGCACAGCCCAGAACATGAGCAACGGAAAGCTTTTTCCTGCAAGGAAGGTTCCTGCAAGACTTCCGATGAAGATCACATTGCCCCAGAGCACGCAGTTCCTCTTTCCTATTTTCATGGCAACCGCCGGCACTACGAAAGCCAGAGGAATGGCCAGAAGATTGGGAATAGCCAGAAGGGAAGCCGCAGCCTTTTCATTTTCCAGGTAATATTTCGCATAATACATGGTTCCCTGATTCTTGATGATCAGTCCTGTAAAGCTCACAAAAGACATGGCACACAAAAGGACCCAGGGTTTGTTCTTCGCCGCCGCACTCAGGGATTCTCTCAGTGTGATCTTCTCCTGGATTGGCACAATACGTTCCTTTGTGTTCTTAAAGCAGATGATGAGCAGCACAACGCCCACAACGCCATACACGGCAATTGCTCCGGCAAATCCAGCCTTCCGGTTGGTTCCGCCCAGCTTCTCCACCAGACTCAGAGTCACGCCGCTGGCAATAAAGGCACCTGCACTGGAACCGATCATCTTGAACATGTTAAAAGAAAGTCTGGCGCCGGAATCGTCTGTCAGGTTACTCAGCATAGTGGTGTAAGGAATGTTCAGCGCTGTGTAAACCACACAAAAAAGCACATAGGTAATCAGGGCATAGATGAATTTTCCCTGGCTGCTCAGGTCAGGTACTGTAAACATCAACACACCGGATATAGCAAAAGGCACTGCCATCCAGAGCACATAGGGCCTGGCCTTTCCCCATTTCGTGTTGGTCCGGTCCACGATATTTCCCATCAGTGGGTCCGTCACCGCATCCACGACTCTGGAGACCAGCATGATAGTCCCCACAGCCGCAAGGCCGATTCCCGCAATATCTGTATAGAAAAACATTAGATAGGAGCTGATCACTGTAAACAATGTGTTGCAGGCCAGGTCCCCAAAGCCGTAACTGATCTTTTCTTTCATCGTAATCTTATTCATTATATAAAATACCTCCTCTTTTCTTTACCTCTGATCCGGCTGCTGCCCACGCACATTCAGCACAGCTCCCAGTATGTTGGAACCGTTGGCGAACCGGCATCTTCTTACCTCTGTCTGCAGAAACATTTCATCTGAACGGAAATATCGGAGAAATTCCTTGTGGTGCACTTCTGTCAGTTTTTTCAAAAACCATTCCTCCTCAGACACCCCTCCGCCGATGCAGATGACCTGGGGATCATACACAGCCTCCACGGCGATCAGATACATGGACAGGCGGTAGAGCCATTCCTCCACTGTGTGTATCGCACATTCCTCCCCCTCAAGGTATCTTCTGAGCACTTCTCTTCCTTCCCCCAGTGCAGGCTCCTCTTTTCCGGAAAGCTTATGGTAGAGCCACACAAGTCCTGTCATGGAGCAGAGATTTCCCATCTTCTCAAAACGGCCCCTCTCCGGGTCAAATGCCGGAAGAAAATGCAGTTCCCCCGCAAATCCCCCCTGTCCCAGCACAACGCCGTTCCTATCACAATAACATCCGCCTATGCCTGTTCCGATCAGAATACAGACTGAACTTTCGGCATCCCTGGCATTGCCAAGTCTGAATTCACACAGCCCGGCGGCCTTGGCGTCATTGATAGCCGCAGCCTTTTTGCTGCACCGCTTCTCAATCTCCTCCGGCACATTGGTATGATACATGGCGTCCACCCCGGGCGCTGCGTATGTGTTAACACGCCCGTCCGGCCCAATCAGTCCCGGCGCGCACACACCCACGCTGTCAAATTCCCCTCTGTCCTGCCATCCACTGGCCAAATGGTCGTAAAAGGCATCCTTATCCTTCATACTGCCCGTGGGTATTTTCCACTGGCTCACCATCTCGTATTCCTCATCCACCAGGGCATATTTGATAAATGTACCCCCGATATCAATTCCCAAAGTATTCAAAAGCTCACCATCCTTTACTGTCGCTTTTGCCAAATGAACCGATTCCCAGCTCCTCAAGCCGTTTCGCATATTCCCCATGAGTCTCGGTCACAGGAGGCATGTCCCTGTATACCGGGGCCTCGCTGATCCTCCCGGCAAAGGGATACTCCACTCCAAACCGCCGCAGGGAATTCAAATGCTGATCCATACCGCACAGCCGTTTCTCCCTCACCCGGTCAAAATCCAGCGTCTTGGTCACAAGCGCCGGATTCTCTCCGCACTGGTGCACAATCTCCCCCTCCGGCCCCGCAATGACAGACCTGCCGCAGTACGTAGTCTTTGGACCGATTCCCGTACTGCAGGACCAGACAAAATAACACTCATTTTCCAGCGCCCGCACTCTTGGTATCAAGTCCGGGATATAGGAAAATTCCTGGGGATCCAGAGCCGGACACAAAATGAGTTCTGCTCCCATAAGGGCAAGTGTCCTCGGTATCTCCGGAAAAAACTGGTCATAACAGATCATCAGACCAACCGTCACATCCTTCTCCGGAATCCTGAAAACACAAAACTCCTTCTGCGGCGCAGGCTCCGAACATTCCGCCGGGCGAAACGGCACCTGTTTTCTGTATTTTGCCACAATCTCACCGTTTGGTCCATACACAACACAGGTATTGTAAAATTTTCCCTGGGGCAGCTCCGGTGAAATCTCGGCCATGGTGCAGGGCAGGAAATAAATGCCGTATTTCCTGGCAATAGCCCCCATCCTTCTGGTAAATTCCCCTGGTACCGTGTCCGGCCTGGCACTGATTCCAAATTCCGCGCCCACCACCAACTCCGGTTTTACATAGTTTTGCATGAGTACAGATACCGCCTTTTCCAGATACTCCAGACTCTCGTCCGGTTCCATAATAGGCATCTGTATGACAGAGACATTTAATCTTCTCTTCATCCATTTTCCCCTCCTTTAACTCTCTGCAGTTCTGCTATTCCCACAAAACTGCATTTATCTGTTTATCAGTCTAAAGAATATAGCAGGAATAATGTCAATAGCAATATTTTCTTTTCTTTGACCAATTTTCCCTGTTTATCCAACAAAAAAACCTTATACCTGCTATAAGGTTCAGGTATAAGGTCTATTTTTGTTTTACCGGTATCTGTATCTCTGTAAGAAATTCATCCGGGTTGTCTGTGATGGAAATATTGGTCACTGAGGTTTCCAGGGAACTTCCCGCTATCTCATAATGATTTTCCCGGATGTAACTGCAAAGCTTTCTATACGTATTACTGATCGTGTAATATTCCCCGATGTGGGCCGCTGTGGCATAGAGTCCTTCTTGTATCAGCAGTGAATTTTTCCCTTCCACACAGGAGTCCGTGAGAAGTCCAATGCCGCTGTACGTCCGGAATTTCTGGTTTCTCAGACTCTCCTCGTCGATAGAGAGGATCACGTGTCCCTTTCTGGAAGTCTCCTTTCGCTGCCCGGATCGCATGTAGGACTTGTACACCATGGCTATATACTGATCCAGATCCTGTATCCCGAAGCTTACCGGAATAAAATACGCATGTCTTCTGGGCAAATAGCTGATTTCCAGAATATGGTCCTGGTGCTTTTCCCTGGTGAGCCGGATCATCTTCAGATAAAATTCCGCCTGCTGCTCAACTGAGATCAGCTCTTCTATCCTGCCCTTTAATTCTCTTCTCTTGTCCTCCAGCAGATGTTCCAGCTCGTCCAGCCGCTTCACATTACAGTATTTCCGTATCTCCAGAAGGGAGAAGCCCATCTGCTTCAGCTCAATGATCATAGCCAGCCGGGCAATCTGCCCTTGTTCGTACTGGCGGTAATTGGTCTCCGGATTCACTGCCTCCGGATTCAGCAGTCCAATCTTATCATAATACCGCAGCGTCTGTGTAGAAATATGAAATAGATTGGCAATCTCGGAAATGGTATATAATTCCTTCACATCTCGCGCTCCCTTCTCCGGCATTCTGGCAGAACATGCATAATCTGTCAGTTCAGATTATACTTTGTCTTAATATTGATCTCTGTATACATATATTCTTTTTCCGGCATTCTTCCTCTTCTCAGCATATCAGACAGAATGGAAAGCGCCCGGTACCCCTGGTCGTATCCCTCCTGGTCAATGAGAAAGTCCACGGTGCCTTCCAGAAGCGCCTTCTCATTCTTTGGTGTCAGGTCATAGATGATCACATACGGACGCTTTTCCAGGCTCAGCTTGTCAAATGCCTTTCTGACTCCCGCCTGCCCGCCGGAGGCCACAAAGATGCCCTCCAGATCCGGGAATGCCGACATGGAGTTTACGATGATCTTCTCCACTTCATCTGTGTGGTCAAAACTGCTCTGCACCCCCACCAGATCCATTTCCGGAAAACTCTTCTTCAGTTCCTCCACAAAACCGTCCACCCTGCGGCTGCCGGCGCTGTTGGAAAAATATCCGGTGATAACCAGAACCTTTCCCTTGCCGCGCATCATCATCCCCATGAGTCCTGCTGCGGTCTGTCCGCTTTTCCAGTTGTCAAGGCCCACAAAGCAGCAGCGTTTTGTTCCCACAATATCGGAATTAAAAGTGACCACCGGTATGTTCTTCTCCTCGGTCAGCTCATTCAGCTTCACCCTCACCTTATCGCAGTCCACCGGCATCACAGCCAGCGCGTCCATGCCTTCCTCCTCCAGCTCTGTGATCGCACGCATCTGCTCTGCCTCATCCACAGAAGCGTTCTCTTTTATGAGCACTTCCACGCCCTGATCCGCCAGCTTTTTCGCCGCATCCCGGATTCCCTTGTTGACCTGCAGCATAAAGGAGGACTGGGATAGCTGTGTCACGACTCCGACACGCTTTCCCCTGCCGCTCTGTTTTCCTGTGCTGTCCGCCTTTTTCCTGTGTTTTGGCACATATCCGATCTCATCTGCGATCTGTTCTATTTTCTTAGCCACTTCGGGGTTGATCCTCCCCCGGTTGTTCAAAGCCCGGTCCACAGTTCCCCGTGACACCCCTGCCAGCTCCGCAATCTGTTGTATTGTCCCCGCCATAATCCGCCTCCGGAAATTTTTATAAGAATATTTCGCACGCAAAACACACGTTTTTCTATTATATAGCACGCGTTTTTTCTATTATATCCTTTTGCACGCTGTTTTACAAGCAGTATCTTTAAAATTAAGGCTGATTTTTACGCAGCATCTCATATAATTCCAATACCATGACAGAAAGCTGCATATAATTCCTGGTATAGGCGTCATCCAGATCGGATTCCAGAAACTCTTTTATTTTCCTGATTCTGTATAATAAGGTATTTCTATGAATATAGACATCCTGTGAGGTATTCAGTACGGAGCGCTCATGTTTCAGATAAGAGGAAAAGGTAGCAAACAGGCCGTCCTTCTCCTCCTGTTCCCTTAACCACAGTCTTCTCACATCCGGATGGCAGGCATACACCATATCCTCCATATCGCCTGACAGAAGGATATGGTCTGCTGCCGCCTTATAAAAATCAAAAATACGGTCTGTTTCCCCGGAAAACCATGTTTTCATATTCTGCGCAGATTTTGCCTGTCTGTATAAATGCCATACGTTATAAATCCCTTCCATCCAAAGACTCATGCTCACATCAGCCTCTGTCTGCTCTAACAGAAGCCGGACGCGTTCCCTCTTAAAGCTGCCGCATTTACTGAGATTCCATATGAGAATAAAAGCATTCTCACCGCCTACGATCCTGCTCTCCGGAAATATATTCATAATCGTAGTCCGCAGGACCTCTGCTGCCTTTGCCGACATTTCCGTTCTCTTTGGACACACCAGGACAATCTGGTATTCGTCTGAAACCTTCCAGCCGGCATAATCAAGTTTCCTGGCCAGCTTTTCATCATCCACGGCATCCCGGTTCAGAAGACTGAAGAATACAGAATTTTCAGCGTTCTTCTCCTTTTCTCCCTCCTTCTTTTCCAAATGCTGATGCATAATGTGCAGAAGCATCTCCAGTATCTGATAATCCCCGTAATTCAGCGGTCTTTCTTTTTCTATCACGTTGATCCTCAGAAAAAATTCATTTTGGTATATAAGGGCACCGGTGATTCCTTCACAGTTTAAAATAGTTCCTTTAAAATGAAACGGCAGTATTTTCTCATACTCAAAATCGTGGTCAGGATAGTAAGATTTCATATATTCCAGAGCCTGAATGGAGGAATAACCGTGGCGTGACAGATAGGCCCACTCCCTGTCCACGTCATTCTCCCCATACTGGGAACTCATCCCCAGAACCTTGCAGTCTGCATCAAACATGATCATAGGATTGTGGAAGACACGGAAACAGGCATCCACCAGGTCCTGATATGACCTCTGAAGCACCAGCTCCAGAATATTCTGCTGCCAGTCATCATAAAAGTCAAACACACTCTGGATGATATCAAAACCCTCCGCCAGATTCACATCCCGGAGCCTGATGCTGCCGGATTCCGCAGCGCATATGGTATCACTGCCCTCTGCATAGATATATGCACAGTCTGTGGCGTACACAAGTCTGGCACTTTTCAAGACCGGCGGGTCGCTGTCACTTAAATTTATCTCCATATCAAGAAAATATATCCTGTTCGCGATCATGTGCATACTTAACTTCATAAAGTTCCCCCCTTGTAATAAAACACGCTGTAGTACTAAAGTAAATCATACCATAAAACGTCAAAAAATACATAATTCGACACAGACAATTAATTTGTGCTTATCACACCAAATGAGACCTCTATTTTTTCTGTTTTTTGTGCGCTCATCTCCTATTTTTATCTTTCAATTCATTTTATAATTCAATTAATTCAGAAATCTGTGTGCACAGTCTCTCGAATCATCTGCTTCTAATATAGAAAGAGGTGAATCATTATGAAAGTTTTGATCCTGGGAGGATTCCTTGGTTCCGGAAAGACCTCGCTCCTGCTGCAGCTTGCCTATTACATAACCGGACACGCCTTAAATGATAAAAAATATCAGGTTGTGATATTGGAAAATGAAGTCGGGGAGGAAGGCATTGATGACAAGCTGCTGCGGGGAAACGGATATCAGGTTGAAAACCTGTTTTCCGGATGTGCCTGCTGCACCTTGTCCGGCGAATTGCTGTCGACCGTCAGTAAGATTGAAAAAGAACTTCAGCCGGACTGGCTGATCCTGGAGACCACCGGCCTGGCCTATCCCCATCTGATCCAAAAAAACCTGGCTGACAGCATGGCCCTCTCCTCCAGAATCTGTATTGTGGCTGACGTTTCACGCTGGGAACGTCTCCTTGTACCGCTTCATGAACTGATCACAGGCCAGCTTATAAACGCGGATACCGTACTGATCAACAAGATGGACCTGGTCACACCGGATACGCTGAAAGCAGTCGAACGGCAGATACAGGATATGGGCAGGGTTCCAAAGATTTTCCGGACTTCTGCAAACCAGCCTGTTTCCCACTGTATTTGGGATTTTATACTGGAGGGTGATTCTTATGAATGAAATATCCCACGAAGCTACACACGGACATGACCACCACAGCCACACCCATGAGCATCACGAACACGCCTCCCAATCTCTGCGCAGGAATAACACGATCATCACTCTGAACGCCTATACACAGGATGAGGCCAGTGTTATTTCTCTGGAATGGAGCTCCTGCGAGGATGTAAAACAGACGGAGATCCTGCTGAAACAGCTCTTTAAAAACATTGCCCGGAATATCACCGAACAAAACGGCATCATAGGCCATATCAAAGCATCCATGGAGCGCAGTGAGGTCATTATGATATCCCTCACGGATACGGAAGCAATGAAAAAGGAGGCTCTGTCTCCAACCATAAAAATACATGCTGCAGTCATTGCCCTCTGCATAGATAAAAAGATCCTGACACAGATCGTAGAGTCTGCAATTGACAGCAGCCCCTTATTCTCCATCTGACCACAAGGGAGGAAATCACTATGGCAGAAAAGAAAAAATACACTTTAATGAATACTGTGGCCGTGTTGTCTGTCAGTACCCTGTTATATCTGGCAACCATCAACGCGTCATCTCTGGCCTACATGGTCAAGGAATTTCCGCAGTATGATGTCACTACCGTAAAGCTGTTCTCCACCATCCCGTCCCTTATGATGATCGTCTGCTCTCTGATGTCCGGTAAGCTGATACAGATTTTTCCTATTAAGAAAATTGTGATCGGCTGTGCCTGTATTATGTTTGCTGCAGGTTTCGGAACTTATTTCGTGTTTAATCTGCCGGCTATCCTTGTTATGAGGGTTATCTACGGCATGGGGTCAGGAACGGTTTTCCCGCTGGCCAACGCGATCATTCAGCAGTTGTATGAGGGCGAGGAAAAGGCCCGGCTTCTGGGGTTTCGAGCGGGGTTCGGTGCATTGTTCGGTGCTGCCGTCACTATGGTGGGCGGCTGGCTGACCTCCTTTGGATGGCGGCATGCCTTCTGGGGCTATCTGTTTGCAATCCCGGTTGCACTCCTGGTACTCTTTTTCTGCCCCTCCAATGAACCGATCAAAAAGGAACGCACCGCGGCAAATGCCGGAGAAAAAAAGTATACCAGAAAGACCTTCTATGTTCTCCTGTTTGCCATATTTTTTAACGCATGTATGATGTCATTTAATGTGGAACTGTCACTTGTCATAACCGGAGAGAGCATTGGAGGTGCCGGCCAGGTTTCTATGGTTGCATCTACCAATACTATATTTGCATTTATAGCCGGTCTGATCTTCGGAAGTCTGCACAAAAGGACGCAGCGGTATATGGCTGTCATTTCCACGGGGCTTGTGGGACTGGCGCTGGCGATTCTTTGTTTTGCCCAGAATTTCGCCCTGTTTATTATGTGCGGAGCAATCTTCGGCCTGGGATTTGGCTTTTACAACCCCACTTACAACCTGCTCATTGCAGGGACAGCGGCAAAACCCAAATTCGGTTCCCAGGCGATCGCTGTGTATACAAGCTATGTGGGGCTCGGACAGTTCCTCTCCCCTTATCTCATCAACGGTGTGAAAAATCTGCTGAACCTGAATGTATTGAGGGCTGAATGGCGGATTACCGCAGTCTCCACACTTTGCCTGGTACTTGGCGCCACCATCTATATCGTAGTCACCGGCGGCAACAAGAAGACTTCCCGGGCCTGAACAAACGGATACTCTCTGTGCTTCATCTATAAGAAGGAGGTAATATTATGTTAACTGAAAAAGATAACTATCTGATGACTCTGCGCGGTGAAACCCCAGAATGGATACCAAGGCTTCTGATTCCGTCCCCGGGACATGCTCCGGCTACCGCCTGGGTTGGGCCCGGATTCCTGAACGCCCGCAAGACGCCTATGGGCGGCTTTGATATCTGGGGTGTGGAATACGTTGCCACAAAGGAAACCGGCTATATGTCCCTGCCTAAACCGGGCCGCTTCATACTGGACGACATCTGCCACTGGCGTGATGTCATCAAAGCTCCTGATATTTCTCATATTGACTGGGAAACCATGGCGAAAAAGGATCTGGAGCGTGTTGACAGAACACAGACATCCGTGACTGCCACCATACATGTTGGATACTTCCAGCAGCTCATGAATTTTATGGGATTTACAGAAGGCCTCTGCGCCATGCTGGAGGAACCGGATGAAGTCATGGCGCTGTTTGAGTATATGAATCAGTTCTATCTCCAGATATGCAGCAAAGTCAGGGACTATTACAAACCGGATGTATGGGCGATCACAGACGATACGGCAACTGCAACCAATCCGTTTATCTCTGTGGAGATGTACCGGGAGATGATAAAACCCTTCCATGCAAGCGAAGCAAAATTCGCGCAGGAGGCCGGAATCCCCATTGATATGCACGACTGCGGCCGATGTGAGGATTTCATAGAAGACTGGCGTGACTTCGGCGTATGTGCCTGGAATCCCGCCCAGACCATGAATGACCTGGCAGGTATCAAGAAAAAATACGGAAACAGCCTGGTACTGGAAGGCTGCTGGGATTCCTCAGGCCCTGCAGGCTGGCCGGACACCTCCGAGGAGGTCGTCAGAGCTGAAGTCCGCAAATGTATTGATAGCTTTGCGCCGGGAGGCGGCTTTGTATTCTGGGCCAGCACATACGGCGCACCGGATGACGAGGCGATCAAAGCAAAAGCACGCTGGATCACCGAGGAATATGATTCCTACGGAAGAAACTTCTACCGGAAATAATCCCCTGCTTTCAGGGCTGTGCGCGGTTTAGGCTGCGCACAGCCCTTTCCCTGTCTGCCGCGTTCTTTTTCTATCCCGGACGGCATATGATGTAAACAACATCTATTGCGGAGGTCTGCCATGTTAAAGAAACTTCTCAACACAGCCATAACACTGCTCTTCTGCGGTGCCCTCGTCCTCTGTGCCGTCACATATCTGCCCGGTGTCATCTCTGTCAGCAGCACAGTGGGAAGCCGTGAGCTCCCCATATACTGTGTACAAACTGACAAGCCCCAGATAGCCATCAGTTTTGATGCTGCCTGGGGCAATCAGGATACAGCCGCTCTTCTGGATATCCTGGCCAAACACCAGGTAAAGGCCACCTTTTTCATGACCGGCGGTTGGGTTTCCAGTTATCCTGATGATGTAAAAAAGATTTACGAGGCAGGACATGATCTGGGCAACCACAGCGAAAACCACAAATATATGACAAAGCTCAGCGATGAGGAGAAGACGCAGGAACTCATGTCCGTACACAACAAGGTCAAAGAGCTGACCGGCTATGACATGTTCCTGTTCCGCCCTCCTTACGGAGACTATGACAATGATGTAGTAAAAAATGCCCGTGCCAATCATTACTACCCCATACAGTGGGATGTGGATTCTCTCGACTGGAAGGATTACGGCGCTGATGATATCATCAAAAGGGTCACCGAAGATTCCCACCTGGGCAACGGCAGCATTATCCTCTGCCATAACGGTGCCAAATATACCAAAGACGCGCTGGATACTCTCATCACCACACTGCAGGACAAAGGCTATGAATTTGTCCCTGTCTCACAGCTTATCTACAAAGAAAATTACCATATGGACCATGAAGGTCGGCAGATACCGGACTGAAAGAAAGACGGCGTATAGTCATAGAAATGTTCTCCCGGCAGACAGCCAAAATACATTCTATTCCCTATACGCCGTTTTTTTATCTCTGCTCCACCGTCCTCCGGGTCCCCGATTCTCCATGCAGACACTTTATAAAATCCCCGGCAATCTCTTCATTTTATCAGCTGCACGGCTGTCAACGATTTCCTTGCTTAACCCCGGGCCCTGGTCCTTGTATCGGATCACCAGTATATAGGGACCGTTTCGTAAAACAGATATCCGGTAAATCACCTCAGCCGGCACATCGCCTGCCGCAGCTCCGTCTGCTGTTTCCTGTTCCATAGGAATACCTCTCTGATCACTGTAGCGCCGGATATAGATAGAACCGTCCCAATAATCACCGTCTTCCTCATAACCTCGTCGGTTCTCTGACAATTTCCGTATATAATTCAAGACTGCTTTATATCTGGATTTGTATAAAGTATAGGAAAAGTCCTCCCTGCAGATCTCACTCGGGAATGTGTTGTAGCTTTCACTTTCCAGCAAAATACTGGCGTTTCTCGTATGAACTGACCTCCCTTCCTCTCTATCTTCTGCTTCTTTCTTTTCCGTTTCCTCACCTTCCGCATTCTTATTCCCCGCAAAAAGTTCAGAACATTTCAGGAACGGACCATTTCCGGTCATCCATGTATCCTCCCCGGACGGCTCCATATCGAAAATTGTATCTATTTTATACATCCCAAACATCATAATCATTACGGCAGCCATACCGGCTGCAAGGTACCTCCAGCGAAAACCCTTTTTCCTTCTGCTCTGTGAAAAAAGACTCACACCCCAAAAGACAATAAAAAATACTAACAGGTTCGTCAGTGTCCTCCAGTCACGTTCCTGAACAGTCACACGCACCACAGTGATATAGAAAAGTACAACCAACAGCAGGCAAAAAACTTTCTCAGCAATGTCTTTTACCATAAAGACAGAATAAGGTCTGTACAGTACCGGCATTTTCCGTGATAAATTTCTCTTTGCCATCTGACACCAAACCAGATAGGAAACGATACCGGCCAAACCGCCCAAAAGCAGGTACAGTATACAGAACAGCACCAAAATCCCCGCATTACTTTCCAGAAGTGACTTCATTAAATACCCACCCAGTTCCGCACCTCCTGCCAGTACAGGCCAAAAATAAATCAAGGTCCAAAGCACACCCACAAACATCGTAAATGCGGCCTGTTTCCGATACTGGGTCTTCACCGCTTCCATTTTCATTTCCTCATCTGTTTCTATGGGAACGATATCCCTGTCATCGCTCCACAAAATCTGCCTGCACTTCTCAGCACACACAAAATGCCACCCTGCACTCTCACAATAGAACTGAAAATTTCTCGATTCCTCATTCTCACTGCCTTCCCACATGGAAACATCCTTCAGGATGGCAACTGAAAATTTCACATCCTTTGGAGTCTGCCGCTCAAATCCCCAGAAACTCCCCCGGGCGTCTCTCAGCATCCATCCCCGCGCTGCCATTTTTTCAAAAAAGTACTCCATTGCCGGAATATCCAAAATCCCAAAGCTTTTCCATCTCCAATACAGCATCCCTATCCCCCTCCAATCCGGCGGCCCCGTCCCTGGCCATGGCTAAAATGCGGCGGTACTCCTTTTTCAGGGAGTCATTTCCCTTTTCCGTGATCCTATACCACTTTTTCCGTCCTTCCTGCCTTGTCTCTTCGATCATATCCCCCTCCTGGAATTTTGCCAGAAGCGCATACAGAGTTCCGGGACCAACCTGCACACGCCCGCCCGATAAACCTCTTACTTTTTCCATAATATCCACTCCGCAGCACTCATCCTGAAGCGACATCAGAATATAGTACATGGGCTCCGTCAAACTCTGAAACTGTTCTCTGGGCATACCCGTTTCCTCCTTTTTAAATGTTTTTCTCTTTGATGGTTTTTCCTGACTTTTCCCTGGTTTGGATTCCATTGCATCCGGATTCCTGAGCCCCTGATATCGATACTCGATATTTCTTATTTTTATTATAATATCGTATAACGATATTGTCAATTCAAAACGATTCCGGCCAGATACAATTTTTTTGTCGCTTTATGTCAGGAATTACTTGCTTATTTCGGCAACAAACCGTAGAATAGTAATGGTGGCAATGTCCACAAATTTAAAAATGGGGGAATATCATAATGTCTAAAATGGTAGGTACCATATCCCGCGGCGTCCGCGCTCCAATCATCCGTGAAGGTGACAACCTGTCCGAAATCGTAGTGGACTGCGTGCTGGAAGCCGCAAAGAGCGAACCTTTTGAGATTCGCGATAAAGATGTAATCGCTGTCACAGAGGCGGTGGTTGCCAGAGCCCAGGGCAACTATGCCAGTGTGGAACAGATTGCCAAAGATGTACATGAAAAATTCGGCGATGACACCGTTGGTGTCCTCTTCCCGATTCTCAGCCGGAACCGCTTTTCCATCTGTCTGAAGGGAATCGCAAAAGGCTGCAGAAAGATCGTCCTCATGCTGAGTTATCCTTCTGATGAAGTAGGCAATCATCTTGTGGATCTGGATGTTATGGACGAAAAAGGCGTTAATCCATGGACAGACGTACTGTCAGAAGAAAAATACAGAGAATTGTTCGGATACGAAAAACACGTATTTACCGGTGTTGACTATGTGGACTATTATAAAAATGTGATCCGTGAGTGCGGTGCAGAAGTGGAGATGATTTTCGCCAACAATCCCAAAGCGATCCTGGACTACACAAAAAGCATACTCACCTGCGATATTCACAGCAGAGAGCGCACCAAGCGCATCCTGAATGCCAACGGAGCGGAAAAAGTATACGCTCTGGATGATATCATGACACAGAGCATTGACGGAAGCGGATACAATGATACATACGGACTTCTCGGCTCCAACAAAGCCACTGAAGACACGGTAAAGCTTTTCCCGATCCACTGCCAGGAAATGGTTGATTCCATACACAGCTCCATTCTGGAAAAAACAGGAAAACATGTGGAAGTCATGATCTACGGCGACGGCGCATTCAAAGATCCGGTGGGCAAAATCTGGGAGCTGGCTGACCCGGTAGTCTCTCCGGCCTACACAGACGGCCTGAACGGAACACCCAATGAGGTGAAGCTGAAATACCTGGCGGACAATGATTTTGCCGACTTATCAGGAGACGAGTTAAAGGCTGCCATCAAGAATTACATCCAGGAAAAAGACGAGAAGGCAGAAAACCTGAAAGGCACCATGGTAACCCAGGGTACTACACCAAGACGCCTGACAGATTTGCTGGGCTCCCTGGCTGATCTGACCTCCGGTTCGGGAGATAAAGGTACGCCTATTATCTATATCCAGGGGTATTTTGACAATTATACAAAAGAATAGCGGGAATGAAACACCAGGATTATAGTCTTCTATCAGACAGAATCCTGGTGTTTTTCCAATATCCCGCATATTTTATTCTAAGCATACACATCCTATTGCTGAGGTGATTTTATGGCATCCTATATATCCCCGGCAATCCGGGACAAATTTGAAACTCTGTCCATTGATCTGAAAAACTGTATTCTGGAACGAAATGTCCAATTAGAATCACTGCCTGATTTGATCAAAGTTCTGGAAGATATTGTGGCAGAGTCAGAAGGCAGATAAAAGGCCTGAACACAAAAAGGATTCTCCTCTCAGTAAAAATGAGAAGGGAATCCTTTTTTATTTTATTCCTGCGGATAACAGGACTTGAACCTGCACGTCGTAGACACCAGAACCTAAATCTGGCGCGTCTGCCAATTCCGCCATATCCGCATATCAGAAAAAAAATAGGAACAAGCACTTGCTTGTTCCAGTGAAGCATCGGGGATTCGAACCCCGGACAACTTGATTAAAAGTCATGTTACCTAACTGCCACGGAACCGCATAAATGCTGGGTTTGCAAGAATCTCGTGATACGAAATTGATACATTAGGTATTTTATAGTATTTTGCGATATCTGTCAATGGTGATTTTATACAGTTGACAAACAGAATATATGTTCGTATAATTAAGTATATAACAAACAAATGTTCTGTTTTTTTTGAAAGAAGGTTGCATGAATGAAAGAGAATATTATTTTTGAGAATCACGATGCCTACCTATTATATAGGGCGGCATTGGACCGGAACCCAAATCTGCCAGCACACGGGAACGTATCTGTGCAATATGCTTTATACCTGTATTATCGGACTTATCCAGAGGAACGCCCCAAGGGATACCGGTACAGGCAGCACGCCTCCGCATAACTCCCATTATTTACCAGTAGCATTATTATCACCTCCGATATTAAACTTAATTCGGAGGTGATGAAAATGTCAAACAGAAAGAAAACATATGACCCAGATTTTGAGGCTAACCCAGAATTTGAACAGGACCCAGGATTTCTTGAATGGATATGCCAGCGTGTCAGGGATGAAGCTGCAGGAAATGCAAAAGAAATGGACAATGAACCGAATCTGGGCAAATTTGAGCCTACAGATGAATTATTTGAACGTATAGTAAAAGAAGCACACGAACGTGGGCTACTAAAAGAGGATTAATGTCGAAAACTGCCCACGATTATCTATTGCTCTAATCCCAATTATGTTGTATCATTTATTTGCAACCAGAGGTATGAATATTCTTTTTCGTCGCAGAACGGCCGGCACTGTAATGGTGTCGGCCGTTTTGCACTTGACATCAGAGATTCCACGCGTTATCATAAAAGTAAGCAAAAATCCTTCGTTTCCTTCTTTTATGAAAAGAGGCTGTACTTTATGTATAGTCTCTTTTTCTTTATTTATGGCACTAAAAAGGCCCCGGCGGGAGACTCGGGGCCTTACAGCGTTTTACAGTGGCACTCTGTGTGTTGATAGTTACAGTAGTGCTCCTGTTTTATCAGTATAGCACATCTTACCAGACTTGTCCACGTAGTAGACCTTGCCGCCTGTCCTTACCAGCTCATCCGCCGCCATCGCTCCAGATGATTTCATGTAGTACCAATTCTTTTTCCATTCGATCCAACCCGTCATCATCCAGCCGTTTGCGTCAAAATAGTACCAGGCACCGCCGATCTGCTTCCAGGCACTCTTCGGGTACTTGTAACCGGCGGTAATGTACCACCACTTCCCTGCTTCGTAAATCCAGCCGTTCAGGTAATCTCCAGATACCCAGCCATCCGCGTAGTGGAACCAGCATGTACCGCCTATCCAGCGGCGCTTGTCGCATCCGATACGGTCACCTTTATTCAGCTGGCCAACAATTTGGCCACCCGGCTCCCTCCTGACGTTGAGGTTATTACCTGTGATTGTAAGGCCATTCGCACCCATGCTGATCGGAATATCTGCCACAGTGGATGCGCCAGAGGGAGCCTGTCCAGCTACGATACTCCAATCAAGCCTTGCAAACTTAGTCCCTGGCAGATTACTGTTATAGTACCCCTTGCTGCATACCCCGCCGCCGTTGGCAATGATCGTACTGCCACCGCTGGTATTGCCTTCGACAGTCGTAAAATAGTCCCCATTGACGCCAGTTACAATGCCTGTATGGGTAAATATACCTCCATGCTTAAACATCACGATATCACCAACCTGCGGATTGGCGTAGTTGGTAAAATTCGCGGCAAGTGTAGGTACATATACATAGGGCCAATGCTTCAGCATCTTTTCCGCGGCGGCCTGCCCGAATGCCCGCATCAGTACCCAGCTCACAAATGCTGCACACCAAGGCTGGCCCTGGTAAGAGGGTTTGATGTCACGCCAATATTTTGTGTAGTTATTATCCCCGGCGTTTGCGGTCTTATTGTCCAGACTGCTATTGCTATGCTTTTCCAGATAACCAACCTCCGCCTTGGCGGTCTGAATCATCTTATTTATTGCCTCTGTTTTCGTCATGTGTTACTCCTTTCTTCGGCGCTATGCCGCGTAAATCACTCTGCAAACATCCAATCATTCTCCAGTACATCTGCCTGTGACGGATGCCAGGGGATACGATAAGTGTCATCAATGGTTATATAGATATAAGGCGCTGTCATCTTACTGTGAGCATCAAGCACCTGCAATTCAAGGTACATTCCAGATTTATGCCAGCTCCGTTTTGTGACTATCATGCCACGTTTCAGGTATTTAATCGCTTCGCCAAAATCAAATGTCGCCACTCCGCCCAACTCCGGGCAGTTATCCTCATCTGCAATAACAAAATCATCCGACGCCATATTGCCGAATGTATATTCCGGCCTCTTGGTATCCCTTAAATCAATTACTGCACCGTCCTTACAGTGCATCATAATTGTTCCATCCTCCCACGCCCAGTAGCCTGCCCATGATGGCAGTTTTACTTTCTTTCCTTCTTTCATTGCCTTAAATGCAGCTTTAAAATTCATAGTCAAATCCTTCCTGCCGGTTGCACCGGCGCAAAATAAAAGAGAGGGATTACTCGCCCTCTGTCTCCTTTTTTCCATCCTTGCTTATCAGGTTCCGCAGCATCTCATACAATCCAGTGCTCGCCAGGCCTGATATCATGCCGCCCAGAATTACCTCTGCATTAATGCCGCTGCTCATATTGATGAGGATTGCAATTATAGTGCCCATTGCCAGTGCTGCCAACGGAATGTACCTGTTTTTGATCACCGGTATCGCGGTCTTAATCACATAGCCCACCAACAGGCAGATACCCAATATTACCGGGTTGATATAGTTTGTCAAAAAGCTTAAATCCATGATTATTCCTTCCTTTCTAATATCTGTATTCTCGTTTCATGGTCATTCAATTTTTCATCCTGCTCCTCGTTATGTGCCCATATCCGCTCATGAGATTTGTGATTTTTCTCTGTCAGCTCTTCCATTCCCTCATCCAGCATATTGAGTCTGTCAATTAACCGGGTGATAGATGTGTTGAGCTTTACTATTGGTGTCCCTATAGATATTGCAAAGGCCACAAGAGCAGCAATAACACCAAATACTTCCCATTCTGTCACATGCAGGTCCCTCCTTACTCAAAGATCGCGTACAGGTGGCCACTCCGTATCTCAAAGGTTGGCGTCTTACCGTCTGCACCCGCTGGCCCCTGTGGCCCTGTTGCTCCTGTTGCACCCTTCTCACCGGTATCTCCTTTCGGCCCCTGTGGGCCAGTGGCTCCTGTTGCACCTTTTGGGCCTTGCGGGCCAGTCATACCAGTAGCGCCAGACAAGTCGGTAACATAGGTATAAGCTGTTGCGCCTTTGACATACAGCTTTGCATTATCAGCATCATTTATGTTACCAGTGTCAATAATCACGAACTGCCCAACCTTCACTCCATCAGATGCATATCCTGCATTCATGTTGGATATACTGGCATAAGTTTTGGCAATAGCAAACGCATCCCCTGCCGGTCCCTGCGGGCCTGTTGCTCCTGTGGGGCCTTTCGGTCCGGTGGCTCCAGTATCTCCTTTTGGCCCCTGTGGGCCAGTTGGGCCAGTCTCTCCCTGAGGTCCCCTGGCACCTGTTGCTCCAGTATCTCCTTTCGGTCCCTGGATGCCTTGCGGCCCCTGCGGGCCTACGATACTACCTAAATCAACTTCTCTTGCCATGTCTCATCTCTCCTTTACTTTTGATATATTGCATATAAATGTCCGTCTCTGATCTCAAATTCAGGTGCTTCTCCTGCCGGCCCCCGGAGTGTATCCAGAGCGATCAACATGTGCCAGTCATTGCTGTCTGTATAACGCCATTTGATATCAGTACCATCATTTTTGAGTTCGATTTCCCGCTCTTGGACTGGCAGCCTGATTCGGGTGCCAATGGGCTGCCCCTCAGACATAAGCTGTAACACCCCATCCTGCAATGTCATGTCATCTGCACGGCTGCTCAACTCGTGAAAGATTTCTTGCATAGGTATTAGTCCAGTTCCGACGTAATTTTCCGGCTTCGCCCGTTTTTTTACGGGCATAAGGATCGTCCGCAAGGTCTCGCCCTGTTCATCATCGCAAACATATATATGTGCCAAAATGTTTTTACCGCTCTGAAGCAGGATATCCGGTATCTCAATGGCAATACTGCCATCTTTCTGCCGAATTCCTGGAACAGTAAAGGCCAGACTGCCGAATTCCTCTGTCAAATGCACCTCTCCCTGGTCAGGGAGCTGCAGGCCGTACACCTGCAGCGTTTGTCCGTAATCCCATTGCGCCAGCCCATAAACAGTTTTATAATACTGCCCATCACTACAAAATCTTGCGATTATCATTGCCGTCTCCTTCCTGCCCGGAAGATTAACCGGCAAGGATGCTTGTCTTTTCTTCCTGGCTGATCCAGCCCTTTGCAGCTGCCTTTTCTACTACCTCTGGATTTCTGGTCTTTCTATACAGTCTTGTAATCGTCTCAAACATGTCGCATACCTCCTTACGCAATCCCCAGGCTATCAAGCACCAGTTTGTCCACGGTTTCCTCCAAAGAGGCTATACGGGCTTCTGTTTCATCCGGCCTCTGCAGCTCTACAATAATAGCAACTCCATTAACTGGCACTGGATTCCCTTCATCATCCTGTGTGTAATCCACAACAGTTTCCATCTGCTTTTCAATCTTCTGCATTTTTGTGTACCCAGAATAGATTTTAAATACCTCATCGTTGTAATCAATCACCTGGATTTTACTTGTGTTCGCTGCTTCAGACAGTAAGGCCTCATAATCCATGATGTTTTTATCTCCAGGCACTAAACCCAGTGTAAGGGAATTGCCTGCCGCCTGAATCCCATCTGCGATAATCTCCAGCTCCTGGCCATTGTTTAATCTGATTTTACCCATACCTTTCACCTATCCCTTTCTTATTTTCTGCATTAAAATAGACCGCTTATCACGGTCTGGCTCTGATTTTAATAATATGGCTGGTCTAAATACTTTAATATTTTACCAATCTAATCACTTCCACTTTCCGATGGCGACCCATTCAATCCATAAGCCGCTCGCAGAAGCGTTACATCCTAAAGTTGTTTTTGATGCAGTCGTTGACAGCGTGCCTACATTTTCAGGTATCCCGCTCGCATATCTGGGAGAAGTCATTACGATAGGTGCTT
This sequence comes from Blautia caccae, assembly GCF_040095955.1. Lineage (NCBI taxonomy): Bacteria > Bacillati > Bacillota > Clostridia > Lachnospirales > Lachnospiraceae > Blautia > Blautia caccae. The sequence continues at coordinate 23,076 of NZ_JBBMFP010000030.1, read as the reverse complement.
CCTTGAATTTTTCTCTGAATGTGATATCGAGCTTGTAAAACTTTCCCGTTGAATTATAGGAAAATATTGTAGTCTGACTTGCCCCCCAAAGAATCATTATACCAGACTGACCTTTAAATATTCCTTGATTATTTGTAGAACCAGTGGTTCCTTGGGTTGTTTCGTTCGACAGAAGCGTACTTATGCTGTTAATATTCTTTTCTACATTAGTTAAATCAGTTTTTTCCGCTTTACTACCCAAAGCGGAGTTTATTGCAGTAACTGTATCCTGCACATTACTTTTTGTACCATCGGCTTTTGTAAAATCAACATTTGCGGCGGTTGTTTTGGGCTTAACTTCATTCTGCAGATAAGTTAATAAGTTGGAAAACAACATCTTTTTACCAGTACCTGTGGATTCCTCCAGTAAAAAAGCATCCGTACTGGCCGGAGTTACCTTATTTGCAAGGTCGATTACACGGTTAAAGGCAAGATATTTCAAGTCTTTCAGCCATTTCGATGCTTTACCGGCAATCGTGCTTATAGAATCCCCTGAAGCCAGATCTGTTCTGGATGCGGCGTCTGTAAAAGTTACCGGCGTAGTGATATCCACTTTACCAGTCGGCCCTTGTGGTCCCTGCGGCCCTGTTGCCCCTGCATCACCTTTATCCCCCTTTGGTCCCTGTGGGCCAGTTGGACCGGCTGGACCTGCCGGTCCTTGTGGACCGGTCGCTCCTGTGGCTCCCTTGGGTCCCTGCGGTCCCATCACATTGCCTAAATCAAGTTCGGGCATAATTCTCTACCTCCTTATAAGATCATGACCAGATGGCCATTATCATTGATTTTATAACCCGGGGCATCCAGACCAGCGTATACTATATAAAGATGTCCGTCTTCCCGCACCTGGAAGGCATAGACACCTTTACTCTCTACAACTGCAGCATCCCCACCCCGGTCACCTTTGTCTCCCTTGTCTCCTTTCGGCCCCTGGATGCCCTGTGGTCCCTGCGGGCCTGCCGGTCCAGTTGGTCCTATCGGACCTTGTGGGCCTGCCGGGCCATTGAACTCCCCAGCCTGTCTTCGCCGTTCCAGGTCATCCGCTGTAGCATTCGCCCGGTTTGCTGCCGCCTCTGCTGCTTGTGCTTGTGTATTGGCAAGCTGTCCGGCATTGTTAGCGTATTTCGTTGCTTCCACCGCATCTTTTATAGCCGCCCCAACCTCACCGACAAGCCTGTTGATGATCTCCTGTGTCCGCTCGTCTAACTCTATGGTCAGGTCTTCTTCTGTCATGAGGCGTTTCACAACTCCGGCGGAAAAGCACACATACGTTGCCTTCCCATCCCACACATTCGGGTCTCCCCTCAGTACAACTGCCCATTCCCCTGGCAGCATCTTCTGAGGGTCAAAGTGGTCAAAATCACCCCGCCTATCCTGTATTGCCATATTGGTTCACCTCCTTACCCTTACCCTGGTATCCAGCGCACCAGCGACACCCCCGTGGGTGTCGGTGGCGTACTGCCGCCTGGATAACGCAGCACACAGTTCCAGGGATAGTTATAATAACCGCATGTCCATATTTCTGTGCCATCCTGGTCCCCTGTCTGCGGGTTTCCACGGTTTGATGATGCCTGCACCATCCTGCCATTACCAATGCTCATAGCTGTATGGTTCACATGATTAAGGAGCACATCACCATATATGATGCCACTTCCGGATGCCATATCTACGCTGTTTGTCACGTCCTGGAATCCGCAGGCAATAAACGCGTCATACATATTTCCGGTGTATGATGCCCCCTTATCTTTAACCGGGACACCAGCCTGTTGCCACGCCGAGATCAAAAGTGATGAGCAGTCGTAATCCGGCCCCCAGCGATTGTCCTGTGAATATCCGTGGGAATTATCATTCGCGATTGCGACCGCCCACTCCACAGCATTTTTGATAACCGTCGAGCTTCCGTAAGTCAGGTTTTCAAACCAGTACCGTGCATTCTGACTTCTTTCCTCTAGTGCCAGCACTCCCGGTCTTTCATAGTTCCGCATGAACGCTTCCGCCAGGTATTCCGGACTCTCTACAGATTTTGTAAACGCAGAAAACGAGAAATTAAAAGAGGAAGTGGCGATCCATTGCTGGTTGTTTGCCACTTCCCACAAAATACATTCCAACTGCCCATTAAAATATGCCGTTGTATTGCCGTAATTGTTACCCCAGGGATATCCCCTGGCATCCGCCCATGATGTGTAACCCGTTGCCGGTGTCCACTGCACCAGGCCATATCCGCCTGACATGTTGCCGTAAATAAGGGATTCCCATAAGCCAGGGTTGAGTGTGGACTCACGCTGCATATTTCCGAGTATTCCCGCAATAGCATTCCTGGTCCAGCCCTTATTGATGAGATAATCAGCGATATACTGTGCATTATCTGTCATTTGCGATTGAGACAGATATGCATTGCTTATTATAAGTGCCATATTTTTGTCTCCTTAAAATGTCCCTTCTTTCGTATTCCCGCCTACACAGACACCGCCAGAAAATTGCAAATACGTGCCGTCTGAAAACTCTGCTCTCCCTGTTTTTCCAGCTTTAAATTTTCCTGTCAGGCCGTCTTTATCTGCCAATAACGGATATGAGTTATTGCCGCTGTCATCTGTGCAAACAAAAGAAAACTTTGATGCAGATCCAAAGGACTGGATTGCGATTCCTCCACCAGATACAGCTGTCATGATTGCTGATAACTTTCCATTATTGTAAAATTCAACCCTTTTGTTATTGATTTTGATGCCTGTCCCATCTACTAAATTACTAAAGACCCCTTCTGCGTGCACACCATCCTTATTCCAGGTACCGATAACCTTACCTGACGCATTCAGTATGCGCAGCACACCGTTTACATTGTTTTCCCCGCCTAATGTAAGGGTACCACCCCTCGCCCAGTCGAAACGGATACCAATAGCGGACAGGACATTGACCACAGCATTTCCCTGGCTGTCCATGCCGGCATTCCAGGTCTTCCCTCCATCCGTAGATACGGCAAAGGCGTTCGCTGTCATCTTCCAGATGGTATCTGATTCCTTCAGCGTTGGTTTATTGTGCATATAAAAAATGGTGCTGCCATCCTCCAGCTTTTCCTCCGTCTTATATACACCAAAAGACTGGGTGATCAAACTGGTCAGAGCCTGCACCGCTTTGTTATACTCATTTATCTGTACTTTAGTATTTTTCTTTGCCTTTACAAAGGCTTGTGTAGCCTCTGTAAACCTGGAGGCACTGTTACGGGCCGGTGTTTTTGCGTCACAGGACACCGACTGATAATTACCTATCTGGTAGGTGGTATTTGTAATATAGCACTGATAGGTGTTCTGCTTATAATCTGTAACGATTGCCGGGTCTCCTGCCTCTATGGCAGGGTCTGACAGGCAAGAGATAGACACTGGGCGGAATTTCATCCCTATCAGGCAGCCGCCTAAATAATCAGCGACCGTCTTACCGCTACCTTTACGAATAAAATCATTATCCTTTATCTCCAGCACATAACCTTCCGCACCTGTCATATAAGATGCTGGGGCATCTTGCACAGTGGTGTCCTGCGCCTCAGTCACCTTGATCCCGGTTATCACCACATCATCTGTGGCAACGTTTATGCTGTTTAATGCATACAGATGATGGTAGTCCTGTAAGCTCTCAAATGTTCCCCCATCCAAGATGTCTCCGTCTGTCCAAGGCAGGAAACTGCCGCCATCTGCACTGTCACCAGTCTGATAGGATGGGGTCCCATCGTCAAACACACCGCCATCCATGCCATTATGACGCCCAAATACGGCAGTGTCATACCATCCTGACGTCAACCGGCCATATGCGTCACACTTCCAGTAACGGCAGGCTATCTGCCCCACCCATGTCAGCACCTGCCTGAAGGTCAGTGCTTCATCGGCAGGCCGTTCCTTTACCGTAAAATTGCGGTTCGGGAAATCCGCGGATGCCTGTACCACGCCACAGACACTGCAGGCATCGGCTACGATCTGCCCTAGTGTAGCCGGATATTTTAATCTGCTGTCTGTATATGGCCGATCAAATTTCGCCATGTTGTCATAAGCTGTGACAGAGATGACCGCACCCGTGAATTTTCCCGGCTCCGCCGTGTATATGCCCTTTGGTATCCACTCGATCTTGTCCTCTGATAGCTGCAGGCCAACCTTTACATTCAGTTCTGCACCCTCAAAATCGTAGGTATTATATCGTCCGTCTGTATTGTCCAGGCGCAGCGTGCACTCCCCAATAGATGCCGAACCAATATCAAAGCTGTCTGTACTGGATACGCCTGTCTTGATAGTCAGACCATCCGACATCAGATCTGCGTTTGTCAGCACTGTCTCTGTCCCATCCGGGAACCGCGTCACTGTCCGTACATGAAATATCCTGTCCTGTACAACAGCCCGTCTGTAATCCATACTTGTCCTTACCATGCCATCACCTCTGTATAATATCTACCGTAACACTGCGGTACCAGAATATCCCGTCCCCCAGGCGGCCTATCTGTTCTTTGGATATGGTCCCCCGGTATACTTCTATCGTCACATTGATACCGTCATCCCGGAAGGTAAAGGGGAAAAATCCAGCAACCAGTGTCCGCTTGATAAGCGCTACATCTGATTCTGGGAGCACACCCCATTTGATACTTACAGTCTTTTTATTCGCAACCGGGTCTCCGACCATCGTCCCGTCCATTGTACGCCCCGTGTCGGAGGTCCATATGATCTCATCATTAACAGAAATGGAGACGGGTGCCGGCAGCACCACGCCTCCTGATCTTAAAATATCTGCCATTTATGTCACCTCTACCGGATTTTGGCGGTACTTTACATTTTCCAGTGCCCTGTCAAGCGCCCTGGCCAAAAGTTCACCATCCACAAAGAATCCCATCTTCCCAACGGCAGCAATGAACCTTGTCACCGCACTATTCATAACGGCTTCAAAATCCGCTTTGGTCAAGCCACTCCCGGCAGCCGCTTGAACTGCGGCATTCACCATAGCCTGTAACTTGTCTTCCGGGGCTACGATCTCACCGTAATGGCGGTTATCGCCTATCATAGCAAGCTGCGGGGTGTTAGCTTTCACAAAACCGCCTTGTGCCAGCTTGGGTATCTGCGGCACTTTGATGGACGGGAGCCATTCAAAAGGCTTCAGTCCCATGATATCAACTTTTTTCAGTCTTCCGAGAGCTGAGTTCAGGCCGTTAAACGGTATCTCTATCACTTTGTTTATCCCACTAATGAGTGCGTTCACTACGGATTTCAGACCATTTAATATACCATCTTTTATACCGTCAAAAACCTTTCCTCCGGACGAGAAAACATCTTTTACGGCTTTCCATGCTGCGGAGAATTTATCCCTGAACCAGTCGGCCACATGGGAGAAAGTATTTTTTATGCTGCTCCAAATACCCGAAAAGAAATTCCCAACGCTGGAGAATGCGCTTTTAATCCCGTCAGATGCAGATGTAAATTTCTGCTTAAACCAGGAACCCACACTTTTAAAGGTATCAGCAATACCAGACCATAGCCGTGAGAAGAACTCTCCAATCTTTTTCGTTACGGAATCGAACCAGTCTCTAATTCCACCCCATATCTCAATAGCTTTAGCACTTATTTCATCCCAATGTTTATATAAGAGAACTCCTATTGCAATTAAAGCGCCAATTATTAAGATAATCGGGTTAAATCCTGCAAGCAATTTGACCAGCGCGTTTTTTAAACCTCCCGCTTTCATAATTGCCAAAGTCATATTAGTTGCAAATTTCCCAACAAACTCATTTAATCCTGATATTAGCTTTCCGAATTTCCATGCTGCAAAAAAAGAACCAATGACCAGGGTAATATCCTGTACATCTTGTGGGTGTTCTTTACACCAGTCGCTGAACTTCTGCAGCGCTCCATTGATCTTGTCCCATACAGCCAGGAATACACCACCAGCCCAGCTTGCAAGCGGCTGCAACACAGTATCCCAAAACCACTGGAACAACGGCTGCAATGCCTCCAGAATATGGTTGAATGCCTCTATCGCTATTGATAAGGTGTCAAGAAAACGCGGTACTATCTCATTAGCTGTCCATACTCCAAGCGGCACCAGAACATTCTGCCAAAACCACAGCAGCCCTTCCCCTACATTAATAGCGAACGGTGCCAATGCGTCCCACAGTCCACGCAGTGCCTCGTTGATATCATCAAACTTTATGGCCATCAGGCCCTCATTTAAAGCATCAACAAACCCCGGAATGCCTGTTTGGAAGAGCCAGCTTGCTACTTTTCCCAGGAAACCACTGAAAAAATCCCCCAGGGCTGTTTGAGTGAATTTTCCAAGCTGTTGTAATCCTTCGCTCCAAAGCCGCTTAAATGAATCAATGGTCGGCTGGATGTTCCGTTGGATCTTCTGGAACATCTTTTGAAACTTTGAATCAAGCTCATCAATGACAGTATCTCCTTCAGCCAGGCTGCCGTAGTCAACAGACGGGCCCTCAATAACCCCTGCACCGCTTCCAGCACCATCCGAGGTCTTTTCCTGCAGTTTATTGATCTTGTCAAAGCCCATCAGGCTCCTGGATGCCTTCTCCGCTGCTTTACCCACACCTTCCGTAGAATCAGTCAGGGAATCCGCCGCACCGGCGGCCGCCGACAGATCAGACGCTGTATCTTTAAATCCGGAACCGCCTTCCGCCTTCTTACCGGTCAGCATCTCCGTGAAGGACTTAAATGCCGACGCTACAGTCATCAACTTCGCCAGCAACTGGTTCAGCAGCTTCAAGACAGGGGTCAGGACATTTATAAGTCCTTGCCCCAAAGTTGCTTTCAGGCTGTCAAACTGCAGCTTTAAGACACGTACCTGATTGGCCCATCCATCAGATGTCCTGATAAAATCCCCGCTTGCCGTTGTTAGCTGATTCTGTACGAACTGATATCGCAGGGCCACCTTTTCCGACTCGCTCATGGCCTGTGTGGTTTTTCCGAAACCATTTGCCATAGCGTAGGCGTCCAGGGCGCTCTGAGTCATTACAATACCCAAGTCTTTTAATGATTCAGTTTCGCCTGTAAAAACGGATTTCAGTTTCGTATAAGCTTCATCCTGCGAAATATTGTAGAATGACGCTACGTCTCCCGCCAGTCCTGTCAATGTAGTACCCATATCGTAGGCTTGTTTCTCGGAAAATCCGAAAGCCTTTGCCATAGCTCCGAAAGTACCTGTGAACTGTTTGGCCATCGTCTCACTCAATCCGAAGCTTGCTGCCGCCGACTGAGCGAACTTATCTACCTGTTTTGACATGGAGGGAAAAGTCACGTCAACGACATTCTGCACTTCGGCCAGGTCTGATCCCAGTTCAATGCACTGTTTCCCGAAATCAACTAACTTTTTGACAGCGAAAGCAGATGCAAGGGCAACGCCTGCTTTTTTAGCCAGGTTTGTGATACCTGACATCTGTTTCTCAAATTGATTTTTATTGACCACCAGGTCAAGGCCGATCTGGCCTACACTCTGTGCCATTTACCCTTGCTCACCTCCCGCTGCATAAATAAGGGCCTGCTTCATGGATTCCAAAAAGTCATCCATATTCTCCTTGGACATGGCTTTTGCTTTACGTGTCCGCCATTCCGTTCTGATGCGCTTCTGCTCCGGACTGAAATGCTCCAAGATATCAGAATCATCTTCAGCCCGGATAGATACAATCCTTCCAAGAGGTGTCTCTGGACCTATACCTGACAGCAGATCTTTAAATTCGTCCCATTTCATGGTATGCAATTCCTTAGAAATACGAATCCCGTACTGTGACTGAAAAGATGATATAACAAGACCGAAATCATCAATCAAATCATAGTACGGGTCATCACTCTCCCGATTCTTCCTCGCCGGTGATCAGGCCGATGGCCGTAAAGACCAACGTCTGAAAATCTGCAAACTGCAGCTTCATCTTGTCAATTTTCTTGCGGTCTGCTTCGCTGAAGATCAGCTCGTACATTCTCACCACATCGCTGGGCTTTACATTTTCACTGTCTCCTAGGATTCCCATAATCTTCAGGACTGTGGTAGCATCCGCATTTACTTCCAGCTCTTTACCTTTTACAACCAGTTTGGGATTCTCTTCAAATTCCAGTTTATCTGTGATATCAACTACTTTGCTCATTTCGCTCCACCTCCTGATGGTAATGTTACTGCCGGCTTGCCATTGCTCATAATGTCAAATTCAAGCGGGCCGACTTCCGTAGATTTGCCTGCACCGGTATTTGTAATGTTGTATACTGCAGCATCCCAAGAGATCACTGTCCCATCCGGGAATGTCCATCCAAAATAGCCCTCCGCATCACGTCCATTCTTAAAGGCTTTCCCGGCCACATAATCATTTCCGGTATCACTCACATTTCTTTTACCGGAAACAGAGATAGTAATACTTTTCGCTGTGGCCAGCCTACGCGCCCACCCTTCTGTATCAAACGGATACCATTCTTCAACACCATTATCAAATTTCACGGAAAAAGTCTCCATGTCGGCAATAGAAGTAGCACCATCTTTTTTATCTCCTACCTGGAACTGATTCTCGTAACACGGATACACTCCTGTCTTTCCTGCCATATCTTTACCTACCTTTCATAATACATTGTCAACCAGATCACTCGCTCGTACACACCATTGTCATCCGTCCCCACATCAATAGGTTCCGGCACATCCAACTGCAGGTAATCCACGTGCTTCCCGGCAATCTCTAAATTTGTTACATGTAAGAGCTTATCATACAGGGCTTGTGCTGCCTCCTCCGTCTCATTGGCGTATTTATCCCAATGGATTAAGATAGACACTGCCTTGCTTGCCGTCTTTGTACAGTCCAGACCGCCCAGGGCTATATTTGCGCCACCAGACATCTGCCGCTGGTATATCCCAATAGACCGCTCTTTTTTATTCTCTAATTTCCCAATGTAGAAGTGATCTCCTACACCTAATGTCTTTATCCAGTCCCGGATATCTGCTAATTCCACTCTTACACCCCCGCAATCCTTTTGTATATCTGCTTATACGCCTTCTGGCAGTCCTGCTCTTTACTCCCCCCAGGCAGCCAGTCTTCGTACCATTCACCCCGCGCATGAGGGTTTTCTTTTGTCTGGAAATTATACTCTGGGTGGTAATACAGACGCCTGGCATAAGGTTGCGTAGATACAAGGGAGACTTTCCCGGATTTACTTTCCGAATAATCAGCGAAGGTACTGTCATTTTGGAGCGCACCTTTATCAAATGGCATCATCTGGGCCTGTATCACCTCTGTATGCAGATATTCCGCCGTTTGCTCCAAGGCTGTCACCTGGGCATCTGTAAGAGCGCGTATTCGCCCCCATTCCATCTTAATGATTGAGTTCACATTGATCATATAATATCCAACCTCGCGTAATTTACGCTGCCATCCGGGTTCCTGGCCTTCATGCCCTGGAGGATATTTCTGGTCTCCCCGAATACTGTGACTGTACCGCCAGAGATAACTGCTACTTTTGGTGCAATATCTCCTCGGAAGAGGGCCGTACCGGACAACTGCACATATTTCTGCTCTTTGTCAATGACTGTCTTTGCGCTGTCCTGATAATTGCAGCGCAGGTCTCCCTCAAAAGCCACCTCTGGACCTCCATTCTCATTCAAGCTTTCGCTGTAAATGATTACATGGATATCTGTCGTACATGCCCATTCGGGCACCAGACATGGATACATAACATCACCTCAACAATCTGCAACACAAGCCTGTCTGGCAAAGCTGCTCATAGACGTCACGCCGCATGGGGATTCCCTTGTTCGTGGTCACGTTCCAGGATTCGCCAAACTGCATGGTCACCCCATTGATACTGTACCCCTGCAGGATCATATCGAAGATTTCCCGGTTCTGCCATTCAAAATCCGCCTGTTGGCAGCACACCTCTTGTATGATCTCCTGCTGAAATGGTGTCAAACTGGAAAATCCCCGGCCTACAATACGATTGTAGGTCAGGGAATCAATATGCCTAGAAGCCTGTTTTAAATACCGTTCCCGGTCCGCATCCGACAGCAGGCTGCCATTATAGATATCTGTGTAATACGCGGCGTCTGCATAAGGTTTATACATATCACTCACCGGCTTTCTTGCCTGCTGGCTTCTTTTCCGCCTTCAAAGTTTCCAGCTCCTTCCGCAGATTTGATTTCTCTTCCTGCAATTCCGCGCATAATCGCTGCAGCCTTTCCACTTCTTTTACCGCCTTCATATGGTCATCATAAGGTACGGTTTTTCCGGCTCCATAAGCCACAAGGTTTCCAGCCTCATCAATAATGTCAAACCCCTGTTTAACATAAAAAGCTTTATTTTCCTCCGTTACAACGTACTCCTTATTTGCCTTGACTGCTTTCATCTTTTACACCTCCGCTTCTGCGTTGATTGCAATACCACATGCTTTCCGTTCGATCAGGAATGTATCCGTGTAATAACGATTCTGGTAGATGTATTTATCCGCAGTTCTGGAATCTGTACCTGGAGTAAATACCTTCATGTAGGCGTATTTGTCGCGGCTGATCACACAATCCGGATGTACCAGAATCATATTGATCTGTTTTGCAGAGTCAGCCGGTACACAGCCATCAGTAAAGTTGTAAGCTGTTTTAAAACGTGCAGACGGCACTATCTTAATAGCCACTTCATCCAGACCATGCACGCGCCGATCGATTACTCCAGCGGCCCCTGCATTGATTACTCTGGTAATACCCTCTGCACTCTTCAGGATTTTATTGATCCCAGAAGTAACATACAGCATACGGCCCTCCTGTGGTACCGCCTTGTCATCCATGATGGCCATCTGCTCGTCGAACCACTCCAGGATATTTGCTGTTGTAAGTGCCGTATTATCAATCACAGCCCCCTGTGACTTATAGGACTTCGCTTCTGAGTAGAGTTTGGAAAATCTATAGCTGTCTTTCTCCGGGATAGCCTGCTCTTTCTCAAAAACACTCTGGATATTCCCCATCTCCAGCACCAGATTTGTTTCGTCGATGTCCATCGGGTCGATTGGAATCTCAATATCCCTGTCGTGTGTCAGTTTCTTCGGCTCCCAGTCATTTGCCAGGGTGCCAGTATTGAATCCCAGTGTGTTTCTGTCGTGGTCTTTGTACCCAGAAACACTCATCCTCGGGATCTTGATTGTCTGGGCATTTAAAAATTTGATGCCCTGGTTGGACTGGGTGAGGTCATAAGATACCATTTCCCTTGTCCACATCTGCGCCAACTGACGCATGAACTGTTCTGCATAATCATATACTGCCATAATACTTTATCTCCTTTACTTTTTATTACCAAAAATAGCCGCCAACTGGTCATCCACGTTTGGAGCACCGCCTTGGCCGCCTGCGCCTATCTGTCTAAACCCGCCCTGCTGATTCTGTGTTTCCGGTTTTAACTGTGGAAGCTCTTCCAGGACTTTATTCAACGCTGTTTTCAGTGTCTCTTTATTTATGCTGCCTTTATCATCAGCTACATTGCTCAGATCAGCCAGTTTCAGGACGTAAGGCATTGTTTTCAGCTCAACCCCTAACTCTCCCGCCATGAACATAGCTTCTTTTTCCACATTTGCCTGTACCGCAGCAGCCTGGGCCTGCGTAAGCTGTGTCTGCATAGCATTTATGTCTGGTGTGTTGGCTGCCTGCTGTTCCTTAAATGTAGCTATCGCCTGGTCCATTTGTTCTTTGGTCAGGCCCTGCTGTTTTAGATAGCCTTTGATCACAGATTCCTCGGTAGCTGCCTGTTTACCAGCCACGAGCTGCGCAATCTTATCGTAATCAATCTGCGGTGTCGCGCCTCCTGTCTGTGTCTGCTGAGTACCCGCACCTGCACCAGACGATCCGCCATCACCTGCTCCACTCCCGGGCTCTGCAAAGAACTGGATATCCATAGGCAAAATACATCTCATAAATCTCTTTCTCATAATCTTCAATCCTTTCTGAACAGTTTTTAATGTGCTGTCTGCACGGACAGTTTTATGTGTGTCTCACAACAGTTGATAACACGGTGTCTCCGTGTAGTTTTTGGCCTTCGGGCACAAAAATAAGACGCTTCACCCCGCCGCCCAGAGGGAGATTCAGGACCACCGCCTTTCTACTTTCCTTTGCCTTTCTTTCCGCCTTTTTTACAAGCCATTTTGCTCACCTCTTTTCTGCAATGAAATACTCTACGTTTTCAACTGGTATAACCCCTAAAGATTTCCCTTTACAGTCTTTGACGCTGAATACGCCATTCTCCAAATTTATATTTGTACACTGCTTATCAAAATTTAATGTTGCTCCAGATTTCAAACAACAGATATAATATTCCATCTTCCTCACCTCCTCCGTTGTGCTGGTGCAAAAAGAGCACAAAAATACCACCTGCCATTTCTGACTGGTGGTATTAAATACGCCCTTCTTTTTTCAATTGTTCGATTTCTTCTGGCGTGGCCCTATGAAATTTCAATGGTTCTTCTCTCCACGCTTTTTCACGTTCTTCCAGGGCTTTCTGATATTCTTTTTCCTTATCTGTCATATCAAAGCACCTCCAATTCAATAATATTCCCTTTTCTTGATAGTACCCTATAATAGCAATCTTTGTCAATCAAAAGTTCTCGCTGTTTCGGAAAATGACTGAGTGCTTCAACGTAAGCCGCATTCGACCCTTTCTTTGAGTAGACAATTATCTTGTATCCTGCTCCAAATGAACGAGTATCAATAACAGATGTGCTGAAAAATTGCCCCGGCGAAACTATATCGCCAACACCTGCTCCTGCTGTCGGGTCTATATCAACGCCCCTATAAGCCACAATGTCTTGTTTGAGCCTATTCTTTTTTAATGCATTAGAAATAGTATCTGCATATTCTTTAAGCCTTTTATCTCCTATAGCATCTCCCCTGAGCATGGCATTTAATCTTTCAAAAAAACGATTCGACTTTTTATCACCTGAATTGTATGTATATTTTCGGATTGCATGTTTTTCTTTTTCAGTAAGCTGTTTAATCCATTCTTCGGATTCTTTACGCAGTACATCCACAACCTTTTCCTGTGGTACTGCCTGGAAATCTGCCAATGGCCGCTTTTTATCAACATAACCACGACTATCCTGGCTGCCTGTCCTGAATCTAACATTCTTCCACTGCTCCACTTTCTGCTGGTAATGTTTCTGATTCTCCGGATCAAGAGAATACTTTGCCAGTCTTCCAAATTTATCATGCTGACGTGTGGCATATTGCTTTCCGGCCTCTTGTTTACTCCGTGCTTCCACCTCTGCCAGCTCCTGCTTGCTGAACTTGTCATCAGGCGGAGTGCTGATGCCTGGAAAATATGTTGTGTGTCCATCTTTGCACCGTGGATGATATAGTCCTGCAGATATGGCAGAGCTCATGAGAGGATAATCCCCATCTGCCTTACTCCCGCCGCTCCAGACATCATCAATCAGTACCTTACCCACAAAAGGCAGGCACTTAGGACATGGATTACCGCGCTTATTCATGATGACAAGGTGCAGGCCCCACTCCTGACGTTTCTGGCCCTCTCCCTGCAGGTATGCCCGCTTGCTGGCCGTCCTGATTGCCATATCAGCATAATCAGACAATGTGTGCCTGGCTCCATTGGCATACTCAACGCAATTTAACCCGGCAGACAGCATGTCCTTTGTAGCCATATCCACAGCCTTTTCGTAGGTGCCAGCGCCGGTATTGGCATATACCTGAGCGTTAAAGATGACTTTACGATACTGGTCATTTGCCATGCGTAGGACCGCTGTTTCAGCCTTCTGCATATCATTTGTGGTGGCTTTGATGAGCGCATCCAATTTCCTGTCATTTAGCCGGAAAAATTCAGCGGATGCTCCAGGGCTGACTTTCTTGGCTGGGAATCCTTTTTTTATAGCGTTCAGGATTGAAATTTCTTGCCTCATTCCACCTTCTGCCCTGGCTGCTTTGAGCATAACTTCTACCTGACTGTTGATATCCTTAAACTGCTTACCGTATTTACGGCGGTTCTGTAGCTTGTACTTTTCCAATGCTTTGAGCTGCAGAGCCTGCCACTGCTCCCAGTGCATTCCCTCCGCATCCTCCCAGGCACGATGATGCTTCATATTGCGGACCATAGATGACATCAATTCGTCTTCGATAGCACGGAAGGCAGCGCCTATATCGTAATCATTTGCCATTTGCCATCACCTTAAATCCCTGGACCTTGAACTGCCTTGTCAGCGTTTTAAGTTGCGTGGTGCTCTTGCAGTGATCATGTCTGAGTTCTGCATAATCAACTTTTTCCAGGGCGTATATTCCCAGAGGTACCTGCTCCCTGACCGTTTCCAGCAGTCCCTGGTACTCCTTCCTGGTCATCCGGTATATTCTGGGTCCGATTTTCACCTTCAATCACGTTCACCCCTTCCAGATTCAATGCAGGCTCTTCCATCTCTGAGATACCCAGCTCACTCTTGATGCGCTGCACCTCTTCTTTCTTCCACTCCTCGTCCTTGTCATCTCCATAGAGTTCATCCACTGCAGCATCCACAGACATAATCTGTCCGGTCCTTGCCTTGCTGATAGTCTCCACCTGACTTTCAAAACTGGGGTTTGCATAGTCTCCAAACTCAGCAGTCACCTCTACTGGCTTCACGGGCTTATTATAAAACTCATTATAGGCCTTAATGGCTGTCTCTACCAAAATGGGGATATCCACCTGTAAGGCATCAATAATCGTATCCCTGGTATACAATGTGGCTTTTTCTTTCTCACGCTGCGCCTCGGCATTGTCCAGCTTTTTCATGTCGATTCCCAGTGTACTGGGAGAAATCAGCCCCTGCAGGCACAGATCCAGCGCCGTCACATAAGCAGCAAGGTAACTGTCATGTGGAATATCCGGTTGTATAACCTCAATTTTCCCACTACCGTCCTCCGAAAAGCCCCCTGCAATCTTGATATAGCAGTTATCAAAAAAGTTCGGTCGCATCAGTTCCCCGCCGTTTTGGTCTTTTGGAATCAAGTCCTCTGGGATATACTCCTTGGCCCGGCCTTTACGCTG
The DNA here is from genome assembly GCF_040095955.1 of Blautia caccae. Lineage (NCBI taxonomy): Bacteria > Bacillati > Bacillota > Clostridia > Lachnospirales > Lachnospiraceae > Blautia > Blautia caccae. The sequence continues at coordinate 8,036 of NZ_JBBMFP010000030.1, read as the reverse complement.
GGCATCCATCCACTGGCTCCACACCTCGTCGAAAGCATCGAAGGAATCAACCTTCTTGTCAAAAACACTCTGTCCTCTCTCATCCCACTTACCAGATTCATAAAATTGGATGGGAACTGCCATCATGTAACGCTCCTCTGGCTTTTCGGTACCAAACGCCACATCTACCAGATTTGCGGTCTGTGGTATAGCATGTAAGTCCACCATACTGTTACCCCTGTACAGCTCATATGTTATATATCCATACCCATAGTGTTCATACAAGACATACTGCATATGGTCATGCTGATAGACCGTCTTAAATACAATCTCCCGTATCCTGCCCCGCTCTGTCACAAGCTCGATCCGGTCCCCCGGATAAAACTCAATGATTGGATACTGACTCAACACGGTATCGAAAGATATTTTAAATGCGCCATCTCCAATATACAGTGTCTCCTTGACCGCTTTCTCCAGCTTTTTCTTAAATTTATTGTCTTCGTCAATCGCGTCCCATAACTCCTGTTCCGGACCGCTCTTTTCAATCCGAATCTCAAAATCCGTCAGAGAAATGCCGGCCAGTGTATCAACGATTAACGCAGGAAGACCTGTATGTATCTTACGCATTTCCTGACCCGGGCTGCTCCTTCCTGCCCAGAACTTATATCTATCAATCCCCGTATCAATCTGGCTGTAAAGTTGCTGCAGCTCATTACTGTCACCCCTATACCAGATACGATTTTTGATTGCATTCGCTTCATAATCCAGGGTTTCGTTAATCATTATCGAAGTTGGGGTCGCATCCTGGATGTTTAACCAGCTTCTGATTCCCCGTTTCATGCCTTCACTCATTTTCTTGATCAGCTCCACTTTCTCACGCTCCTAACATATACATCGTCTCAGCCACACCTGTAGTGCAATCCGGCGCATCATCGTGTTTATTCTCACCGTCCCGCTGGTACCGCACCATTGCGGTGTAGTATTCCGGCCATTTGTGCCGCCAGTTGGACGGGTACAGGACATGCTCCATCACCCATGTGGCATTTGAGATGATCCTGGCTTTTTTGTTTTTCGACTGGTGGAACCACTTAATGATGGTCTTATAATTTTTAAGCTGCTCCTCAGATATCCGCTTTACATTCCGGGCAAATCCTGATCCGCCGTTGTTACTCTCAATCCTTGACCGGTTCACCTCAAACGCCTGGAACCGCTTTGCAACCTCCGGCTCTGTTATCTCCATCCCTGCCTGTGTGTAATAGACATCCAACACATAAGCCTCTCGCATATACACTCCCCATATGATGGTGCATAGGTAATCAGCTCCCTCATCGGCGGTATCTGTATAGCTGTAGATGCCCTCAAACAGGCTGTTACCCTGAGTATCCACTGGCAACCGGTCATAGGTCTTAAAACTGGTATACAACCGGCCTTTCAGGTCGATCGGCTCCTGCTGGTAGTTGGCAGAGGCAATGTCTTCTCCCATTTCGGATATAACATCCTCATACTCTGCTTTCGTCATGATCTCATCGCAGAGCATGGCACCATCATCCTGTACGGCCTTATATGTGATTAGATGACATTTATCCGCCTTCTTCTCCAACATCCGCCCTACCAGGTCATCGGAAGCCCAGCGGGTCATAATCAGGATCTGTTTCCTTGGACGCTCCATACGCTGTACCAGTGTGTTGTTATACCATTCCCAGTGTTTGTCCTTTACCAGCTCGTTTGCTGCCTCCTCATTATTTTTGATGATATCGTCCACAATAAGGAAATTGGCGCCGATACCGGTCGATGTGCCCCCTGGAGATGTAGCCAGATAATTCTTTTCCTCTGACCCATCCAGGCTCCAGAACCCTTTTGCGGCATCCCCTTGCTTGATGGTTGTATCCGGGAAAATGTCAGAAAAATACTTCTGCTTTACATTCTCATTCTCTATGAGGATTCCATCCCGGGTCTGCTGGGCAAATAGTCCGGAAAGGATTTGATTGTAGGAACCGGTAATAATCTTTGTCCTGGGATTCTGCCCAAACATCCAGAGAACAAACAACCTGGCCGTAAAGGTCTTCCCGTGTCTGGGCGGCATGTTTATGATCAGTATCTGCTTATCTATGCTGCCATCGTAAAAAGCCTGTAGTGTCTGACACAGATCCTTCAGATACGGGCGGCTCTCTTTGTAAAATTCCGGATAAAGAAGGCAACAAAAAGACCAGAAATCTCTCCTGGCCTTCTTTACTGCAAGGGCTTCCTGCAGTTTCAAATATTCAATTATGTTCTGCCTGTTAAGAGCTGTTGATTTTCTCATACTTCTTTGCAAGCTCCATCAGCTCCTCTTCCGTCATACTCTCATATTGATTCTGGACATTGAGGCCACCGCTATGCTCTACGTCTCGCTTATCTCTCCACTTATCCGGTCTGCGGTTCTTCAACCAGAAGATCTGTGCTGTTGTATCTCCTTTTATAGCATTACGCAGCAGCGCGTTTTCTACTTGATAGTCAACGACTTCTTTTCCTTTTTTTAGGGCCTCCGAAATCTCCTTATATTCATTCTTCCACCGGTATAGCGTAGAGGACACTATCCCCATATTCTCGGATATCTGCTCATCGGTCAGACCATCTCTGGCCCACCCTTCCAGCAACAGCAAGCCTTCCGGCGTTAACCAATATTCGTATTTTGCCATTCAGGCTCACCTCTTTTCTCCACGCAAAAGAGCCTACCCGATAAGCGGCTCCCACTCGTTGTTAATCTATCTCTATCTTATTCAAAACATATTCATATTCTGCCTGCGGAATGCATACAAAATCGCTATTTACGCCTCTCAAAACTTTATCTCCATTCCGCATCATCATTTCTCTTACACATGCCAAAGGGGCCTGCTCGCTTTTAAGTGTAGAGGGTACCCCCATTGGACCGCGCGGATCTCCCCCTTCAGGTTTGCACAATACCGCCAACTCCTTACTGACGTCTACTAAGCACTCTTCTGTTTTCCCATATTTTTTTACAAACATGTTGCCCCTCCTTCTATATCAAACAAATCAAATTTGCAAATGTATATCCTACCTTCTCGGCCACTGATATCCCTTCCCTATACCCATTATTGCTTTCTCTCCTTAATATTTCAATATATCTGTTAAGCTCTAATGGATATAATTCAGAAATCATACACAAAGAAGCCGCTGTGCATATTGATTCTTCTTTATCGTCTGCTTTTACTTTCTCTAATCCATATTTTTCAAAATATACGTAGTGCATTAATTCGTGTGAAAATTGAAATATAATTTTATCAGGCTCATCTACTGAAGTGATAGCTAATTTAATGATGACATATTTTTTAAATATAGGTGTGCATACAGGCGTATACCCTGAATCCCGTGTAGCATTATCCACGTATAATTCAGGACCGGCTAATAAATCTTGTCCGAAGTATTTCAAATAATAGCTGTACACATTTATTATCGTGTTAAAAAATACATTATAGTTGCTTAATCCATTTGATGGATTATCTAAATTTCCATTAATCTCTAACATACTGTTCCCCCTACATTTTTTTCTATTATATTACAAAACGTCCCGTATTTCTACAGGACGTTTCAAAAAATGTATTGGGAATCTGCTTTGCAGCAGAAGCGGACGCATCCGGAATCGAACCGGAACCCAGGGCGCGACCCTGCCCATCTGCCATTAATGGTATGCTCCACACATTGCACCGCCGTAACGGTGCTGTTATCCCAGACCTGGGACATGCGGTTTAACGATTTTACCGCAAACGTTATAGTAGTCACGCAACCCACCCCGTACTACTCTGGCAACCATAAGTTCCTTACATTGCCCCTACCCAAATACCGGACGTATCATCTGATACCGGCTAACCAGCCACCGAGCTATGACACCCGGCAGCCGAACAACAAGAGGAGGATAGTCAACATCCGAGTGAGCCGTTTGCTTTCGCCCACTGGCTCTATTGTAATAATAACACTTATTTTGGTTAATTGTGTTAATCTTTCAAATACTGGTCGATGATCTGCGAAACCCTTCCCCTGCTATAACCAACCTCATCCGCTATTTCATGTTGCTTTATCCCTTCTATATATGCCATTTCAAAGATTTGTCTTGCGTTACTATCTGGAATTCCAGCAATGAACTGTTCTATTTCCAAAACTGCCGCCCTAATCTGTTCCTGTCTTTCCTTCCGAATCCGCAGCCGCCGGTTGATCTCATCAGCTTCTTTTGGCTCGTCCATCTGAACAGACGTCCTCACCTCCGTAAATGGAAAATCGTGGCTGGAGCCTACCACTTTCCCCATAACAGTAGGGACCTGTGATGCACGTTCATATAGCTTGTCTATGGCCTTGTCATTCAGGATCTGCTCCTTTAATAGCGCTCTGTACTGTCTCAGTGTTTTTTTGTCCATTGCATCACCTCCAGTTTTGCATCTCTTTGCTCGCATTTACCAGGGATGCTTTTAAATCTTCTCGCCATTTATCCGTCTGATTATATTTAAACGGACAGTTCTGATATTTTTTATATGTATCAAGCATCTTGTTTCTGTGTTTTAAAAGCTTTTCCTGCATGTCTATTTCTTTGTACAAGGCAAATGCTATTTTAAGTATAATCAACATCTCTTTCATCCGTTACCTCCTGTCTAGCATCTGCATAAACTCTTGATACTGATAGCTCTCACAGGCTCCTGTTTTATGCCGGAGGAGAATGTGGTGCTCATACAGGTTAACAACCTGCATCCGGCGGCTTACCTTTACGGTCCTCCGTCCCTCGTCCTTAATGTCTATGATTATATGTACTGTCTCTCCGCGCTTTACGCCGTAGCGCTTTTCCCGCGCCCTTATGTTTTCCTCCCGCCTGATCGCGGGTAATGCTTGCTCGTATGTGGGGTCCGGGCAGCCTGATCCGTTTCTTGCCATCTATTTTTCTCCTTTCCATATATTCCAAAACTGTCATTTATTTCTTGCTTTTACATCCTCCCAAAATGTTTCCGTGGTCTTAAACCGATATCCGCAGACTGTGCACTGCCTCCTTCGCATGACCATATGCCCACCTGGGGTTTCCTCACTATCCGTTACCTGCGTTTTTCCGCCGCATTTTTTGCACTTCATGGCTTGTCCTTCTTTCTTTGAGCAATAAAAAACTACCAGCAAATACTGATAGTTAGTTGGTAGTTTTTTATTTTATTCTTTTTATTGTTCGCAACATTACCACTTGTTTCGGTTCTGACACTTTTAAAGTGCCTTTATCTAAGCAACAATATTCTTCTAATTCTTCTGGCAAGCACCCAATATCACGCACAAAATCACCTGGGCTGATAATATCGTGATTCAATATAAGCGAGACTGCCTGTCTATGTGCAAATGGTTTTTCTATTGGCATTTCTGAATCTAGCGGCTCATGTCTCCAATACCCTCTTCTGGTCATCTGATCTTTAAGATATTTTATTTGACTATATGAAAATAGTCCTAATGTTTCACACCTTTTTATCATAGCAGATATTGAAACTTTCCATTTTGCTTTAAGTTGGATAAAATGATCCAGAGATGTTGAATACACATCTTTTTCAAAGCTTTCCTTTGGAAGTAGAAATGCGCCTGCAAATCTATGAGCTTCATCTTCGAGTTTCTTGTGTATCACATTGCTCTGTATTTCATCAGGCGAAAAATTACCTGCATGCATTAACAAATGACCAATTTCATGCGCTAATCCAAATCTCACTCTGCAATTTGTATCTTTATCAGTGCTCATGAATATATATGGTGTATTATTATACCACTCTGAAAGCCCGTCCAATTTTCTCAGCCTAAGTTTTGTGGTCGATACTACTATTCCATTTTTTTGTATGACATTCATCAAATTATCTATAGGCCCGTTTCCAAGATTCCACGTTTTTCTTAGCACTGTTGCAAAATATTCTATCTCCTCATTACTAATAGGATCAATCCCATTATCCATATATTCTACTTCTGGAAAATTAACTTTAGGAAAATCAACATATTTTTCCAAATATTCATTAACTTCCCTTAGTATCTGTATTTTTACCTCTGCAGCTTTGAGATCCGTTTTTCGTGCAGTGTTATTGCTTCTAAAAAACACACCGCTATTCGCCGCACTATTGACAGGCATCGGTTTTCTAAAAAATTCTACAGAATATTTCAAAAATTCAGCTATCCTATTTAATACTGCATCGCTTGGTATGCTTTTTCCAGTTTCATATTGAGATATAGCCTGTTTTGATACACCTACCAGTTCTGCCAATTCCGCCATAGACACGCCACGAGATAGCCTTGCTTGATTGATTCTATATGGAATTATTTCCTTTGAAGTATTCATTTTCCATCACCACTAATATTTTCTTTTAGTTTTACTACAAGATCATCCTTTAGATCTGTAACTTGTTCATAAATCAATTCCTCAGGCACATACTGTTTACATTCCTTAACAATATCAAGCAAATCTTGTGAGTGTAAGCTTTTATTAAAATCACAATCTGGAACTAAAATGTTTAAATGCAATAACTTCCCTTTGAAATATCTATAACCAATCACTGCATACTTCTTCATTTCTCCAACAACAGCCTCTTCTTCAACGAATTCTAAATTCATCTGTCCGTACTCGTTTCGGTTACCCTGTGCTAATTCCATTTTATATTTAGCTTTGGACGGAAGCTTTCCTGGTTTCTCGGTCCTACAAATACTAGTAGTATAATCGTTAGTATTTAATAAAACTACTTTATTCTTATATTTGGTCAACTGTAAATCATTCACAAGATAAGAAGAAGCCGATTTTGTAGCTGCCTTTTTAAATTGTTCATTTACAGCATAATATAAAATTCTACCATACAACTCTTCTGCATTCCTTAAAAATATTGAATTTCTTCTCCAAAATTCCTCAAATGCCTCCGTTGCCACCAAAAAATTATTTGCTACCATTGCTCTAAACGCAAAATTAAAATTCTCATTGAATAGCTGCTCATCAAACGCCATATGTCACACTCCTTCCAAATAATGTATCCATAGAAGCATTATAACACTTGACGTTTTTTTAGTCAACTGCATTATACAAATTCTATACATTTGTCTAGTATAGTGCACTTTCTAACTATCAGTATTAAATTATCAAGGTTCAAATACAAATGTGATGTCTGTTGATACTATCCTATATACCTTCTATAATTAATGATTACTCATAGTTATCCTCCAATCCTTTCCCGGTATGCTCTCATATAATTTCGCATGTACCACCGTTCGCATTCTCTACAATAGCTGTTCCGGCGGTTCTGTCTTTTCATCAACCGGAACTCCTCTTCCTTTTTTGGCTTGTGGCATATGCTACACATCCTCATCTTGTTAATCCCCATTACCGTTTTTAAGCAACCATTGGAAAACCAGACGGTTTACCATATGCGTAAATCCTATAAGGTCCGTATCATCATCACCAGTTATAAAAGTATACAAGAGATGTACTGCTATAATCATTGCGGTAAAGTCATCTGTAAGGTTCTCCTCTTTCAGTTCTATTTTTGGCATTTCAGTGCCTTCCCTTTCATCTGCATCTAAATATAAGTCTCTCAATGCTGTCACAAACTTTTCTATTCTTTTATCAAATTCTTTTTTGTTCATTTTTATTCCTTTCACAAATCTTTTATCTTTTCACCACAGTTTCATCACATTTTCCCGGTATAGTAATACTCAACAAAGGGCAATAACCTTTTTCATATAGACTTTTCTTTTTCATACTGCCGGGCCTGTTGACCCGGCCCTCCTTTTTTTAACTACTCCTCCATGCTCTCCATAAACTCCTTATAGCACTCCGTGCACCCCAGAGTATCCACCAGACTACATGCTATGTACCCGTCCTGATACACTGCCACATTGCACTTTAGGCACTCCTTTACCTGGCAGCCTTTATATTTTGTAAACCCTGGGCAGTAATGGACCGGATAAAATATCCCGCCTCTACACCAGTGCGCCTGCTCTCCCGGCTTATCCCAGTTGCTCCAGGCAGTCCGTGGCGGCTTATCTGGGTGAGCTTTATCGTATGGGTCTATCTTTGC
>NZ_JBBMFP010000029.1:0-67302 GCF_040095955.1 Blautia caccae | reverse complement strand
TTTTGAATGACGCAGTGGAGGCGGAGATTTTTGAATGACGCAGTGGAGGCGGAGATTTTTGAATGACGCAGTGGAGGCGGAGATTTTTGAATGACGCAGTGGAGGTGGAGATTTTTGAATGACGCAGTGGAGGCGGAGATTTTTGAATGACGCAGCGAAAGATTGGATTTTTTTAAAATTGCGCGGTGCGGAAGGAAATTTTTTAAATACTGCAGTATAGGCAGACAGATTATGTATGGCTGCGAGAAGCAGGATTTGACAGTGTATCATTTTATGAGGAGGAAGACAGATGCATCAGTATCATTTTTGCCTGGGGGACAGCCTGGATAAGATTTTTCCGGGCAGGCCGCCAAAAGACCGGGAAAATCCCTTTCGTGCGGGATGCTTTGCGGGAGAGCGGACTGCATTTCAGATTGCTTATACAATAGATTACCATGATTCCCATATGCTGGAGGAGGACATACAGTTTGAAATAAAAACGCCTCCGGGAATGGAGGTTAAAGTATTCCGGGCAGCCCTGGTGCCCAGTGCCTACCCATGCAGCGGTCTATCCGATGATGACTATCTGACAAAGGAACCGGGCATGTTTCCCGATGTGCTGGTACCGCTGCCTGCCAGTACCGTGCGGGCAGTGCCGGGACAGTGGAGAGCACTTTGGGTGCAGATATGTATTGACCGGGATATGAGACCCGGAAACTATGCGGTGACTGTCTCCGTATCGGTAAAAGATGGGGAAATCCTGTGGAAAAGAGAAGCTGAAATCATGGTACATAGTGGAAAACTGCCGGTACAGCGGCTAATCCATACGGAGTGGCTCCATGCGGACTGTCTGGCGGATTATTATAGAGTCCCTGTCTTTTCCGAACAACATTGGCAGATTCTGAAGAAATTCGTCACTCTTGCAGCAGAGAGCGGAATCAATATGATTTTGACACCATTGTTTACACCACCCATGGATACTGCTGTGGGCGGAGAGCGGACTACCGTTCAGCTCGTAGATGCAGAGCTGACAGAAGAGGGGTGGAAATTCGGCTTTTCCAGGCTGGGAAGATGGATTTCTATGTGCCGGGAATGCGGCATTGTCTGGTTGGAAATGGCACCTTTATTTACCCAGTGGGGTGCCGCCGCGGCTCCGAAGATCATGGCTTTGAAGGAGGGCAGGCAGCAGCAGGTCTTTGGCTGGGATACGGATGCAGCAGGGGAGGAATACCGGTTTTTTCTGATGGAATTTCTGCCCCGGTTAAAGGCGTATCTGCAGAAAAAAGATGTGCTGGAGCATACTTGGTTTCATGTGTCCGACGAGCCGGGCATGAAAGATCTGGACAGCTACCGCAGCGCAGTACAGTGTATGCACAGTGGACTGGGAGACTGCAGGTTTTTGGATGCTTTGAGTGATTTTGAATTTTATCGTCTGGGACTGGTGGAGCACCCTGTGGTTGCCTCTGACCATTTGGAGCCATTTCTGGAAGCGGAAATTCCTGATTTGTGGACATATTACTGCTGTGTCCAGGGAGTGGATGTGAGCAACCGCTTTTTTGCCATGCCTTCAGGGAGAAATAGGATTTTGGGTATCCAGCTCTATCTGTACCGGATGCAGGGATTCCTTCAGTGGGGGTACAATTTTTACAATACCAGATTTTCGCTGCAGCACATTGATCCCTTTGCTGTGACAGACAGTGGTGAAAGTTTTCCGTCAGGAGACGCATTCCTTGTCTACCCCGGACCGGACGGGCATCCCTTTTCCTCAATCCGTCTGGAAGTTTTAAGAGATGCCATGGAGGACCTTCGGGCACTTGAGGCGCTGGAACAGTATACGTCACGGGATTCTGTGGAAGCGCTTATTCGTGAAACAGCGGGAATGGATATTACCTTTAAGAGGTATCCAAAGGAACATGATTTTTTGCTCCGGCTGAGGGGGAGAGTGAACCGGGAGATTTCCTTAAACGCAGAGAGGACGGCAGCCGGTTACTGCTCACACGTCACTGTCCCGCAAGGCAGCCCCCGGTAATGGAACCGTGTTTTGCAAAGAAACAGGTTGCTTATCCGGAGGCTTTAAGCTATAATCATATTACAGACAGGTAACTTCCATGTCATATTCCGCAGGAGGAAACATATGGCAAGGAAGAAATTTGAGGAACTGGATTTATGTGACCCGTTTTTATTTGCGGCAGCGCTGGAAGATGAGGTGATATGCCGTCTGATACTGGAGATGATACTCGGACGACCGATCGCGAAAATAAGAGTCCATGCAGAGCATACGATTTTGTACAGTTCTGATTTCAGAAGCGTACGGCTGGATATTTACGCAAGCGATGAAGTGCAGGTAGAATATGATATCGAAATGCAGAATGAGGACGAGCATAATCTGCCAAAGCGAAGCCGCTATTATCAGGGAGAGATGGACATCACATCCCTGAAACCGGGAGAAGATTTCAAAAGTCTGAGACCCTGCTTTATTATCTTTATCTGCACCTTTGACCCTTTCGGCAAAGGACTGTACCGGTATACGTTTGAAAATAAATGCCTGGAAACGGAGTTGTCTTTAGGTGATGAGGTGCAGAAAATCTTTCTGAACACAAAAGGGATACATACCGAAGGCGTTTCAGAAGAGCTGATACATTTACTGAAGTACATAGAAAACAGCACGGATACATGCGCGGCAGAGGCAAAAAATGTAACCATTCAGAAGATTCACAGCAGAATCAAGGAAATGAAAAAGAATCGGAATCTGGGGGTGAGGTATATGCAGATGGAAGAACTGCTGAAAAAGAGGGAGCAGGAAGGCATTGTGGAAGGTGAGAGACGCTTTGGTGAATTAGCGCTTAAATTATCCGAGACCGGCAGAGAGAAAGAAATCATAGAAGCAGCCTCAAATCCTAAATTACGGCAGGCCTTATATGGGGAGTTTGGCCTCTGATCTGAGCAATTCCAAACAAATCAAAATATCTGCAGGCAAATGTCAATCATTCGCATGTCAGCACGGATACATGCGCAGCAGAGGCAAAAAATGCAACCATTCAGAAGATTCACAGCAGAATCAAGGAAATGAAAAAGAATCGGAATCTGGGGGTAAGGTATATGCAGATGGAAGAACTGCTGAAAAAGAGGGAGCAGGAAGGTGAGAGACGCTTTGGCGAATTAGCGCTTAAATTATTCGAGACCGGCAGAGAGAAAGAAATCATAGAAGCAGCCTCAAATCCAAAATTACGGCAGGCCTTATATCGGGAATTTGGCCTCTGATCTGAGCAATTCCAAACAAATCAAAATGTCTGCAGGCGAATGCCAAGCATTCGCCTGTCAAAAAATTCTATTTATGTTCTATATTAAATTCTAATTAAAATCCCAAAAATCATGAATATGTCATGGAACCTGTCTGTATCAATCCAAAGTATAGAATAAAACCTTATATTTGCAAACTATATTTATAATTATGCAGATTAATCTTTTATAAAACATTTCGTATGCACATAAACCAAAAACAAAAGAATAAGCAGCGCAATAAAAGCCGCAAAAGCAGCCAGATGCGTGAGAATATCAAAAGCCAGATAAATGGTAGCAGCACTTGCAAGCAATACGCACAACCCACCAAACGCAATAGAACCCCCATCCCTGTGTTCCCGTCCCCATGATGCGTTTTTTTCTTCTCTCTAGAATTTCTCCAGTTGACACTATTTTTTCCACTCCCCCGTCTAGAATTCATCCAGGAAACCTACAATTTCTCAACTATAATTTTCCCTTCCCCCAATGTATAGTAAATATATACAAAACAGAACGCCAAAACCCCCGGCCGGCAGGGATTTTGACGGGATGAGAGGGAGGTATTCAATTGAAACAGAAGAAGAAAAAAGAAAAGATAAGCTTCTTCACCCGTGTCAAAACCAACAAAGAACTATTGTTGCTCAGCCTTCCGGGAACCGCGTGGTTTTTCCTGTTTACATATTTGCCGCTGTTTGGTATCCTGGTAGCTTTCAAGAAATTCCGTCTGACCGGAAGCAACTTTTTTACAAGTCTCTTAAGCAGTGAATTTGTAGGATTTGATAATTTCAAGTTCCTGTTTTCCAGCGGTGACGCCTGGATCATTTTGAGAAACACGGTTTTATACAATGCTGCATTCATCATCCTTGGTGTCGTGCTCCCTGTTATCGTGGCATTGATGTTAAATGAACTCCGCAACAAGGGCATGGCTAAAATCTATCAAAGCTCCATGTTTCTGCCCTACTTCCTGTCCTGGGTAGTTGTCAGCTACTGTGTATTCGCATTTTTAAACCCGGAAAAAGGTTATTTTAACTCTGTACTTGCACATTTTGGAATTGATGGAATCTCCTGGTATACCGAGAAATCCATGTGGCCTTTTATCATTATCTTCATGAGCCAGTGGAAGGGCGTCGGTTATAATACCGTCGTATACCTGGCATCCATCTGCGGCATCAACAAGACATACTATGAGGCAGCGGTCCTTGACGGAGCCAGCAAATGGCAGCAGATCAAATACATTACCCTGCCGCTGCTGAAACCGGTTATCACCATTCTGCTGATCATGGCAGTGGGTGGGATCTTCAAGTCGGATTTCGGTCTGTTCTATCAGCTTCCGCAGGATTCCGGTCCTTTATACCCGGTTACCAATGTACTTGACACTTATATTTTCCGTGCCCTGAAGACAAACGGAGAGCTGGGCATGAGTTCTGCGGCAGCGTTATTCCAGTCAACTGTGGGATTTATACTTATCATGATCGCCAACAAGCTTGTATCCAAGGTTGACAGCGAAAACGCACTATTTTAGGAAGGAGGTAAGGAGAATGTCTTCAAAAAGAGAAGAACGTAAAAAGGCAAAAATGATAGAGAAGATGGAGGCAGAGACTTGTGAATACAACAAGGTAAAAAAACCGACCAACGTAGTGCTGAATGTTTTACTTGCAGTTATGTCACTGATCAGTATTCTGCCGTTCATCTTTGTTGTCATCATATCACTGACAGATGAGCAGACCCTGGCAATGAACGGTTACCAGTTTGTACCGGAAAAGCTCAGTCTCTATGCATACCACTATATTATAAGCGCCGGAGAGAATATCCTGCGCAGTTACGGTGTCACAATTCTGGTCACAATTGCCGGAACCGTGATCGGCCTGTTCCTTACCGGAACCTATGCCTATGCGCTGTCCAGAAAAACCTATGCGTTTAAGAAATTTTTTACTACAGTCATCACCATACCCATGCTGTTTTCCGGTGGTATGGTAGCCAACTATCTGATTGTTACAAAGGTGCTGATGCTGAAGGACAGCATATGGGCGCTTATCCTGCCCCTGTGTCTGAACACCTTCAATGTCATTGTACTGAGAACCTTCTTTAAGACCACCATACCGGATTCTGTAGTGGAATCTGCCAAGATTGACGGTGCTTCTGAGTGGAGGCTGTTTTTCAAGATCGTCATCCCCATGGCAATGCCGGGACTGGCGACCATCGGGCTTTTCCTTACATTGGGCTACTGGAATGACTGGTTTAATGCTATGATGTATATAGACAGCCAGAACCTGATACCCCTTCAGTATCTGCTGATCAAGATTGAAAGTTCCATTGACTGGCTGGCCAGCAATAAGGCCATGATGGGCATCAATGGAATTCAGATAGCGCAGAACATGCCGAAAGAGACCATTAAAATGGCAATCGTTGTTATTTCAACCCTGCCAATCATCTTTGCTTACCCCTTCTTCCAGAGGTATTTTGTAAATGGTCTGACGATTGGTGCGGTGAAAGAGTAAGAAACGATGAAAGTGAAACATTTGAGGAGGAGAATAGAATGAAATATAGAATCGTAAAACGTGCCCTGGCAGTTTCTCTGGCAGCAGCAATGACAGCAGGAATGCTGTCCGGCTGCGGCAAGAAGACAGAGACAAATGAAAAGGGAGAGGAAGTTGTTGAACTTGTCTGGTATCAGGTGGGGGACGCACAGAAAGACGCACCTGACGTAATAGAAAAAGTCAATGAGTACACAGAGGAGAAAATCGGAGTCAAGATCAAAGTAAACAATGTGGCATGGGGCGATTACAACCAGAAAATGCAGGTGGTCATCAACACAGGTGATGACTGGGATATGTGCTTTACCTGTTCCTGGGCAAATGATTATCTGCAGAACGCCCAGAAGGGCGCCTTTCTGGAACTGGATGACCTTCTGAAAGAAGAAGGCAAGGAAATTTATGACACCATTGATGAGCGTTTCTGGGAAGCAGCAAAAGTGGGGGGCAAAACATACGGTGTGCCCAGTGAAAAAGAGATCGGAAGCTGCCCCATGTGGGTATTTACCAAAGAATACGTGGACAAATACAACATCCCGTATGAAGAGATCGAGACACTGGAAGATCTGGAACCATGGCTGAAGGTGATCAAAGAGAATGAGCCGGATGTGGTTCCGTTCTATCTCACAAAAGATTACTCAGCGCCTACCTACATGGACAAGATCCAGGACCCTGTCGGCATTGAATACGGCGATGATACTCTTACGGTCAAAAATGTATTTGAGACAGACAGGATGAAATCCACTCTGAAAACCATGAGAAAATATTATGAGGCAGGTTATATCAACAAAGACGCCGCAACCGCGACCGATGATAAATCCATCAAACGTTTTGTGACAAAAGGTGACGGACAGCCTTATGCAGAACTGACCTGGGGCAAGGTTTTAGGATATGAGGTAGTCGCCAGTCCCATTATGGATACCCAGGTAACAAACGCGTCTGCCCGCGGTGCTCTGACAGCCATCAACAAAAACTCCGCGCATCCGGAAAAGGCTATGGAATTCCTGAACCTGGTCAACACAGATGAATACCTGAGGAATCTCTTGAACTATGGTATTGAAGGCGTCCACTGGACAAAGGCAGAGCCCACAGCAGAAGAAAAGGCAGCGGCAGAGGGAAAAGATTATATTTATGACACAAAAGTAAAACTGGAACCGGCTGCAAACAAAGACTACGCAGTGCCGTATTGGGTACAGGGCGGATTATTTAACACTTATGTACTGGAGAATGAGCCCCTTGACAAATGGAACACATTTAAAGAATTCAATGATGCCACCCAGGAAGCCCCGTCCTTTGGATTTGACTTCGATCTGGAATCGGTGAGCACCCAGGTGGCAGGCTTCAGAAATGTGCTGGATGAGTTTGGAAAATCCCTGTACACAGGAAGCGTGGACCCTGACGAATATCTGCCGAAACTCCAGGAAAAGCTGGAGGCAACAGGTATCCAGGAAGTCATTGACGAGATGCAGAAACAGATTGACGAGTGGAAAGCCACAAAGTAAACAGACAGTCAGATTACCGGGTTACCTGATCATGCGGAAAGCGGTCAGGTGCCCGGAATCAGAAAGGGACAAAGTAGAGCGATGAAAAGATCCGAGATTAACGCGGCTTTAAAAGAGATGGAAGCCATGATCCAGAAACACGGTTTTGCCCTCCCTCCGTTCTGCGGTTTTACTCCAAAGGACTGGGAGCAGAAGGGCCATGCATACGACGAGATCCGTGACAATATGCTGGGGTGGGATATTACAGATTATGGACTGGGAAGATTTGATGAAGTGGGATTTTCCCTGATCACACTGCGAAACGGCAACCTGAAGAACAACAAATATACAAAGACATATGCGGAAAAGCTTCTCTATATCAGGGAAGGCCAGATGGCGCCCATGCATTTTCACTGGGATAAGATGGAGGATATTATCAACAGGGGCGGAGGAAATGTGCTGATTCGCGTCTACAACTCCACAGAGGACGGGCAGTTTGCGGATACGGATGTGACGGTAAACTGCGATGGCAGAGAATTTACGGTTCCTGCAGGGACACAGGTGAGGCTGCAGCCCGGGGAGAGCATTACGGTCTATCCCTATATGTACCATGATTTTGAGCTGGAGCCGGGAACTGGCCCTGTACTTTTGGGCGAAGTCTCCATGTGCAATGATGATGAGAACGACAACCGTTTCTATGAGCCCATCGGCAGATTCCCCGAGATTGAGGAGGATGAACCGCCGTACCGCCTGCTCTGCACGGAATATCCCAGAGCAGAAGGATGATCTGCAGGTAAAAAAGGAAAATAAGCGCCCGCTTACATTGAGCAGGGCGCTTATTTTGAAGCAATGGAAAAGACATAGTATCATATAAGGAGCAGGTTATGGAAATACAACATTTAGATACCCGTAACAAAATGCAGGAACACAGCAGAGCTGCGGAGCAAATACAGGAATATAGCAGAGCTGCGGAGCAAATGCAGAAACACAGCAGAGCTGCGGAGCAAATGCAGAAATACAGCAGAGCTGTGGCGAGGATACAGAGCCCCTGCAGAACATCCGAAGAGACAGACACACAACTCTGCACAGTATGGCAGATGCGTGAGCTTGGCAGCACTACCTGGCTGGATGCTGTTGTCCCGGGTACGGTATATACAGATTTACTTAGAAACGGCCGGATGGACGATCCGTTCTGGAAAGACAATGAGGACAGGATCTGTGCCCTCATGGAAAAAGATTATGAATACCGGTGCCGGTTTACCTTACTTCCGGGAATGCTGGAAAATCACAGGGTTGTCCTTCATTTTGACGGTCTGGATACACTTGCAGACATTTATGTAAACCAAATACATGCCGGTAAAGCTTTCAACATGCACCGAACCTGGGAATTTGATGTGAAGGGTATCCTGCAGGAAGGAGAAAATGAGATACGGGTGATCTTTCATTCCCCGCTGCAATACATTGCCAAAGCCCATAAAAAATACGGAAATATAGGAAATGACGATACATTTGAAGGTTTTATGCACCTCAGAAAAGCCCACTATATGTTTGGCTGGGACTGGGGCGCCCATCTTCCGGACGCAGGTATATTCCGCCCCGTCTCCCTTCTCGGCATCCGTGAAGCCAGAATCGACAGTGTATACATACAGCAGAATCATACACAGGGAAAGGTCCGCCTCTCCTTTCAGGTAGAAACCGAATGGTCTGCCGGAGTGATCTCAGAAGAATCACCACGCCCCTGCAGTCCCGAACTTACCTATACAGTCCACATGACAGAACCGGGCGGCAGGACCTGGATTCTGGAGGATTCCCCCCAAGAGCTGACCATTGACAACCCAAAACTATGGTGGGTCAACAACCTGGGCAGCCAGCCTCTCTACCACGTCTGCGTCACACTCCTGTATCAGGGAAGTACACTGGATATATGGGAACAAAAAATCGGCCTTCGGCAGGTCACCATGCTGCGAAAGAAAGACCGGTGGGGCGAGAGCTTCGCTCATCAGTTAAACGGCAGGGCCATATTTGCCATGGGAGCAGATTATATCCCGGAGGACCATCTTCTGGGCAGGACCTGCAGGGAAAAGACAAGAAAACTGCTGGAAGCCTGCCGGGAGGCCAACTTCAACGTCATTCGTGTCTGGGGCGGAGGCTGCTACCCGGAAGACTGGTTCTATGAACTGTGCGATGAGATGGGATTTTTGGTCTGGCAGGATTTTATGTTTGCCTGTTCGGTCTATGAGCTGACCCCTGAGTTTGAGGAAAACATCCGGCGGGAATTTGCAGACAATATAAAGAGAATCCGGCATCACGCTTCCCTGGGTCTGTGGTGCGGCAACAATGAGATGGAAATGTTCGTGGATGAGAGGTGCTGGGTGACAAAACCGTCGGAGGTGAGAGATTACCTGTTCATGTATGAACGCATTCTCCCCGAAGTCCTGGCAAAATACGATCCCCAGACCTTTTACTGGCCGGCCAGCCCATCCTCGGGAGGTTCCTTTGACAATCCCAATGACCCGAACAGAGGGGATGTGCATTACTGGAAGGTCTGGCATGGCGGCCGTCCTTTTTCTGAGTACCGGAAACATTTTTTCCGTTATGCTTCTGAATTCGGTTTTCAGGCATTTCCCTTTAAAAAGACTCTGGAGCAGATCACGGACGACCCGGATGACTTTAACATTTTTTCCTATGTGATGGAAAAGCACCAGAGAAATTACGGTGCAAACGGAAAAATCATGAATTATCTGCAGCAGACCTACCGCTACCCCACAGAATTTACCACCATTCTCTATGCCTCCCAGCTTCTCCAGGCAGATGCCATCCGCTATGGGGTGGAGCATTTTCGCAGAAACAGGGGAAGATGTATGGGAGCCGTGTACTGGCAGTTAAATGACTGCTGGCCTGTGGTATCCTGGTCCTCTGTTGATTACTGCGGCAGGTGGAAGGCACTTCACTATTATGCCAGGCGCTTTTTTGCCCCGGTGATGATCTCCTGCCGGGAGGAGGGCTGGATGACCCGGGAGGCCAATATGAACCGGCAGCATTTTACATTTGAAAAATCCATCCGTCTGAATGTGGTGAACGAGACCTTAAAAGACAGGCAGATCAAAGTCTGCTGGCAGCTCCGTGACAGTAAGGCAGCGGTTCTTCGCCGGGAGGAGCAGGTGATCGCAGTGCCGGCTCTCACGGCAGTCTGGATGGATAAGACAGAGCTTCCGGATGTGGATGTCTTTGAACAATATGTCAGCTTCCAGGCTTTTGAAGTAAACTGCGGGACACCGGAAAAAGAGGACAGCGCCGGGGCAAAAGCTCTGTCAGAGGGCACGGTTATCTTTTCCTATCCGAAATATTTCCGGTATGAGAATCCCCGTCTTACCTGGGAAATAGAGGGAAATAAGATCAGAGTCTCTGCGTCCGCCTATGCCAAGAGTGTGGAGATCCTCAATGAGACGGAAGACCTTATCCTCTCTGACAATTATTTTGATCTGAACGGAGATACCAAAGAGGTGGAGATCCTGTCCGGAAATGCAGATACGCTCAGACTTCGCAGCGTATATGATATCCGTTAAAGCTTCTGCTTCACAAAATCTGTACCCGGCAGAGCGCTTCGTGATGCAGTACCTGGCGGGACAGCGGTGCGTAAACAGTAAGAGTTTATAAGCCTTTTAGAAAAAGTTCAGCCCAGCTTTATTTATGGATCAGCCGGTTTATGTTATAGTAAAGGGAGCGGGCAGACAGGGGGATGGTCTGCCTATATAAGGAGGACGGAGTATGACTAATGAACAATATTACGATTTAATTGTTCCCTATCAGGATGCGCTTAACCTTTTTAAGGCCAGGCTGGATGTGCTGAACCATTCCATGTATGGCAGTGCGTCTCATCCGATTCACAATATCCAGTCCAGAATCAAGCAGAAACAGAGTATTGAGGAGAAACTGGAGCGCATGGAACTGAGCGCCAGCTTTACAAATGCCAAGGAAAACCTTCAGGACATTGCAGGTGCCAGGGTAATCTGCTATTTTGAGAGAGACGTGGAGCTGCTGGCAGAGCAGTTAAAAAAACAGAGCGATCTCATATTGATCAAAGAAAAAGACTACATTGCCAATCCGAAACAGAACGGTTACCGGAGCTATCACATGGTTCTGGGCATTCAGGTCTGCACCATTGACAGTACGGAATACTATCCGGTTGAAGTACAGATCAGAACCATTGGCATGGATTTCTGGGCCAGCATGGAGCACCGGGTGTGCTATAAACAGGAGCGTGAAGACAAAGAGGAGATTCAGAAGGAACTCCTCAGATATGCAAAAATTTTAAAAGAAATCGAAGAGGGATTTGAGCAGTACAATGACAGGCGCTGACGATTCTTCTGCTGAGGCAGATCTTAATATAAGCGGATCTGCCTCTTTTTTTATAATTTTTTCCAGCACATATTTTTCCCGTAACATTCTCATACTATCAGAAAGCTTCCAAATCAGGAAGCAGGAAAAAGGATGGTGAAAGTTATGGCAACTGCGGCGGAGCAGGAAAAACAGAAAAAAGCCAAAGAATATGAAAAATATGTAAAACAGGTGACACCCACCCACAGCCTGTTTAAAAACATGTGCCGTGCCTTTCTCTGCGGCGGCGCAATCTGTGTACTGGGGCAGGGAATCATGAACTTCTGCATGAGTCAGGGACTGGACAAGGAAATCAGCGGCGGCTGGACTTCCCTGATCCTGGTGCTTTTAAGTGTACTCTGTACAGGATTTAATATTTATCCGAAAATAGCCAAATGGGGCGGTGCTGGTACGCTGGTACCTATCACCGGTTTTGCCAATTCTGTGGCAGCACCGGCTATTGAATACCAGAAAGAGGGACAGGTATTTGGAATCGGATGCAAGATCTTTATCATAGCAGGTCCGGTTATCCTTTACGGTATACTGACCTCCGCGGCTTTGGGGGCTATCTATTACGTTCTTAAATTATGGGGGATTGTGGGATGACAGAAGTAAGAAAACAGACCATCGGCAAACAGAGCATTCAGTTTGAACATGCAGTTCATATTCTAAGCGGAGCCTCCATAGTGGGGAAAAAGGAAGGGGACGGCCCTCTGGGAAAATGTTTTGACGTGATAGGCGGGGAGGACGGCATGTTCGGGTGCCAGTCCTGGGAGGAGGCAGAGAGTGTCCTTCAAAAAGAAGCCGTCAGCATGGCAATCGGAAAGGCAGAGCTGGAGAACTGGCAGATCCGCACCATCTACGTGGGTGATCTTCTGGCACAGACCATTGCCTCCTCTTTTGGCATCATAGGGTTTGACACGCCTGTGTATGGGCTGTACGGCGCCTGCGCCACCATGGGGGAAGCACTCTCTCTGTCCTCCATGTCCGTTGCCGCGGGATACGGTGACTATGTGGTGGCAGTGACATCCAGCCATTTCGGCAGCGCGGAGAAAGAATTCCGTTTTCCTCTCGGATACGGAAACCAGCGGCCTCTGTCCGCCACCTGGACAGTGACGGGAAGCGGAGCCTGCGTACTTGGAACAAAAGGCGGTAAGGCACGGATCACAGGGATCACTACAGGCAAGATCATTGATTTCGGACTTAAGGATTCTCTGAATATGGGGGCATGTATGGCTCCGGCTGCCTGTGATACCATTTACCAGAATATGATGGACTTTAACCGCATGCCTGAGGACTACGACAGGATCATCACAGGTGACCTGGGCGAGGTTGGGCAGCACATTCTCTTTGATATGATGAAAGAAAAGGGGTTTGATATTGAGAAACAGCATATGGACTGCGGCATTGAGATCTATGACAAGGAGTCCCAGGACACACATGCCGGTGGCAGCGGCTGTGGCTGTTCCGCTGTGACCTTTGCCTCCTATATCCTTCCCAAGATTGAGAAGGGGGAGTGGAAACGTGTTCTTTTTGTTCCCACAGGGGCATTATTGTCAAAGGTCAGCTACAACGAGGGGAAAAGTGTGCCCGGAATTGCGCAGGCTGTTGTGGTGGAGCATTGCTAAAACAGGATAACAGGAGGCAGTAAATATGGATTATATCAATGCATTTTGGGTAGGAGGGCTGATCTGTGCCCTGGTTCAGATACTTTTAGACAAGACAAAGCTGCTGCCGGGCCGTGTTATGGTGCTGCTGGTATGTACCGGAGCCGTACTGGGGTCTGTGGGCATTTACAACAAGCTCATGGATTTTGCCGGCGCAGGTGCCAGCGTCCCCCTTTTGGGATTCGGCAACCTGCTCTGGAAAGGTGTAAAAAAAGCCATCGGTGAGCAGGGCTTCATCGGCATCTTCATGGGAGGCTTCACATCCAGCGCCGTGGGAATCTCCGCAGCCCTCATTTTCGCCTATTTGGCCAGCCTTATTTTTAAACCTAAGATGAAAAACTAGTTCTATACAATTGATAGATTTAATAGTATAATGAAGAATAACGGCGAGCCCGGGAAGTAAGCCCGGGAAGCGAGCCGTTATTCGATACGGCTTGACTACAGTCAGGGCAGTACATTGAGAACTTTTTACTTAGGAGGAACCGCAAGTATGCTGCATGCATTTTCCCGTTCAGAAGGATTAATAGGAAAAGAGGGGCTGGAGATTCTTGCCGATTCCAAGGTCGCGGTGTTTGGCCTGGGCGGTGTGGGGTCTTATGTGGTTGAGGCGCTGGCAAGAGCCGGTGTGGGAAACCTGATTCTGGTGGACCACGATGAGGTTGCAGTGACCAACCTGAACAGACAGCTGGTGGCGCTGCGCTCTACGATCGGAAGGAAAAAGGTACAGGTTGCCAAAGAACGCATTGCAGATATCAATGAGGATGCAGTGGTCCATACCTATGAGACTTTTTTCTCAGCTGAGACAGCCGGTTTATTTGATTTTTCCAGCTATGACTATATTGTGGACGCAGTGGACACTGTCTCTGCCAAGATCCTTCTCATTGAGAAGGCAAAAGCCTGCAATAAGCCGGTCATATCCTGTATGGGAACCGGAAACAAACTGGACCCGTCCTGTTTTCAGATTGCGGATATTGCGAAGACCAGTGTGTGCCCTCTGGCAAAGGTCATGCGCACGGAATTGAAAAAGAGAAAAATAAAGAAGGTTAAGGTGCTTTTCTCCACGGAAATCGCGCCAAAAGAAAAAAAACGCCGGATGGGCCTGAAAGAAGAAAAGGTACAGACGGAAGAGACCAGGCCGTCCACAGGAAGGCCGGTGCCCTCCAGTATATCCTTTGTTCCGGGAGTTGCCGGACTGATGATCGCCGGAGAGGTGATAAAAGATTTAATCGGGATGAGACAGAAGACAGACAGAAAATAAAATGTTACTGTTCACTGCGTGCCCAGCAACACGCTTCGCGATGCACAGATATGGAGCATTCTGCTCCATATCGCGCTGGCTGCCTCGGGATTTTCATGCCTTCGGCCTGAAAACACCTCGGGGGATAGTGGCGTGTGAACAGTAACAATAAAATTTCTGTCTGAAACTGTTTTAGCTGTGTCATATTGGATTTCCATAATATTATCAAGCAAGAGGTAAGAAAGTGAATAAAAAAATAGAGAATGAGTTTTGTCAGTGTCTGGGCAGTGACAATGTCAATGTCTGTGAACCAATGAAAAAGCATACAACATTTCGCATTGGAGGGCCTGCGGAATACTACCTGCGTCCTCACAGCGTGGATGAACTGCGGAAGATTTTACATATCTGTAAAAGGGAGAATCTGCCGTTTTTCATTTTGGGCAATGGAAGTAATCTGCTTGTAAGTGATAAAGGGTACAATGGTGTTGTCATTCAGCTCTGGAAGAATATGAGTGACATAGAAGTGAACCACGACGTCATCAGGGCAAAGGCCGGAGCACTTCTCTCAAAAATCGCAGTGGTGGCTCTGGAGCACAGCCTGGCCGGATTTGCGTTTGCCAGCGGCATTCCCGGAACTCTGGGAGGCGCTGTAGTGATGAACGCAGGCGCTTACGGCGGGGAGATGAAGGATGTACTGGAGGAAGTCACCGTTATGGATGCGGACGGCAATGTAATCCGCCTGAAACGTGAGGAACTGAATCTGGGGTACCGGACAAGTATCGTAAAAGAAAAAGGATATATTGTGCTGGAGGCTGTCATCAGGCTGAACAAAGGTGAGGCATCCCATATTAAGGAGCAGATGGATGACTTCAAAGAGCGCCGTACCAGCAAACAGCCGCTGGATATGCCCAGTGCCGGAAGTACCTTCAAGCGGCCGGAGGGATATTTTGCAGGAAAACTGATCATGGATACAGGTCTGCGCGGCTTTCAGGTGGGCGGAGCGCAGATTTCCGAGAAGCACTGCGGTTTTGTTGTCAATACCGGAGATGCCACAGCGGAGGATGTGAAGAACCTGATAGAGGAAGTACAGAAGAGAGTCAGGGAGAAATTCGGCGTCACACTTGAGCCGGAAGTAAAATTCCTGGGTGAGTTTTGACATTAGCGGAGAGGATTCTATATGCGTTTTGTAATTGTGACGGGAATGTCAGGTGCCGGCAAGAGTACGGCCCTGAAAATGCTGGAAGATATGGAGTATTTTTGTGTGGATAATCTTCCCATACTCCTGATTGAGAAATTTGCACAGCTTGTGAAGGACGGAAGTTCCGGGGAGATAGAGCGTGTAGCCGTGGGTGTTGATATCAGGAGCGGCAAAGCTTTAAGTGAACTGGAACATGTTCTGGAGCGGCTGCGGCTGCCGGGATTCCAGCCGGAGATCCTCTTTTTGGATGCGGATGACAAGACACTGGTAAAGCGTTATAAGGAGACACGGCGCTCCCATCCCCTTTCCGGCAACGGAAGGGTGGATGAAGGGATTCAACTGGAACGCAGCAGGCTGGCTTTTCTGCGGGAATTTTCGGACTACATTCTGGATACCAGCCAGCTTCTCACCAGGGAGCTGAAAGAAGAACTGGAAAAGATCTTTGTGGAGAACCAGAAGTTCAAGAATCTGATGATCACAGTTCTGTCCTTTGGGTTCAAGTACGGAATCCCCGG
This sequence comes from Blautia caccae, assembly GCF_040095955.1. Classification (NCBI taxonomy): domain Bacteria; kingdom Bacillati; phylum Bacillota; class Clostridia; order Lachnospirales; family Lachnospiraceae; genus Blautia; species Blautia caccae. The sequence goes on along the minus strand of NZ_JBBMFP010000029.1, from coordinate 51,038 downwards.
TGATTCTGATCTGGTGTTTGACGTGAGGTTTCTGCCGAACCCTTATTATATAGAAGGAATGCGTTTTTTGAGCGGCAATGACAAGCCGGTCAGCGACTACGTCATGGGATTTGAGCTGGCACAGGAGTTCTCCGATAAACTGGAGGATATGCTGCGCTTTCTGATCCCCAACTACATATCCGAAGGCAAATCCCAGCTTGTGATCTCCATCGGATGTACAGGCGGCAAGCACCGCAGTGTGACGCTGGCCAATGAACTATACAGACGGCTGAAAAAGTCAGAAGAATACGGAATACGGATTGAACATAGAGATATAGAAAAGGATGCGAAGAAATGTCATTCTCCGGAAGCGTAAAACAGGAGCTGGAGCGCTGCATCAGCCCTGCCAGGCATTGCCAGATCGCAGAGCTTTCAGCTATTTTCAGCTTTTGCGGTGAGATACAGAGAACAGAGGAAGGCCAGACATTTCTCTGTTTTTCTACAGAAAATGAAAGTGTTATAAGAAAGTGCTTTACTTTATTGCAAAAAACATTTAAAATAGATAGAGAAATTTCTATAGATAAACGTTTAATAAAAAGAAACAACAGATTTGTGATTGAAGTACGAGGTCAGGAAGATACCGTAAGAATTCTGCAGGCAGCAAAGTATCTGACCGCAGACAGGCAGCCAATGCCCTGTGCCGCTCTTGTGAATCCTCTGGTTATTCAAAAGAACTGCTGCAGGAGGGCTTTTCTGCGGGGAGCATTTTTATGTGCAGGTTCTATCAGTGACCCGGAGAAATTTTATCATTTTGAAATCGTATGTTCCACATTGTCAAAAGCTCAGCAGCTTCAGGAACTGGTGCAATCCTTTGAGGTGGATGCTAAAGTTGTAAGCCGCAAGAAGCACGAAGTTGTTTATGTAAAAGAAGGCGCGCAGATCGTAGAAATTTTAGGCCTCATGGGGGCCAATGTATCTTTGATGAATCTTGAGAATGTCAGGATTCTGAAGGAAATGCGCAATAGCGTAAACCGCAAGGTTAACTGCGAAACGGCGAATATTAACAAGACTGTAAATGCTGCAGTAAAACAAATGGAGGATATAGCCTATATCCGTGATACCATTGGATTGGAGCGGCTTCCGGATAATCTGGAGGAGATTGCACAGATAAGGCTGGAATATCCACAGGCTTCTTTGAAAGAACTTGGCATGTTACTAGCACCGCCAGTGGGAAAGTCAGGAGTCAATCACAGACTGCGGAAAATCGGCAGCATAGCAGAGGAGCTCAGAGGGAACAAGGAGGAACAGATATGATCAGGAAACCAATTACCATCGGTATTTCAAACGGCCTGGAAGCAAGACCGATCGCATTACTCGTGCAGGTAGCCAGCCAGTATGCCAGCAATATCTATCTGGAGAGTCAGGAAAAGAAGGTAAATGCAAAGAGCATCATGGGTATGATGAGTTTGGGATTAGACGCTGGTGAGAGCGTGACTGTATCAGTTGAAGGCGAAGACGAAGTCGAAGCGATGAAAAGCATCGAAGAGTATTTGAGCAACAAATAAATATTGAACTTTTAAGGAAAAAGAGAGCAGATATGAAAGAGTGAGGCCGTCCTGGATGAGGGGCGGCCTTTTTAACGGCGCGCAGATTGCAGGAGATATAAAAAGATGGAGAGAGAAAAAAGTATCGGTATTATGAGGGTAAGGATGTTAGGGGGGTTTTCCATTACTTATGAGGGAGCGGCAGTGGTCTTTGACAGGAGGAGCCCGGCAAAATTTATCCAGTTATTTCAGCTTCTCATGCTGCACTTAAGGGAGGGGATAGATAAGGCGGAGCTGATCGATGCTCTTTACGGCAAGGATGGGGTGGAAAACGGGAACAGCAGTCTGAACAATACAATCTTCAGGCTCCGCAGACAGTTGAAAAAGGCAGGCATGCCGGAGGATGCGTACATTATTGTAAAGAAGGGGAAATGCCGGTGGAGTGAGAATATTAAGGCAGTGGTGGATATCCATCAAATGGAGGCAGCCATCGAGGAGGCCTGCATGGAAAGCGGGGAGAAGAAGGAAGAGCTTTTAAAGGAAGCCTGCAGTCTGTATAAAGGGGAATTTCTGCCATCCTCCGCAGCGGAAGCCTGGTCTGTCATAGCAGGCGTGAAGTACAGAGACTTATACTTTGACTGTATGCGGGAGTTGTTTTCCATTCTGAAAAACCGCGGAGCCTATGAGGATATACTTTACATCAGCTCCCATGCGGCCTCTATCTATCCCTATGAGGAGTGGCAGCTTTGGCGGATTGACAGCCTCCTTGCCCTGAACCGGCATAAAGAGGCACTGAAGGTCTATGAGGAGACCGCATCCCTGTATTTTAATGAGTTTGGCTTAAATCCGTCCGGGAAAATGCTGGAGCGCTTTCATGCCATGAGCAGTCAGATACAGGGGGTTCCCTCAGATATGTCGGAGATCCGCAGGGACTTAAGGGAGAAGACAAAGGGAAAAGGCGCTTATTTCTGCTCTCTGCCCAGTTTTATTGATACCTACAGGATTATGACGCGTATGATGGAGAGGACCGGGATGTCTGTATTTCTCATGCTGTGCACACTGACGGACAGTTTTGGAGTTCCCATTGAAAAAGAAGAGAAGATCAGTAAAGCAGCAGAAAAATTCCAGACAGCGGTGAAGCTGTCCCTGCGCCGCGGAGACTTATATACCAGGTACAGCTCCTGTCAGTTTCTGGTCATGCTTCCGGGCATTACCCAGGAAAACTGTTTCCGTGTGGCGGAGCGCATCAGCCGTCTTTTTAAGGAGGCAGGGGGCGGCAGCAACAGAATCCGATGTTATATCAGTTCCCTGATCGATGTGACCGAGGACTTCGGGGGGCTTAAGCATGGGATCACCTTTCCGGACGGCTGGATGCGGCCATAAACATACAACTGAAAAACTTGTACCCTTCCTGTGAATACAACTTGTAAAGATAACCGTACAAGTTTTAAGATAAAGGAAACAGAAAACCTAACAGGAGGGCGATTTTAATGAAGACAGGCAGAAATTACAAGTTTTGGTTTGCAACAGGTTCTCAGGATCTGTACGGAGATGAGTGCCTCAGAAAAGTGGCTGAGCATTCCAGAATTATCGTAGAGGAATTAAATAAATCAGGAGTGCTTCCTTACGAAGTGGTTCTGAAACCAACTCTGATCACAAATGAGGTTATCAGAAAGACATTCAATGAGGCAAATGACGATGAGGACTGCGCAGGTGTCATCACATGGATGCACACCTTCTCACCGGCTAAGTCCTGGATTCTGGGACTGCAGGAGTACAGAAAACCCCTGATGCATCTGCATACACAGTTCAACCAGGAAATCCCATATGATACCATTGATATGGATTTTATGAATGAAAACCAGTCTGCCCACGGTGACAGAGAATATGGTCACATTGTGTCCCGCATGGGGATTGAGCGCAAAGTGGTAGTGGGCCATTGGAGCGATGAAAAAGTACAGGAAAAGATTGCGTCCTGGATGCGCACTGCAGTAGGTATTATGGAGAGCAGCCATATCCGTGTTATGAGAATTGCGGACAACATGAGAAATGTAGCTGTGACAGAAGGTGACAAGGTAGAGGCCCAGATCAAGTTCGGATGGGAAATTGACGCTTATCCGGTAAATGAGATCGCAGAGGCAGTGGAAGCTGTGTCAAAGGGTGATACGGACGCTTTGGTGGAAGAGTATTACGATAAATATGAGATTCTTCTGGAAGGCAGAGATCCGGAAGAGTTCAAGCGTCACGTGGCAGTGCAGGCACAGATCGAAATCGGATTTGAGAGATTCCTGGAGGAGAAAAATTATCAGGCGATCGTAACACATTTCGGTGATCTGGGTTCCCTGAAACAGCTTCCGGGACTGGCTATTCAGAGGCTGATGGAAAAAGGTTACGGTTTCGGCGGAGAGGGTGACTGGAAGACTGCAGCTATGGTGCGTCTGATGAAGATTATGACAGCAGGTATGGAAGGTGCAAAGGGTACTTCCTTTATGGAGGATTATACATATAATCTGGTTCCGGGTAAGGAAGGAATTCTGCAGGCGCATATGCTGGAAGTGTGCCCGACTATTTCTGACGGTCCGATCAGCATTAAGGTGAATCCGCTGAGCATGGGAGACAGGGAAGACCCGGCGCGTCTTGTATTCACAGCTAAGACCGGTCCGGCCATCGCTGCATCTTTGATCGATCTGGGGAACAGGTTCCGTCTGATCATTAATGAGGTGGATTGTAAGAAGACAGAGAAGGCCATGCCGAAGCTGCCGGTGGCTACAGCGTTCTGGACACCGAAGCCGGATCTGGCTACAGGTGCGGAAGCCTGGATTCTGGCAGGAGGGGCGCATCATACGGCGTTCTCTTATGATATTACGGCTGAGCAGATGGGTGACTGGGCTGCGGCTATGGGGATTGAAGCGGTTTATATTGATGGGGATACGAAGATTCGCGGGTTTAAGAGGGATCTGCAGTTGGGGGAATTGGTGTTTAGGTAGGAATTTTGGTTAAGGGGGGACGGTGGATCTCCCGGGCGCTCCACTGAGACATCGCTCCCCCCGAACCGGTTCCCCGCCTTCCCATCCACTGCTCCGCCTGGCGTTTTAGAGCGGAAGCTTCTGTGTGGAAAGTGGAAGGACAATGGTGAGTGGTTTTTTAAAAGAGAGATATGGCATTCGTCGGGTGATGGAATGCTGTATCTCTTTTTGCGTGGGAGGAGAGAGGCATCAGGCGCAGGGGTGTGAGTATATTACGGGTGATGATGATGAGGCCCAGGGGAGGCATCAGTCGCGGGGGTGTGAGTATTTTACGGGCGGTGATGATGAGGCCCAGGGAGGCCTCAGGCGCGGGGCGTGAGTATTTTCCGGGTGGTGATGATGAGGCCTAGGGGAGGCATCAGGCGCGGGAGCGTGAACGTTTTACGGCGGTGGTGATGAGGCCCAGTAGGAGGAAGAGAGCGGCGGCTGAGAAGTAGAGGATGGGGTAGTGGTCGGAGAGGCTCCAGGAGTCATTGGAGCCGATGAAGGCATCAATCCTGTTGTTGGTGCAGCGCTCTGCGGCGTAGAAGGCAAGGATGAAGTAACCGGTTGTCAGGAATCCGTTAGCGTGTGTCAGGGTTTTGAGAAGGGCAGTGACTGCAAGTGCGGCCAGCCAGGCCAGGCTTACGGGGATGCCGAGTCTTGTTGTCCAGTATATGGGCTGGGGGAGGTAGAGATTGGCTGTGTATTCTATAATATAGAGGAAGGGAATCAGCAGGATGGCCAGGACCAGGTATGTGAAAAGGATACGGTGTTTCCCGCCGAATATGAGGGTATACAGCATCAGATAGGCGTAGAGACAACTGGCTGCTGTCAGGAGGGACCAGCTAAACTGCCGGTCCAGGGCAAAGTTTACGATGAAACAGGTCAGGACAGCCAGGATAAACGGGGATGCCAGCAGGATGTTCCACAAATTTCTTTTTTTAGTCATTTGAGACCTCTTTTCTTGGTGTTGGGTGAATGGGGGTCAGGATACGATCCAATACGGAAAATAGGAGGGATCTGGGTACCTCCGGTTTTTCGGAGGAGACCAGCAGGTTCTGAAAGGCCAGTCCGTCAATGGCTCCTGTGATGAATTTAGCCAGCTCGGAAACCGGCAGGCAGGTCTGGAACTCCCCGTTTCGGATGCCTTCTTCCAGAACTGCAGTGATGAGGGCATTGTATTTTTCATAGCCGCTTTTGATCAGTGTCTTGACCACGTGGCTTTCGGAGTAGGATTCCAGATAGAATTTGATGGGAAAGACACACATCAGGGCAGCCTGTATGGTGTCCTCCTCCCCGAGAACGATCCTGCGGAGTTTTTCACAGGAACTCAGAGGGCTGCCGCTGATTTTTTCTATGTATCCGATATAGGTATCGTAAATGCTCCGGGCTACTTCATCGACCAGGGCATTTTTGTTTGGGAAATACCAGTAGATGGCAGCCTTTGTCAGACCAACTTTTTTCGCCACATCGGTCAGGCTGAACTCGGTCATGCTCCTCTTTACCATGATCTCGATGGCTGCCTGTATGATTCCCTGTTTCATTTTCTCATAGTTCTCCGGTACTTTTTTCCTTGCCATAAAACTGCCTTTCTGTAATTAATTAACCGTACGTTTAATTAATTATGGCACAGAATTTCTCCGGAGTCAAGTTTAGAATCCAAGTTCTCTGTGAAGACGTATTGCCATGAAGACAGTGATCACAGCAGAGATGACGTCTGCAGCCGGCTGTGCGTACAGGATTCCGCTGACACCTGCAAAGAGGGGAAGGAGCAGAATGAACGGCACAAAGCAGATGCCCTGTCTGCAGGCCCCCAGGATAAAGCCCTCTTTCCCTTTGCCAAGAGCCAGAAACAGTGAGGAGTACACCGTGTAGAAACCGAACAGCAGGAAGGACAGGCCGTTTGCGCTCAGGGCCCTGGCGCCGATTCTGACCATTTCCAGATCCCCCTTTGTAAACTGAGAGATGATATTCGCGGAGAACAGAGATGCCAATACCCCATAGATCACGCAGAAAACAGTGGACCAGATAATGGAGAGCCGTATGGCCTCGTGGAGACGCTCATATTTTTTTGCCCCGTAGCTGTATCCCGCAATGGGCTGGAAACCTTTCATAAAGCCAAAGACCATAAGGCTCCCCACAGAAATGATCCTTGTCACAGGCCCCATACCTGCAATGACAGAGTCCCCGTATTCCTTAGCCTGAAAATTAATGAGGGAGATGGAGAGACTTGTCAGAAGCTGGAATACCATAGTGGGAATACCGATCTTCAATATTTCAGACATGATCTCTTTGGAGAAACAGCACGCACGGATACGGAAACTGAAGATACTTTTTTTCCTGAGAATATAACCCAGGTATACCAGAGAAGAGACAATCTGGGAGATAGCCGTAGCAGCCGCAGCACCGGCCACACCAAAATCCAGAACATAGATAAAGACAGGGTCCAGAACAATATTCAGCACAGCGCCGGCAAGCAGCGTAAACATAGTGGTTTTCGCAGCCCCCTCACTGGTCACAAGATTATTCATTGTCACATTAAACACATTAAAAATGGAGAACACCACATAGATACGCGTATACTCCTCCGCATAAGGCAGAATACTTTCCGTTGCCCCCAGCATCTTCAAAAGGGGATGCAGAAAGACAACCGTACACAGAATCAACAGGGCACCAACCGCAATACTGCTGTACAGGGCCGTACTTGCCGCCTGATCTGCCGTTTTCCTGTCTCCCCTTCCCAAAAGCCGGGAGATATAAGAGGCAGACCCGTTACCAAACAACAGCCCGAGACCCACCACAACCTGCCCAATGGGAAACGCCACAGAGATTGCCCCCATCTGACTCGTCCCCAGTCCCCCCACAAAATAAGCATCCACCAGATTATACAAGGCATTGATCATCATCCCGATCATCGTGGGAAGCCCCATTGCCAAAAGCGCCCTCCATACAGGTGCGCTGCCCAGCAGTTCCATTTTTTTATTTCCTTCACTCATAATCATGATTTCTGTAACGGTACCGTTACAAACTCCTTTCTTTTTGCTTGACAGCAGTTATAAAATATAATACTATAAATTATAGTAAAAACAAGTTGAGCTAAATAATACTATAATTTATAGTAACTGTCAAGAAAAATATAAAAAAGGAAGGTAACCACATGGCAACCATAGATTTAATCGTACTGGGAATTGTAAAAAAAGAGCCGCTAAGCGCATACGACATTCAAAAACTGGTAGAGTACCGAAACATATCCCGCTGGGTAAAGATCAGCACCCCCTCCATCTACAAAAAGGTGATCCAGCTTGAGAAAAAAGGCTACATCAGGAGCACCATGGTAAAAGAGGGAAACATGGCGGAAAAAGCCGTCTATTCCCTGACCGAAGCCGGCGAGCAGGAATTCAAAACCCTGATGCTGGGAATCTCCACCCAGCCCATCAACATCTTCCTGGACTTCAACGCTGTCATGGTAAACCTGGACAATCTCCCCCCCGAGACCCAGAAAATCTGCCTCGAAAACATTGCATCCGGCATAAAAACCCTAAAAACCAACCTGGAACAAAACATAACCGAAAAAACCTCCAACCCCCAAATTCCCGAAACCGCCAAAGCCGTCCTGCACCAGCAATACCTCCTGGCCCAATCCATAGAAACCTGGCTCGCCTCCGTAAAAACCAACCTGATCACAACAACCGCCCCCAGCCAGATCGATTCCATATAAACATTTAAAAGTTAAGGAAAAAAGATGAACTACCAAGAAAAGTAAAAAGATCCTAATAAACTACGCAAAAAAACGCATTGAAGAAATGCAAAAAAGGCCCTGAATACGATACAATAAACCGACAGCCCTTCAAAATCAGGAGAAGCGTGCCGTGGGAGCGAGGGCGGGTGTGGGTATGGGACAGGCGATGTCTCAGTGGAGCGCGCAGAAGATCCACCTGCCTCAGTCACTTAGCGAGGAGGCCATTGCCGACGAGCTTAGTGAATGAGAGCAGGTTAGCTTCTGTGCAGCGGAACGCTTCGTCTGTCCCATACCCACACCCGCCCTCGCTCCCACGGCACGCTTCTCCGTCCCATTTGAATCCCCCTGTCCGCCCTAATACTCCTGCCGAAACCAATACGTATAAAAATACCCAAACCCCAACCCCTCATACAACTTCCGTGCCCCCTCATTCCCTTCCACCACCTGAAGATACCCCTCCGTAGCCCCTTCATCAATCGCCGAATTCAATATAGACCTGCAAATAGACTCCCCCAAATGCTGCCTCCGATACCTTTCATCCACATGAATTGCATAAATCCCCACATAATCCCTGTCCAAAATCCCCAGCCCGGTCCCGATGATCCTCCCCCCATCATAAATAGACGCAAAGATAGTATCCTTAGGAATCGCCCGGTACATAGACGGCACAATCCTTCTGTGCACCTCATTCACAGTCCCCTTCAGTGAAAAAAGCCCATTCAGCCAATCCGGAGAAATCTCCCGGCTGAGAAACACCGGTCTTGCCGGCTTCTGCACCTTATACTTTTCCAGATCCATTGTCATCACCTCTGTGGTATGGGCAGTATGGTACCCCCGTTCCATAAGCTTCTGGTCAAAAGAGCTGTCCATCAGAGGATTGATCTTAAAGATGGTGGGAGTCCCCCATTTGGCATAAACCTCCTCACAGTACGCAATCTTATCCCTTAGTGGAATGGAAGAGAGACCAATCTGCTCCACACAGTTCGTCCTGTGGGTATAAAAATAAGAAAATCTGAGAATCCATCCGTCATATATCTGCATCTGATGTGAGGGCCATGCATTCAGGGAAAGGTCCTCAATAATTTTAATCTTACTGTTCATCTGCGTTTCCGCCTTATCATAAAAGTTTTCTGTAGACAGCAGCCTGTATATCGCTTCATTTATTATATATAGAATACACCCCAAAAGTCAAATATCTCCACCTTGGCACGGAAGAAAACATACTGTAAAATGAAGAAGTATCTCATAATGGGAAAATATCCCTAAAATCCGTACGGACATAAAACCACACATAAAAGCCAAAGGAGGAGAAGAGACCTATTTTGAATAAAAGACTGCAGAGACTGGGGATTGGCAGGCGTATGCTTGTGCTTCTTTTAGGTGTTTCCCTGGTCCCTATCATATTCGTTCTGCTGATTTCCTACAGACAGAGTGCCTCAACCATAACCAGGCAGACCGGGGAACTGATTGAAGCCAATCTGGAACAGTCATCCGGAAATGTGCAGAACTTTCTGGATACCTTTGAGAATCTCATACAGGACATCTACACAGACCAGACCTATGTGGACAATTTAAAGCCCATCAACATTTGGGACAGCAGCGGATTTTACCTGGCAAAACATAAGATAGAGGAAAATCTGCAGAACATTGTATACATAAACAAAAATATACTGGGCATTGCAGTCACCGGCATTTACGGTGATGTATGCTTCTACGACAGCATGACCCTGTCCGGCGCGGAGAGCTTCTGCTTTGACCTGGACAACATCAGAAACAATGAGATGGTAAAACAGGCCTATGCGGAGAAGCAGACCGTCTATTCCAGAACCTACCACAAGCTGGACACCAGATACGGGGAGAAAGACTATTTCTATGTGGCGCATCAGCTCACAGACTTCAACGATTATAAGGAGGGGCCTGTTGGGTGCATTTTATTGTGTGTGGATGAAAAAGCACTGTGTGATGTATATAAACAGGGCAGCACAAAATCCAATATTACATTTGTGGTGAACCGGTATGGTGATATTATCTCTTATCCGGAAGGCAATTACGGGGAAAGAAACATATTTGCCGGGGAGGAGAAAAAAGAGAGAAGCAAAGAAGAGATAGAGCAGGCAGCCCAGAAATTTGTGGAGAACAACCGGTACCCTCAGGGTGCAAGCCTGTCCGCCCGCAGCAAAGGGGTCCAGAACCAGACCTTTTATGTGGTAAATGTGCGGGACTTGAATTACGTGCTGAAGGACCTGCATAACCTGACCTTCCTGATTGTGCTGGTGGGGCTTTTGGCAGGGGTTATCTGCGTGCTTATTGCCGTCTCCTTCTCGAAAGACATGGACCGCTCTGTGAAGCCCATCTTAAATGCAATGGACAAGGCCAATGAGGGGAACATGGAGGTGCGCGTCCCGGAGGAGGGTATGGACGAGTTCGCCAGGATCGGCAGACACTTTAACAGTATGCTCAGCCAGATACGCACATCCAATGAGCAGGAAAAGGAGGCCCTGGTACGGGAAAAATACGCGGAGATAAAATCCCTGGAAGCCCAGATAAACCCACATTTTCTGTACAATACCCTGGATGCCATCAACTGGGTCGCCATCGACAGAAAAGAGTACAGCATCAGCAAAATGCTCACCAGCCTGGCACTGATCTTAAGATACAGCATTCACAAAAGCAATGAGATCGTGGAGATTCGGGATGAACTGGAATATCTGAAGCGGTATGTATACCTCCAGCAGCAGAGATTTGAATATTCCTTTATCTGTACTGTGGAGGCCGATGAGAATCTGATGAAGTGCAGAATCCACAAGCTGCTCATACAGCCTCTTCTGGAAAATACGCTGGTCCATGGTTTTCCGGGAAATACAGGTATGGATGAGATCAATATCCGCCTGACAAAGGCAGGAGAGCATAAAATATCCATAGTGGTGAAAGACAACGGAAAAGGCATGGAGGAGGGGCAGGCAGAATATTTCAATCATTTTGATTATAAGAAAGAGCGCATAGAATCCAGCATCGGTGTGCGCAATGTGATAACAAGGATCAAGCTTTATTACGGGGAGCAGGGGAGCTTTCACGTGGAGTCGAGCCAGGAAGGGACTGTTATAACCATTCTGATTCCCTATGAGTAGGAGGAACAATATGAAGATAATCGTAGTAGAGGATGAACCGAAGTCAAGAGAAGGGATCTTAAACATACTCGCCCGGGATACAGAGTATGAGGTGGCAGCAGTCTGCGGAAACGGAAAAGAAGGGCTGGAGGCAGTGAGAAAATACAGACCGGACCTGGTCATCTCAGACATAAAGATGCCGGTCATGGGCGGTCTTGAGATGCTGGAAAAGATTCTGGAGGAAGGGATCGCGGTACAGGCTGTCCTTTTGACCGGATATTCGGAGTTTGAATACGCCAGAAGAGCACTGAAGCTGCAGGTGGTGGAGTATGTGCTGAAACCTCTGGAGGTGGATGATTTTCTGGAAGTGCTGCACAAGGCGGAGGGAAACATTGAGAAAAACCGGGTGGAAAAGGTCTCTGCGGAACAGCTTCTGTGGACCTATTTTACCGGAACGGATATAGACAGGCAGCAGGCAGAACCGATTCTCAGGGAAACCCTGCAGGTGGATGACCGAACACAGATTTCACTTTTTCTGATCTATCCGTGCAGTCTGGCAAATGAGACGGGGAGTGAACTCCAGAAACACACCACAGAGCTTTTGGATTCCTTCTGCATGGAAAACTATTATGTAATGCCTCTGCCGAGACAGCAGGGGTTTTTAGTGATGCTGACAGATACGGAGAGAAATAAAAACCTGTTCAAGATCTTTAAGACCAGAATCTATCATTCTCTCTGCCAGATCACGGAATGCCACTGCAGCTACGGGACCCTTTACGGGCTTACCGGACTGAATGAGAAGCTTGAGGAGCTGAAAGACATGATGCAGTACGCGTTTTCTCTGCCGGATGAAACCATACTGAGCAGGGAACTGGTGGAGTCCGCTGTGTACAGGGAACTGGAATATCCGGATTATCTGGAGCAGAGCATTTACCGGGAGATCCGCAGCGGGCGGTATGACAAGGTGCGCATGATCGGGGAGCAGTTTGCCAGGTATGTGATCGACAGCGAGGGAAGGCCTGCCTGCATCCGGGAGTATGTCCTCAGGTTTGCAGCCGGAATCCTCAGGGTGGCAGGGGAGACCAGAGGCAGCCTGGAAGCAGTGGATGATACCTCCTATATCATGGAGAATATAGCCAGGAGCACTTCAAAAAGAGAGGTGAGATATCAGTTTGAGAAGATCATGAACGCGGTTGCCAGCAGCAGGGACACCCTTGATATTACAGAGAATGGCATGATACTCAATGTGATTGACTTTATCCGCAGCAATTACCAGAGGGACATTACACTGTCCGAGGCAGCGGAGGGATGCTGTGTCACACCGGAATATTTAAGCCGCATTTTCTGCAGGGAGACCGGGGTGAATTTCACCTCCTTTCTGCAGAATTTCAGGGTCAGTACAGCCAAGCGCCTGCTTCTGTCCGGCAACTATAAGGTTTATGAGGTGGCTGAGATGGTGGGATTCCATGACCAGAAATATTTCGTGAAAGTCTTTAAAAAGCTCTGCGGTGTCACGCCCTCGGAATACAAAAGGGAGAATGCAAAATGAAGAAAAAAGGGTATTTTGCTGCCTTCCTTCTGTGTGTGTTGGCTGTGTCCGCCTTTCTCTTTTGGCCGGAGAAGGGAGAAAAAGAGGAATCGGAGGCGGAAGAGGTGCAGAAAAAGCAGATTTACGTGCTCTGCGCCTATGAGACAAAACTGCACCAGCAGATTTTGAAGGAAGTGGCAGAAAATTATTCCAGCCGCTCCGGCTGTGCCAAGGTGAACATGGAGTTCATCCCAAAGGAGAACTTTAAGAAAGAAATCTGTCTCCGCATGGATAACGGCAGAACGGCGGACCTGATCATATGTGATAACGGGATGATGCCTGCTCTCATTGATATGGGAGTGTTTGCCGATATTTCCGCGTATGTGGAAACATGCTGCCAGGACAGTATGAACTTCCAGAAGCTGTGGAACACCACCATGGATGACGGAAAATATTATGGCATTCCCTTTACCTGTGATCCTTATGTACTTTTTTACAACAGCGATGTGTTCAGGGAGAACGGGCTGTCAGCCCCGGAAGACTGGGATGGGCTTCTGGATACCTGCAGTGCACTGCAGGACAGCGTTGGGGACAAGTTCGGATTCGCGGCAAAGCGTCCTGAGGAAATCTACGCTTTCTACAGAGCACTGCTTTATGCCTGCGGAGGCAGTTTAAACACCATAGACCAGGAAGGCGGGATCAGGGCGGCCGGTATTCTGGAGGAGCTGAAGAGGAGCCGGTATGTAGGAAAGCAGACCATTAATCTCACGGAGGCGGATGTAGCCCGCTCTTTCGCTGAGGGGAAGGTGCTGATGATGGCAAACAGGCTCAGCGCCTCCACGATTCTCAGAAGCTCACGAATGGAATTTTCAGCGGGTATCATACCGCTGCCGGGAGACGTGAGGGAATCTTTGATGCTCTCAGGGGAAAATATTGGGGTGACGGGTTATGCGGACCGGGAGGCTTACCGTTTTCTCACCTATCTCTATCGAGATGAGATTCAGGAGAGAATCTGCAATGTCATGGATACTCTGCCCGTAAAGGCTGCGGTGCCGTACCAGGCAAAGCGCGTGGGGCCGGACGAGGGGACAGAGTTTCTGGACCGTTACATTAACGAAGGATGGTGTGCAGAGACCAACAATTCCTGGTTTGAGATCGCGCAGCAGGTGTCAGAGAGTCTCTATGAACTGATGGAGGTCAGAGGCACCCCGCCGGAGGACACAGCACGGGAACTGCAGAACGCTGTGAAACTCATTATTATTAAAAAACGTTAAGGGTGGTCAAAAATGACCCCCTTTTTTAAATAAGTGGAATATACTGTACCGGAAAAAAATGGTATTCTTGTTTCATCAAAAAAACACGGAAAAGGAGAGAACGAGTATGAAGATGAAAAAAGTGATGGGCCTGTCTTTGGCAGTCGTGATGGCAGCAGGGCTTACCGCCTGCGGCGGAGGAAGTGACAAGGAAGCCTCCACCGGAGGAAATGAGAAGAAAGAGGCAGACAGCGGTAAGAAGACCATTACCTTCTGCTTCAGGGATGACGGCCAGGGTGAGGACGGCGCTCTCTGGAAATGGATACAGAACGGATATGACACCTGGGATAAAAAAGATACGGTGGAGTTAAATATAGCCCCTATCGTGGCACAGGAGGGAGATTACTTTACAAAAGTGGCTCTTCAGCTTGCAGATAAGAAAACCTGCCCGGACCTGGTTTGTGAGGACACCTTCCAGCTTCCCAATGATGTGAGTGCAGGCTACCTGACAAAATTAGATGATTACGTGAAAGATTATGAGGACTGGAATACCTCCTACTATGAATCCATGAAAAAAGGCGTGACTGGCGCGGACGGTTCTGTATACGGTATTCCGTACTGTACAGATACAAGAGGATTGTGGTACAACAGAGACATTCTGGCACAGGCCGGTGTGATCAGCGAAGGACAGGACTGGGAGCCAAAGAACTGGAACGATATCCTGGATGCCTGCAAAGCGGTGAAGGAAAAGTGTCCCGATGTAGTGCCCTTCTGGTGCAACTCCGGTGTGGCAACCGGTGAGGCAACTTCCATGCAGACATATGAGATGCTGCTCTACGGAACCGGAGAGAGACTGCTCTCCGATGATGATAAATGGATCGTGAAGAGCCAGGGTATTCTGGATTCCCTGAACTTCCTGCAGGATATCTATACCAACGGATACGGACCGGACCTCTCCCTTGTACTAAACGGACAGGCTTCCAATACATCTGCAAGAGAGTACCTGCCGGAGGGCAAGCTGGCAATCTCCCTTGACGGAAGCTGGATCACAGGAAACTGGACTGACACAGGGGCAGCACCGTGGCCGGAGGCTAAGGATGTACTGGGATTCGCATCCATGCCCACATCTGAGGGACAGGACCCGAAAACCATTACACTGGCAGGCGGCTGGGCATTATCTATTCCGGAAAATGCAGATGCCAAGGATGAGACCTTTGAATTCATCAAACATCTTATGGACCCGGAGGTTTACACCGATGCTGTTATTGCACAGGGAAATATTGCCACCAGACAGGATGTAGCCGGTGACGAGACCTATTCCGCACAGCCCTTTAAACAGATTGCTACAGAGTTTTTGGAGAGCGCTGATTTCAGACCGCAGAATGACAAATACTCCACTGTCACCACCAGCATCCAGACCATGGTGGAATCTGTGGTATCCGGTACCTCTCCGGAAGATGCCATGACACAGTACGCTACGGATGTGGCACGTGCCGTGGGCGATGACAATGTAACCGAGAAATAAAAGGCTGTCCGGAAAGATATTCCGGCAGGTTCAGCAACTGGGCGGCTTCGGCACCGTAAAGTGCCGCCGCCCATATTTTTTCATGATTGAAGGGAGGGCGCTTTATGGCAAGACCAAGCCGTGCGGCTGTCATAAAAGATGAGGCGAAGAAATCTATCCTGCTGCTTCCGGCAGTGCTGCTGCTTTTATGCTTTTTTATCATACCGATCGTACTGACGGTATATTATTCTTTTACCAACCTGGCTCTCAGCGGAGCCAATGCAAAAAATGTGGAATTTATCGGATTTGAGAACTATAAGAGAATGCTCACAGACCCCAGCACCATGACCAGTATCAAAAACACACTGCTCTTTTTAGTGGGCAGCCTTCTGGGACAGAGTATCCTGGGATTTCTGATCGCATATTTCATGAAGGGAAAACCCAAGGGACTGCGAAGTGTTGTGGGACCCTGCATCCTGGCCGGATGGGTAATGCCGGAGATCGTGGTTGCCCTGTGCTGCATGGCATTTTTCAAGGACAACGGAACCATGAACATGATCCTGGGCGCTGTACACATACCGGCAGTATCCTGGCTGTTCAAGCATCCCATGATGACTGTTGTGATCGCCAATGTATGGCACGGCACCGCATTTTCTATGCTGAACTTCCAGTCAGCCCTTGACAATGTGTCCGGAGATATTGAGGAGGCAGCCAGAGTGGACGGGGCCAACCGGTTCCAGACACTGATCCGCATTATTGTGCCCTGCATCAAGGACACCATTGCCACTAATACCATGCTGAATACCCTGTCTACCCTGGGCGTTTTCGGTCTGATCTATGCCATGACAGGAGGAGGTCCCGGTTCATCCACCACGACCCTTCCCATATTCATGTACAACCAGGGCTTAAAGGGGCTGCAGCTTGGATACGGTACCGCGATCGGTATGCTGATCTTGATCGTAGGCGCTGTGTGCAGTGTGATCTATACAAGAATTCTGAAGGACCAGTAAGGGAGGGAACGTAATGAGTGAAAAGATGGTAAAAACCCTGCATTGTGCATTTCTGGTGATCGTGGGGATTGTGTTTATCCTTCCGCTTCTGTGGGTAGTGATCGCGTCTCTGGATACCAATGCAGGTGAGGCTTTAAAATGGCCCGCGCAGTGGACTTTCAGCAATTACAGTGATGTGCTGACCAACTCGGATAACCTGCGGGGATTCGGCGTAGGTCTTGTTATTTCCTTTGCCCAGTCCCTGATCGTGGTGCTGATCTCAGGGCTTGCGGCTTATCCTTTATCCAGATATCATTTGAGCTACAAAAAAGGCTTTATGTATGTTATTCTGTTTATGACAGCACTTCCCATGATCGCGGTCACTGTGCCTGTATATAAAATTTTTCTGAGCGTAGGACTCCTGGACAGCATTCCGGGGCTGGTATTGTTTTTGTCAGCGTCATCTCTGCCCTACGGTATCTGGCTTATGAAGAATTTTATGGACGGAGTGCCGGTGGAGCTGGAGGAGGCTGCCTGGGTGGATGGTGCCACTACCATGAAGTCTATCCGTAAGATTGTGGCGCCGCTGATGTTTCCGGGAATCTGTGTGGTATTTATCTACACCTTCTCCGGAAGCTGGGGGAATTTCTTTATTCCTTACATATTGTTAAGTTCACCGGAGAAGATGCCGGCATCTGTTATGCTGTACCAGTTTTTCGGACAGCACGGTACCATCCAGTATGGTCCTCTTGCCGCATACTCCGCGATTTACGCACTGCCTTCCATCCTTCTGTACATTCTCTCACAGAACTATATGTCAAAAGGATTTACCATGGCGGGTGCAGCAAAAGGATAATGTGAAAACGGGAGGAATTTTTACATGGTGTTGATGAGAGAACGAATCGGCAAACTGCTGGAATACCTGCAGGAGCAGATCTATCCCAGATCCTGCGAGATTCAGGATTACAGAATGAAGAAGACAGAGGATACGTTCACGGATCTTGAGAACCTTGACACCTCCGACTGGGAGAGGCTTACAAGGGAGCAGCTCTGGGGAGGTCACAGGGAGTATTATTGGTTTGAGACAAAGGTGGTCATCCCTTCGGAGTTTGACGGGGAATGTGTAGTCTACGAACTGATGACAGGAAGAGAAGGGGAGTGGGATGCCACCAACCCGCAGTTTTCCATTTTCGTAGACGGAAAAAGGATCCAGGGTCTGGATGTGAACCACAGGGAGATCATCCTTACGGAAAATGCCTGTGCAGGACAGGAATACCGCATTATCCTGTCAGCCTTCACAGGTGACCAGAACTTTTCCCTCAGGCTCTGTTCGGCCATCAAGGTACTGGACAGAAAAACGGAGAAATATTTTTATGATTTATCTGTACCTTATGAGGTGGCAAGACTTCTGCCGGAGGATGACAGGGCATATCTGACCATCCTTAACTGCCTGAATGAATCCCTGAATCTGCTGGACTTCAGAAAAGAAGGCTCCGGGGAATACTATGAGAGTCTGGAAAAGGCACAGGAGTATATTACCAGGGAATTTTACGGCAAACACTGCGGGGACAGTGATGCTTATATCTACTGCGTGGGACATACCCACATAGACTGTGCATGGCTGTGGACACTTAAGGTGACAGAGGATAAAGCTGTGAGAAGCTTTTCCACGGTACTGGAGCTTATGCGCAGATATCCGGAATACATCTTCATGTCCAGCCAGCCCCAGCTCTACAAATATGTAAAGAAAAACGCGCCGGAAGTCTATGAGGAGATCAAGGAGCGGGTGAAGGAAGGCCGCTGGGAAGTGGAGGGCGGTATGTTCGTGGAAGCTGACTGCAACATTGCCTCCGGTGAGGCGCTGGTTCGTCAGTTCGTACACGGCAAACGCTTCTTCAGGGATGAGTTCGGAAAGGACAATGAGATCCTGTGGCTGCCTGATGTGTTCGGCTATTCCGCGGCTCTGCCTCAGATCATGGAAAAATGCGGTATCCGCTATTTCATGACCACAAAGATAAGCTGGAATGAATTCAATAAAATGCCCTGTGACACCTTTGAGTGGGAGGGCATTGACGGTACCAGGATACTGACGCATTTCGTGCCCACCAGGGATTACAACAAAGGCGCCGTGGAGGGCGGCTTTGAGACGGAGCACTTCACCACCTACAACGGATATATCAATCCGTCCCAGATGAAAGGGGCATGGAAGCGCTACAGCCAGAAATACTTAAACGACGAAGTTCTGTGCAGCTTCGGATACGGAGACGGAGGCGGCGGCCCCACAAAGGATATGCTGGAAAACCAGAGGCGTCTGGCAAAAGGGATCCCGGGCTGCCCGAAGACGGTCATGAGCACCTCACAGCAGTTCTTCCATGTGCTGGACAAAAAGGTGAGAGACCGAAAATATCTGCCCTCCTGGGTAGGGGAACTCTATCTGGAGTATCACAGAGGAACGTATACCTCTATGGCAAGGAATAAAAAATATAACCGCAGATCAGAATTTGCTTACCAGAACATGGAGCTGTACGGTATTTTGGGCGAGTACCTGCTGAAAGAAGCGTATCCGGACAAAGAGATCCATGAGGGCTGGGAGGTGATCCTGAGAAACCAGTTCCATGATATCCTTCCCGGATCTTCCATCAAAGAGGTTTACGATGACTCCAAAGAGGAGTACGAAGCAATCTTAAGCGCCAACCGGGAGTACACTGACAGAAGGCTGGGCAGTCTGGCAGAGCACGTGAATGCGCCGAAACACTCTGTCGTAGTTTACAACCCTAACAGCATGAACGCTGAGGAAGCGGTGTGCTTCCCGTGTCCGGAAGATATCTCATATCCTGCAGTGAAGGCAGGGGAGGAATGCCTTCCCGTACAGAAGATGGCAGACGGCACCTGGATGTTTACCGCAAAGGATGTTCCCGCAAAAGGGTATAAAACCTTCCTGATAGAAGAGAAAGAGGAAGAATACGAATCAGAGATTCAGGTAACGGAAACCCATATGGAGAACGCATTTTTCTCCATTGATCTGAACGAGAAGGGGCAGTTCATCAGCATCTATGACAAGAGAGCAGACCGGGAGCTTTTACCGGAAGGGAAAGCCGCCAATGTGCTCATGAGCTATGAGGACAGGCCCCACAATTATGACGCCTGGGATCTGAACAATTACTACACGGAAAAATCCTGGGAGATCGATGACGTGGCCGGGATAGAGGCAGCAGAGTGCGGCCCGGTTCGCGGGTGCCTGAAAATAACCAGGAATTATCTGGATTCCGTAATCAGTCAGTACATCTGCATTTATAAGGATACAGCCCGCATTGATATCAAAAATGAGATAGACTGGAAAGAGCACCAGATTTTTGTGAAGGCTCTGTTCCCGGTGGATATCCACACCAGCGAGGCATCTTTTGAGATCCAGTATGGCAATGTGAAACGTCCTACCCATGCCAACACCTCATGGGATTTCGCAAAGTTCGAGGTTTGTGTACACAAGTGGATGGATGTGTCTGAGGACGGTTACGGCGTCAGCGTGTTAAATGACTGCAAGTACGGATGCAGCGTCCGGGACGGCGTGATCGGCATTTCCATGCTGAAGTCCGCCATATATCCCAATCCGGAGGCAGATAAAGAACACCATACCTTCACCTATTCCATCTACCCGCACCGGGGAAGCTGGAAGGAGGCGGGAACCGTAAACCAGGCATATCTGCTGAACAATCCTCTAGAGGCTGCCGTAAAGGCCAATGAGGGCGGCACACTGCCGGATGTCTATTCCTTTGTAACCTGCAGCCGTGAGAATGTGGTGGTTGAGGTTGTGAAAAAGGCGGAGGAAGAGGAGGCAGTCATTGTCAGACTCTACGAATGTTTTAACAGAAGGACAGAGGTTTCTCTGACCTTTGCGGAGGACATCAAGACAGTCTGCGAATGCGATATGCTGGAAGCGGATATGGAAGAACTGCAGCCTGACGGAAGAAAGGTATCCTTCAGGATGAAACCTTATGAGATCAAGACCCTGAAGCTTAAATTTTGATCCTATATAATAAGAAGAAATACACCCAGGCCGGAATCCTGGCAGACGGCGCCGCAGCAGGCGCTGCGCCGGATTTCCGGCCTGACTGCCTTTGGGTTACGGTTCACGCTTGCATTTCCATTCTCTGTGTAGTAAGCTTTAAAATAAGAAAAAGGCAGATGCCCGATAGGAAAGGTGGTTCATCAATTGACAGAAAATGCTTGGAAAAAATACGGAGACAAAAGTGAAATTTTTGCTTTCTGCGAAGCTTACAGGAAGTTTATATCTGACTGCAAGACAGAACGTGAATGTGTTGCGGAGATGGTAAAGAGAGCGAAGCAGGCCGGATTTCAGGATCTGAATGCTGTAGTGGATGCAGGAACAGAACTGAAGGCCGGGGATAAGGTCTATGCAGACAATATGGGAAAGGCACTGGCGCTCTATGTAATAGGAGAGGAACCCATGGAAAAAGGAATGCGCATTCTGGGCGCCCACGTGGATTCCCCCAGACTTGACCTGAAACAGAATCCGCTCTATGAGGAGGGAGAACAGGCCCTCCTTGACACACATTATTACGGCGGCGTGAAGAAATACCAGTGGGTGACACTGCCCATGGCCCTGCACGGTGTGATCGTGAAAAAGGACGGCACAGTGCTCCCCATCGTCATCGGCGAGGATGCAGACGACCCGGTTGTGGGAATCTCAGACCTGCTGATCCACCTCTCAGGAAAACAGATGGAGAAGAACGCCAAGGAAGTGGTGGAAGGTGAGAACCTGAACGTGCTTGTTGGCAGCATTCCGCTGGAAGGCGCGGAGACAGAGGCAGTAAAAGCACAGATTCTTTCTATATTAAAGGAGAAGTATCAGGTGGAGGAAGAGGATTTCATCTCCGCTGAGCTGGAAGTGGTCCCTGCGGGAGCTGCCAGGGATTTTGGCCTGGACCGAAGTATGCTTATGGCATACGGTCATGATGACAGGGTGTGTGCATACCCCTCATTCGAGGCCATTGCCGCTGTGGATGAGGTGAAGTATACCTCCGTATGCCTCCTGGTAGATAAAGAGGAGATCGGCAGTGTGGGTGCCACGGGCATGCAGTCACGCTTTTTTGAGAACACCGTGGCAGAGGTGATGAATGCCTGCGGACAGTACAGCGAACTGCTGGTGCGCAGGGCTTTGAAAAACTCAAAAATGCTCTCCTCAGATGTAAGCGCGGCCTTTGATCCCAATTATCCGGAGGTGATGGAAAAGAAGAACTCCGCCTATCTGGGCCATGGGATTACCTTCAACAAATATACCGGTTCCAGAGGAAAAAGCGGCTCCAACGATGCCAACCCTGAGTACATTGCTGAACTTCGCCGTGTTATGGATGAGAACAAGGTATCCTTCCAGACAGCGGAACTGGGCAAGGTGGACGCAGGCGGAGGCGGCACCATTGCCTACATTCTGGCCAATTATAATATGGAAGTCATTGACTGCGGTGTGCCTGTATTGAATATGCATTCTCCCTGGGAGATTGCCAGTAAAGTGGATATCTATGAGGCTTATCAGGGATATCTTGCGTTCCTCAGGAACTGCTGAGAAAATTTTTGCGATTTCCTATGTACATCTCTGCCGGAAAATGTTAATATAAAATATGCATGGACTTCAGCAAAAAATAAGCACGAGATTACGAAATGAGGAATACACACATGTCTAAGTTTTTGAAATTTATTGTGAATCTGGTTGTGATCTGCGCAATTCTTGTGGCAGCCGCCCTGCTCGTTCCTCCCTTTGCAGGGGTCAACACAGTCATGAATGACAACAGCAGTAAAGATACCAATCTCCCGGTGGGTTCTGTTGCCTACGGAAGAGAGATAGATGCCGCAAGCTTGAAAAAGGGCGATAAGATCATCTATACCAATAACAATAAGGCATATGTCTATAAAGTTACGGATATGGATTCCTCCGCAGGTTCATACAAGGTAAAAAGTGTGTATGACAAGAATGCGAAGGAGGAAACGGTCCAGTTAATCAATAATGCAGTAAAAGTCGTTGTGGTAGTTCCCTACATTGCGTATGCGGCCATTGCCCTGCAGAGCAAGGAAGGCCTGATCGTTGTGGGACTCGGCGTGATCTTTTTAATTATCCTTTTTATTCTGGCTGAGTTATGGCGTAAGGACGAGGCTGACGATGAGGACGACGAAGATGAGGATGAAGAGGCTTCGGATGAGGAGGACAGTGAGGACGACGAGGACGAAGATGACGAAGAAGAAGAGAAGCTGAGCCGCAGGGAACGCAAGCGCCTCAAAAAAGAGGAGAAGCGCCGCAAAAAACTTGCCAAGAAGGGTCTTCTGGATGAGGAAGAAACAGAAGATGAGGAAGAGGAAGCTCCTGTTTTGGAAGCTGCCCCCATACCGGAAAAGCAGCCTGATGAATATGACAGTGCTATGAAAGATGCCATGGCATCTATTGCAGAGAGTATTGCCAAGGTACAGAACGGAGAGATAGAAGCGCCTGATAAGGTACAGGAAACAATCGTGCCGCAGGAGACTGCAGAGATCATTCTCGGTATGGAGGATGCAGAGGAAACAGAGAGTTCCGATGCGTCTGCAGTGGAGATGGTTTCTGATGACAGCGCTGTTCAGGAGACAGCAGAGAAAGAAGCTGCGCAGCCACAGGAAGAGACGGCTGCACAGGAAGAGGTACAGCAGGAAGAGGAGATGGAATCTGAACCTGAGGAGGTGCCTGTAGTGGACAAGGAAGCTGTGCTGCCTGCTCCGTCTGTGACGGAACTGCTTTCTAAGGCGGAAGCGGCGGGGGAATCACCGGAAGTGATTGAGGATAAGGATAATGAGGTGACACTTCTGGATTATTCTAAGCTTATATAGGTGGAAAAAAGGGATGACGTTTTGGGGCGTTGTCCTTTTTTTTGTGTGTTGGCGGGAGGGGGACGGGATGGAGGGGGAGGGTGCAGTTTGCTTTTGGCAGCCAGCTTCGTTCCCCTTCAGCTAAGTACCAACTGCGACTAAGACGCTCCGGAAGAGCCGTCGCGCCTAAGTCTTAGTAGGTACTGGATCTTCAGGCTCTCTGCCGCAATGTCTGCCAAAAGCAAACTGCACCCTCCCCCTCCATCCCTGTTCTTCGCTCCGGGAGATAAAAAAACAGTGTCTCTTCCGCAGCCCTCGTAATTCTACGACTAACTGTCTATATATTCCTCTACTCTGTTGAAATAAAGTGTTGAAAAAAGAGGTTGTCTGTATTATGATGGAGGTGTATTTTTGAAAAATTTGGGCGGAGAAAATATAGACGTGAAAAAAATAAAACAGAGGATAGGGACTGTTCTGAAGAGTCTTCTGGTTCTGGGGGTAGTTCTTTCGGGGGTTTTTGGGGCGTATGCAGAGACCGAAGGGCAGTGGGATAGCCGGGAGGGAAGTACAGAGGTTTCTTTTGAACGTAGAAGCTTTCATTATAATAATGACTGTGTGATAAAAGAACGTTCCCAGGACAAGTTTCACAGGCAGGAGAAAAAAAGGGGACAGCTATTGTCCTGGGGGATTGCGGTGGGGGTAGTGTGTGCAGGGGAATGGCTGTGCACTAGGAAGGCAGGTATCTGCAGTGCGGCTGCGGAGGAACGTGAGAGGAGATATGATCGCTGGAAGAGGCGGGGGCCGCCGGTGTTTGTCTGAAATTGCAGGAGGATATAAAAACTTATATAGAAAATAATATTTCAGACAGGAGAATATAAATGAAAGAATCCCATAGAGACAAAATTGTAGTGATAGGTGCAGGTAATGTAGGAGAGGCGATTGCCTATACTTTGATGGTAAGGGTACAGGCAAATGATATTGTGTTGGTGGATTTAAATGAGGACAGGGCAGAAGGGGCAGCGCTGGATATTGCTCATGGCACAAGTTTTTTTAAACAGGTGTGGGTGAGAAAGGGCGGATATGAAGAGTGCGCCAATGCGCAGATCATAATCATTACAGCGGGGATTGCCAGAAAACCGGGACAGACACGGCTGGATCTTGCAAAGACAAATGTTTCCATTGTAAAAAGTATCACCCGGAATATTATGAAGTTTGCTGAAAATCCTCTGATTCTTGTGGTATCCAATCCTGCGGATGTGACAACTGCGGCAGTGTATAAAGAGTCGGGGCTGCCGTCAGGACGTGTTATCGGCAGCGGAACATCTCTGGATACAGCGCGTTTCCGATATATTTTGAGTGAGAAGCTGCATGTTAATGTGGAGGATATCAATGCCTATATTTTAGGAGAGCACGGTGACAGCCAGGTACCTATCTTCAGCTCCGCCAATATCGGGGGATTTCCGCTCTATGATTATGCACAGCAGGTGGGAATCACGCTGGATGAGGAGGAGATCGCACACAGGACAAAAGACGGCGGTGCAGAGGTGATCAAGCTGAAGGGAGCTACATTCTATGGAATTGCCATGGCGGTTTCCAATATCGTAGAGACAATCATGAAAGATGATGATGCCATACTTCCGGTGGCACATGTGCTGGAGGAGAGCTTTGAGGAGTGGGCAGGCGTTGCGGTTTCCCTGCCCTGCAGAATCGGATGGGACGGAATCGAACAGACCCTGCGCATTCCCATGAATGAGAAAGAAAAGGCAGACATGGATAAATCCGTGGATATTCTGAGAGCGTTTACAGAACAGGTCATCGGATCGTAATGACAGGTTGATAATCCCGCCTGCGGAGGCTGCCGGACAGTCAGGAACAGCCGAGAAGCAACATATATCGGTAAGGATGGACAGCAGTATAGCGGCGCATCCCTTAAAAAAGGCAGAGATGTGCCGCTGTTTTTGTGGTTTTTATCGGAAAAGTGCTGTGTACGGGAAAAAATGCAAACTTTTTTTAACAAAAAGAAAAAAATACCTTGCATTCTGGAAAAACATCCTGTATACTAACTAGTGCTGTGACATTGATAGCTGTGAAGCGTGAGGTTGCTGCCCAAGTGGCAGGTTTTCCGTGGAGCGAATGTCAAGTTAGGAAACTGACGACAAGTCACTGTACAAAATCTTGAAGACTTACCACGGGAATGTGGGAGTGTGTGAAACGTTAGATGACACACACGGGAATGTGTACAGTCGCCGCTTGTCGTACTACTTATAAGTGCGAAAAGGAGGAGACTTTTTTTATGGCAAGTCAGGTAATGAGAATCACATTAAAAGCTTACGATCATCAGTTAGTAGATGCATCCGCAAGCAAGATCATCGAGACTGTAAAGAAGAATGGAGCAACTGTTAGCGGACCGGTGCCGCTTCCCACTAAGAAGGAAGTAGTAACTATCCTGCGTGCGGTACACAAATACAAAGACTCCAGAGAGCAGTTCGAGCAGAGAACTCATAAGAGACTGATCGATATCATCACACCAACTCAGAAAACAGTTGATGCCCTGTCTCGTTTAGAGATGCCGGCCGGTGTTTACATTGATATCAAAATGAAACAGAAATAAGTCATGCTTAACGGGGCAGCCCGGTAAGATATGAGATTGTCCTTACAAGGTTGATATATAGTCTATATTGACTGTTTGTCTAGGATGATTGCACAACACAGTGTAATCCGCTGTAGATTCACAGGAGGTAAAGAAAAAATGAAGAAAGCGATTTTAGCTACCAAAGTCGGAATGACTCAAATCTTCAATGAAGACGGAGTTTTAACTCCCGTAACAGTGCTGCAGGCTGGTCCTTGTGTAGTAACACAGGTTAAGACACAGGATAATGACGGATACAGCGCAGTTCAGGTTGGTTTCGCAGACAAGAGAGAAAACCTTGTCAACAAACCGATGAAAGGACACTTTGACAAAGCTGGTGTTTCCTGCAAGAGATTTGTAAGAGAATTCAAATTAGACGGTGCTGAGGAGATGGCACTGGGCCAGGAAATCAAATGCGATGTTTTTGAAGCTGGCGATAAGATCGACGCTACTGCAATCAGCAAAGGTAAAGGATTCCAGGGCGCTATCAAGAGACACGGACAGTCCAGAGGACCTATGGCTCACGGTTCTAAATATCATCGTCATGCAGGTTCCAACGGTGCAGCATCAGATCCGAGTAAAGTATTCAAGGGCAAAAAGATGCCGGGCCAGATGGGAAATGTAAAAGTTACAGTTCAGAACCTGGAAGTTGTGAAAGTAGATACTGAGAACAACCTGCTTTTAGTTAAAGGAAGCGTTCCGGGACCGAAGAAATCCTTAGTAACAATCAAAGAATCTGTTAAAACCGTGAAATAAAGTTTTTCTGGGAAAGGAGGACCACACAGATGGCAAACGTATCTGTTTATAATATGGAAGGCAAAGAAGTTGGAACAATGGAATTAAACGATGCAGTGTTTGGCGTTGAGATCAACGACCATTTAGTGCATTTAGCTGTTGTTCGTCAGCTTGCAAATAAACGTCAGGGAACTCAGAAGGCGAAAACACGTTCTGAAGTGAGCGGCGGCGGAAGAAAACCGTGGAGACAGAAAGGAACCGGTCATGCTAGACAGGGTTCAACAAGATCTCCGCAGTGGACAGGCGGCGGTGTTGTATTCGCTCCGGTTCCGAGAGATTATGAAATCAAAATGAACAAGAAAGAAAGAAGAGCAGCTCTGAAATCCGCTCTGACAAGCAGAGTACAGGAGAACAAGCTCATCGTTCTTGATGACCTGAAATTAGATGAAGTAAAGACCAAGGCAATGCAGGCAGTTTTAAATAACCTGAATGTTTCCAAAGCAATGGTAGTACTGGCTGACAATGATCAGAACGTAGTATTATCCGCAAGAAACATCCCGGATGTGATCACAGCATTACCGAACACCATTAACGTATATGATGTTCTGAAATACAATACGGTAATCCTGACAAAATCTGCTGTAGCTTCAATTGAGGAGGTATACGCATAATGGCAAACGTACAGTATTATGATGTAATCCTGAAACCGGTTATTACCGAGAAGAGCATGGCTGCTATGGGCGAGAAGAAATATACTTTCTTAGTTCATCCGGAAGCAAACAAAACCATGATTAAAGAAGCTGTTGAGAAAATGTTCGAGGGAGCAAAAGTAAAAACTGTCAACACCATGAATTTAGATGGCAAGACAAAAAGACGCGGAATGACCTTCGGCAAAACAGCAAAAACCAAAAAAGCTGTTGTTACTTTAACAGAGGACAGCAAGGATATCGAAATCTTCGAGGGACTTTAATCAGCCCTTAACCAATAGTAACTAAGCGCAGTCAAGAAAAATTAATCCGATATTTGACTGCCGGCATGAAAACGCCAGGATGCGTTGTGAATAACAATGCTTGCGGCGTGGAGAATGAAAGGAGAGACAGAAATGGGAATTAAATCCTATAGTCCATATACACCTTCCAGAAGACACATGACAGGTTCTGATTTCTCTGAAATCACAACAGCAACACCTGAGAAGTCTCTGGTAGTGTCCTTAAATAAAAACGCTGGACGAAATAATCAAGGTAAAATTACAGTTAGGCACCGTGGTGGCGGCAGCAGAAGAAAATACAGAATCATCGACTTCAAGAGAAGAAAAGATGATATTCCCGGAACAGTAAAAACAATCGAGTACGATCCGAACAGAACTGCAAACATTGCATTAGTTGCATATGCAGATGGTGAGAAAGCATACATCCTTGCTCCGGAAGGATTAAAGGTTGGTATGAAGATTCAGAACGGTGCAAATGCCGAGGTTCGTGTAGGTAACTGCCTGCCTCTGTCTGAGATTCCGGTTGGTACTATGATCCACAACATTGAGCTGTATCCTGGAAAAGGCGGTCAGTTAGTTCGTTCCGCTGGAAACGGTGCACAGTTAATGGCAAAAGAAGGCAAATACGCAACCCTTCGTCTGCCGTCAGGTGAAATGAGAATGGTTCCGATTAACTGCCGCGCTTCTATCGGCGTAGTAGGTAACGGCGAGCACAGCCTTATCAATATTGGTAAAGCAGGACGTAAACGTCACATGGGTATCAGACCTACAGTTCGTGGTTCTGTTATGAACCCGAATGACCATCCGCACGGTGGTGGTGAAGGTAAGACCGGTATCGGCCGTCCGGGTCCGTGTACACCATGGGGCAAACCGGCTCTTGGCTTGAAGACAAGAAAGAAAAACAAACAGTCTAACAAGTATATCGTAAGAAGAAGAGATGGTAAAACATTAGCGAAATAAGGAGGTAAGGCTAAATGGCTCGTTCATTAAAAAAAGGACCGTTCGCAGATGAAAGCTTACTGAAAAAAGTAGACGCTCTGAATGCGGCTGGAAATAAAACAGTTATCAAAACCTGGTCACGTCGTTCTACAATCTTCCCGTCCTTCGTTGGACACACATTCGCTGTCCATGACGGAAGAAAACATGTGCCGGTATATGTAACAGAGGATATGGTTGGTCACAAACTCGGTGAGTTCGTTGCTACCAGAACCTACAGAGGACATGGCAAAGACGAGAAAAAATCAGGTGTTCGTTAATATTTTAGAAGGAGGCTTTTATCATGGCTAAAGGACATAGAAGTCAGATTAAAAGAGCAAGAAATGCTAATAAAGATACAAGACCGTCTGCGAAGATATCCTACGCTAGAATGTCCGTACAGAAAGCATGCTATGTACTGGATGTAATCCGTGGGAAAGACGTTCAGACTGCCCTTGGTATCCTGACATATAACCCAAGATACGCGTCAAGCGTAATCAAGAAATTACTGGAATCAGCAATCGCAAATGCTGAAAACAACAATGGTATGAACCCGGAAAACCTTTATATCGCTGAGTGCTACGCTAACAAAGCTCCGACTATGAAGAGAATCAAACCGAGAGCACAGGGCAGAGCTTACAGGATCGAAAAGAGAAACTGCCACGTTACCGTTGTGTTGGATGAGAGATAAGGAGGACAATCATGGGACAGAAAGTTAACCCACATGGACTGAGAGTCGGCGTTATCAAAGATTGGGATTCCAAATGGTACGCTGAAGGCGACTTCGCTGATAACTTAGTGGAAGATTATAACATCAGGACATTCCTGAAAAAGAAATTATACAGCGCAGGTGTTTCTAAGATTGAAATCGAGAGAGCATCTGACAGAGTAAAAGTGATCATCTATACTGCAAAACCGGGCGTTGTTATCGGTAAAGGCGGTTCTGAGATCGAAAAAGTGAAAGCTGAATTACAGAACTACACAAGCAAAAAACTGATCGTTGATATCAAAGAAGTAAAGAGACCGGACAAAGATGCTCAGTTAGTAGCTGAGAACATTGCATTACAGTTAGAGAACCGTATTTCCTTCCGTCGTGCCATGAAATCTACTATGCAGAGAACCATGAGAGCCGGAGCAAAAGGAATCAAGACTGCTGTATCAGGACGTCTTGGCGGTGCAGATATGGCACGTACAGAGTTCTACAGCGAGGGAAATATTCCGCTGCAGACACTTAGAGCAGATATCGATTACGGTTTCGCTGAAGCAGATACCACCTACGGCAAAGTTGGCGTTAAGGCATGGATCTACAATGGCGAGGTACTTCCAACTAAAGGAACTAAGGAAGGGAGCGATAAATAATTATGTTAATGCCTAAAAGAGTTAAACGTCGTAAACAATTCCGCGGATCCATGAAAGGAAAAGCATTAAGAGGAAATAAAATCAACTACGGTGAGTTCGGCTTAGTATCAACTGAGCCGTGCTGGATCAAATCCAACCAGATTGAGGCAGCCCGTGTTGCTATGACCCGTTACATCAAACGTGGTGGTAAAGTTTGGATCAAGATTTTCCCGGATAAACCAGTAACAGCAAAACCAGCAGAAACACGTATGGGTTCCGGTAAAGGTGCCTTAGAATACTGGGTAGCAGTTGTAAAGCCAGGCAGAGTAATGTTTGAAATCGCAGGTGTGCCGGAAGAGACAGCACGCGAAGCGCTGCGTCTTGCTATGCACAAGTTACCATGTAAATGTAAAATCGTTTCTCGTGCAGACTTAGAAGGCGGTGATAACAGTGAAAATTAAAAATTATGTAGAAGATTTAAAAACAAAATCAGCTGCAGAATTACAGGAAGAATTAGTAGCTGCTAAAAAGGAACTCTTCAATTTGAGATTTCAGAATGCAACCAATCAATTGGACAATACAAGCAGAATCAAAGAGGTTCGCAAAAATATTGCCAGAATTCAGACACTGATTGCCCAGAACAAGGCAAAAGCAGCAGAGTAATAAGGGAGGCATAACCGTGGAAAGAAATCTTAGAAAAACACGTGTTGGTAAAGTTACAAGCAATAAGATGGATAAAACCATCGTTGTAGCGATTGAAGACCACGTTAAACATCCTCTTTACAAAAAAATTGTGAAGAGAACATATAAATTAAAAGCGCATGATGAAGAAAACACATGCAATATCGGTGACACTGTAAAAGTTATGGAAACAAGACCTCTGTCCAAAGACAAGAGATGGAGACTTGTTGAAGTAGTTGAAAGAGCCAAATAATTCGTAAGGAGGAATCCAAGCATGATTCAACAGGAAAGTAGACTTAGAGTCGCTGACAATACAGGTGCAAAAGAAATCCTCTGCATCCGTGTTATGGGTGGTTCTACGAGAAGATATGCTAACATCGGTGATGTGATCGTTGCTACTGTCAAAGATGCAACACCAGGTGGTGTTGTTAAAAAAGGTGATGTTGTAAAAGCCGTTGTTGTTCGTACTAAAAAAGGCGCTCGTCGTAAAGACGGTTCCTACATCAAATTCGATGAGAACGCTGCAGTTATCATCAAGGATGACAAGACTCCGAGAGGAACCCGTATTTTTGGACCAGTAGCCAGAGAGCTTCGTGAGAAACAGTTTATGAAAATTGTTTCCTTAGCTCCCGAAGTATTATAGGAGGTAACCTGATGTCAACATTTAAGATTAAAAAAGGTGATACTGTTAAAGTGATCGCCGGTAAAGATAAAGACAAAGAAGGAAAAGTAATCTCTGTTAATCCGAAAAAAGGTGCTGTTCTGGTTGAAGGCGCAAACATGGTAACAAAGCACACAAAACCTTCCATGGCTAATCAGCAGGGCGGTATTGTTGAGAAGGAAGCTTGGCTGGATGTATCTAACGTTATGTTAGTACACGAAGGCAAAGCTACCAGAGTCGGCTTCAAGATGGAAGGCGACAAGAAAGTGCGTTTCGCCAAAGCTACAGGCAAAGTAATCGATTAATTAGAGAGGAGGCCATTTTAAAGTGAGCAGACTGAGAGAAGTATACAAAAATGAGATCGTAGACGCTATGGTCAAAAAGTTTGGTTATAAAAATATCATGGAAGTGCCGAAACTCGACAAAATCGTTGTGAACATGGGTGTAGGCGAAGCAAAGGAAAACGCAAAACTGTTAGATGCAGCTGTAGCTGACATGGAACTGATCACAGGTCAGAAAGCTGTAACAACAAAAGCAAAAAACTCCATTGCTAACTTCAAACTCCGTGAAGGCATGCCGATCGGTTGTAAAGTAACTCTGAGAGGCGAAAAAATGTATGAATTTGCTGATCGCCTTATCAACTTAGCACTGCCTCGAGTACGTGACTTCCGCGGCGTTAACCCTAACGCATTTGATGGAAGAGGTAACTATGCACTCGGTATCAAAGAGCAGTTAATTTTCCCGGAAGTGGAATACGATAAAGTCGATAAAGTAAGAGGTATGGACATCATTTTCGTTACAACTGCTAAAACAGACGAAGAAGCCCGCGAATTATTGACATTATTTAACATGCCATTTGCAAAGTAATTATAGGAGGGAAAATTCATGGCTAAAACAGCAATGAAATTAAAACAGCAGCGTAAACAGAAATTCTCTTCAAGAGAATACAATCGTTGCAGAATTTGTGGCCGTCCACATGCTTACTTGAGAAAATACGGAATCTGCAGAATCTGCTTCCGTGAATTAGCATACAAAGGCCAGATTCCGGGAGTGAAAAAAGCTTCCTGGTAGGCATTGAATATTTAGCGAGCGCAAGCCGCGGACTAAAAGTATCTAATCAGTTCATCCGCCTGGGCGGATATGGGATAAAGAATAGAAGGAGGAAACTCTAATGACAATGAGCGATCCAATTGCAGATATGCTTACAAGAATCCGTAATGCAAATACTGCAAAACATGATACAGTAGATGTTCCGGCATCTAAAATGAAACTTGCTATTGCCGATATCCTGGTAAAAGAGGGATATATCGCAAAATACGACGTTCTGGAAGACGGCGCATTCAAGACCATCCGTATCACCTTAAAATACGGTGCAGACAAGAATGAAAAGATCATTACAGGCCTGAAAAGAATTTCCAAACCGGGCTTACGTGTATACGCAGGCAGCCAGGAGATTCCGAGAGTTCTGGGCGGACTGGGTATTGCAATCCTGTCCACAAACCAGGGTGTTATCACAGATAAAGAAGCAAGAAAGCTGCACGTTGGCGGCGAGGTATTAGCATTCGTATGGTAGGCTGAAAGCAACTTAGTGAAGTCGAGCCGTAAGGCGAAAACTGAACTTAGTGCGAAGCCGTTCGCGAACCTTAACGAATCCGAGCCGCAGGCGACAGATGAGTTTAGTTGAGCGAACATACCCCTTCTTTACGGAACGGGGATACTGTGTAGATAGAGATACTGAAAACAGAAGGGAACCATAATAGGCCCTTCCGAAAATTTAAGTAAGGAGGACAACAGGTATGTCACGTATTGGAAGACAGCCAGTAGCTGTTCCGGCAGGCGTAGAAGTTAAAATTGCTGAGAACAATTTTGTGACCGTAAAAGGCGCAAAGGGAACACTTGAGAAAGCGTTACCGACAGAGATGTCAATCAAATTAGAGGATGGTCAGGTAGTTGTTACAAGACCAAATGATTTAAAGAAAATGAAATCTTTACACGGTTTAACAAGAACACTGATCCAGAACATGGTGATCGGTGTAAGCCAGGGATATGAAAAAACTCTGGAAGTTAACGGTGTAGGTTATAAAGCTGCAAAACAGGGTAAGAAACTGGTTCTCTCCTTAGGATACTCACATCCGGTAGAGATGGAAGACCCAGAAGGACTGGAATCTTCTGTAGATGGTAATAAAATCATCGTAAAAGGAATCGATAAAGAAAAAGTTGGCCAGTACGCTGCTGAAATCAGAGATAAGAGAAGACCGGAGCCATACAAAGGTAAAGGTATTAAGTATGCTGATGAAGTTATCAGACGTAAAGTTGGTAAAACTGGTAAGAAATAATTAAGGAGAGTGTAAAAATGGTTAGTAAAGTATCAAGAGCGAAAGTTCGCGCAAAAAAACATAGAAGATTACGTAATCATCTGAGCGGCACCGCTACAACTCCACGTTTAGCAGTTTTCCGCAGCAATAATCATATGTATGCTCAAATTATTGACGATACCGTTGGAAAAACTCTGGTTTCCGCTTCTACCACTCAGAAAGAGGTAAAAGCTGAATTGGAAAAAACCAATAACGTTGATGCTGCAGCATATTTAGGAACTGTGATCGGTAAGAAAGCTATCGAAGCAGGCATCAAAGAGGTTGTCTTTGACAGAGGCGGCTTTATATATCACGGAAAAATTCAGGCATTAGCAGACGCAGCACGTGAAGCTGGGTTAGAATTCTAATAAGGGAGGAAATGAACACATGAAACGTTCTATCATTGATGCTAGTCAGTTAGAATTAGAAGAAAAAGTAGTGTCAATCAAGCGTGTAACAAAGGTTGTTAAAGGTGGTCGTAACTTCCGTTTCACAGCTTTAGTTGTTGTAGGTGACGGCAATGGTCACGTAGGCGCTGGATTAGGAAAGGCAGCCGAGATTCCCGAAGCTATCCGCAAGGGAAAAGAGGATGCTATGAAGAAACTTGTTACAGTAGCAAGAGACGAAAACGGAAGTATTACCCATGACTTCATCGGAAAATTCGGAAGCGCTGAGATGCTGCTGAAGAAAGCTCCGGAAGGTACCGGTGTTATCGCCGGCGGCCCGGCCCGTGCGGTAATCGAGCTTGCAGGTATCAAAAACATCCGTACAAAATGTATGGGTTCCCGTAACAAACAGAACGTAGTTCTGGCTACCATCGCAGGTTTAAGTCAGTTAAAGACTCCGGAAGAAGTAGCAAAACTTCGTGGAAAATCTGTTGACGAGATTTTTGCGTAGGAGGATTGAAAAATGGCAGATAAATTAAGAATCACTCTGGTGAAATCTACAATCGGTGCTGTTCCGAAAAACAGAAAAACAGTAGAAGCTTTAGGTTTAAGAAAACTGAACAAGACAGTGGAAATGCCTGACAATGCAGCCGTTCGCGGTATGATCCAGCAGGTAAGACACTTAGTGAAAGTAGAAGAAATCTAATCATTGAAGAAGGAGGTGCAGTCATGGATTTATCAAATTTAAAACCAGCTGAAGGCTCCAGACAGAGCGATAACTTCAGAAGAGGCCGTGGCCACGGTTCAGGAAACGGTAAGACCGCAGGTAAAGGCCATAAAGGACAGAAAGCCCGTTCCGGAGCTAAGAGACCGGGATTTGAAGGTGGACAGATGCCTTTATACAGAAGACTTCCTAAGAGAGGCTTCAAATGCAGAAACTCTAAAGACATCGTAGCGATCAATGTCAGCGAGTTAAACAGATTCGAGGATGGAGCAGAGGTAACACCGGCAGCTTTACTGGCATCCGGAGCTATTTCCCGTCTTGGCGACGGCGTTAAAATCCTCGGAAGTGGTGAAATCACAAAGAAGGTTAACTTAAAGGTTAACGCTGTAAGCGAAACCGCTAAAACTAAAATCGAAGCTGCAGGTGGAACAGTCGAGGTGATTTAATGCTTGAGACTCTTAGGAACGCTTTTAAAATAAAAGATGTAAGACGTCGAATTTACTATGTATTGTTAATGCTGGTTGTTGTCCGGATTGGCTCTCAGCTGCCAATTCCGGGCGTAGACAGGGACTTTTTTAAGAACCTGTTTGCAAGCCAGTCTAATGATGCGTTCAATTTCTTCAATGCATTTACAGGCGGTTCATTTGAACAGATGTCTATCTTTGCGTTGAGTATTACGCCATATATCACATCATCTATCATCATTCAGCTTCTGACAATTGCAATTCCCAAATTGGAAGAAATGCAGCGTGACGGTGAGGAAGGCAGGAAGAAAATGACTGCCATCACCCGTTATCTGACTGTAGGTCTGGCTCTGTTCCAGTCTGTAGCCATGGTGATCGGCTTCGGTAACCGCGGCTGGCTGACAGAGATGAACTTCACCAGCATTGTTGTTGCAGTAGTGACCTTAACCGGCGGTTCTGCAATGCTGATGTGGATCGGTGAACAGATCACTGAAAAAGGTGTGGGAAATGGTATCTCTATCGTCCTGATGATCAACATTGTATCCAGGATCCCAAGCGACCTGGCTTCCCTGTTCGAGAAATTCGTAAAAGGGAAAACCATCGCAAGAGGCGGCCTGGCAGCTATCATTATCATGGCAATCATTATAGTGGTAGTGGTACTTGTACTTATCCTGAACGGTGGAGAGCGGAAGATTCCGGTCCAGTATTCCAAGAAGATGGTAGGAAGAAAAATGATGGGCGGACAGTCCAGTGCGATTCCTCTGAAGGTGAACACTGCAGGTGTTATTCCCATTATCTTCGCATCCTCCCTTATGTCTTTCCCGGTAGTCATCGCGAGCTTCCTGGGTAAAGGCGGCGGTACAGGAATCGGAAGCAAGATTTTAAAAGGTCTGACTTCAAGCAACTGGTTCAACCCGAATGAGCCTCTTTATTCCATTGGTCTGGTTGTTTACATCGTACTTGTTATTTTCTTTGCTTATTTCTATACATCCATCACCTTCAACCCGATGGAAGTTGCGGATAATATGAAAAAACAGGGCGGTTTCATTCCGGGTATCCGTCCGGGTAAACCGACACAGGAATATCTGGAAAAAATCTTAAGTTACATTATCTTCATCGGTGCCACAGGTCTGGTCATTGTTGCCGTTATCCCATTCTTCTTTAATGGTGTGTTCGGTGCAAATGTTTCTTTCGGCGGTACATCCATCATCATCGTGGTGGGCGTTGTCCTGGAGACGATCAAGCAGGTTGAGTCCCGTATGCTGGTTCGTAACTACAAGGGATTTTTAAGTGAATAAGCTTATATGATTTAAGTGTACCCACTTTTGTGGGTGCACTAAAATGCTATATAAGGACACACACCCTGATTGGGGTCTGGGCAGCGATCCGTGGGCTATGATTCCGCGCTTATACTTTAAGGCGGAATGCGGATTGAAATACGAAAGGGGAAGAGAAGTATGAAGATTATTATGTTAGGCGCACCGGGGGCAGGAAAAGGAACACAGGCGAAGAAAATTGCGGAGAAGTATCAGATTCCGCATATCTCCACAGGTGATATTTTCCGTGCCAACATCAAGAACGGAACAGAGCTGGGTAAAAAGGCTAAGACCTATATGGATCAGGGCCTGCTGGTTCCGGATGAATTAGTAGTGGACCTGGTAGTGGACAGAGTGGCACAGGATGACTGTGAAAATGGTTATGTGCTGGATGGATTCCCCAGAACAATTCCCCAGGCAGAGAGCCTGGACGCAGCGCTGGCTAAAATGGGTCAGAAGGTGGATTATGCCATTGACGTGGATGTTCCGGATGAGAATATTGTAAACCGTATGTCCGGCAGAAGAGCGTGTGTAGGATGCGGCGCTACTTACCATATCAAGTACAATCCTCCGAAAACAGAGGATGTATGTGATATCTGCGGTGAGAAACTGATTCTGAGAGATGATGATCAGCCGGAGACTGTTTTAAAACGTCTCACAGTATATCATGACCAGACACAGCCCCTGATTGACTACTATACCAAGTCCGGTATATTAAAACAGGTTGACGGAACCGTCGATATGGAAGATGTGTTCCAGGCGATCGTCAAAATATTAGGAGCGTAAAAAATGTCAGTATCGATAAAAACTGCCAATGAAATTGAACTTATGAGGGAGGCCGGAAGGCTTCTGGAGAAGGTACACGACGAGCTGAGGGATTTTATCCGTCCGGGTATTTCCACCCTCGACATTGACCAGTATGGAGAAAAGCTTATCCGTCAGATGGGCTGTATACCGAATTTCCTGAACTATAATGGATATCCGGCATCTATCTGTGTCTCTGTCAACGATGAGGTGGTACACGGAATTCCGCGTAAGGACCACATTCTCCAGGATGGGGATATTGTGAGTCTGGACGCCGGGCTGATCTACAAAGGATATCATTCAGACGCGGCACGTACCCATGCGGTGGGCGAGATCGCGCCGGAGGCGCAGAAACTCATTGATGTGACCAGACAGAGTTTCTTTGAAGGAATCAAGTATGCCAGGGCAGGACAGCATTTATATGAAATCTCCGCAGCCATCGGCGCATATGCAGAGAAGTTCGGATACGGTGTAGTCAGGGATTTGGTCGGACATGGAATCGGCACAAGCCTGCACGAAGACCCGCAGATACCGAATTTCCGTCAGAAGCGCAGAGGGCTGAGACTTCAGGCAGGTATGACTCTTGCGATTGAACCGATGATTAATGAAGGCAGAGCCGATGTGGTTTGGCTGGATGATGACTGGACCGTGGTGACAGAAGATGGTTCTCTGTCAGCCCACTATGAAAATACCATTCTCATCACAGACGGCGATCCTGAAATACTGACCTTGAGTGAGTAGGTGGACCTATGAGCGAGGTGAGAGCAGGAATGGCAGCGGTTTCCATGGCTGGCCATGATACCGGCAGATATTATATCATCGTCAGAGCGGAGGACGGATATGTCTATCTGGCTGACGGAACGCTTAGGACTTGTGAGCATCCCAAGAAGAAGAAAATGAGGCATGTCCAGATTAACCGCAGGATTTCCCCGGAGATTGAGAGTATTCTCAGTGAAGGCGGGGAATGGAAGAATGAAACTATCAAGAGAGTTGTAAAAGAATATAGAAGGAAACAGGAGGTTTGATATATGTCAAAGGCAGATGTTATTGAAGTAGAAGGAACGGTACTGGAGAAGTTGCCGAACGCTATGTTTAAGGTGGAACTGGAGAATAAACATGTGATTCTGGCGCACATCAGCGGGAAACTGAGGATGAATTTCATCAGGATTCTTCCGGGAGATAAGGTGACGATTGAGATGTCACCGTATGATCTGAGTAAGGGCAGGATTATCTGGAGAGACAAATAAGAGTTTTGGTTTCAAATTGAAATAAGTTGAGAGTTTTATAAGGGGATGCGGGCTGCTTTGCGGAGTGGGAGGCATCTCCTTTTTTTGGTTTAAGGCGGGGATTTGAAAGGCGGACGTGAAACAGGGATGCGGCGGGGGCGGAGGTGGGAATGGGGTGAGCGGCGTTTCACGGAGCGTCTGGGAGATCCACCTGCCCCAGACACTTAATGAGGAAGCCCTTGCTGACGAATTTAGTGTATGGGAGCAGGTTAGCTCCCTGACAGGCGCAGTGCGCCGCTCACCCCATTCCCACCTCCGCCCCCGCCGCATCCCTGTTTCACTGGTGTTCTCTTTCCGCGGATATGTTTTTATCTATGGAGGTGCCTTATTGCTGTACAGACTGGTGGAAAAGGTTTTCTATCCGGTATGCCTATAGGATTCGATGAAACTTGCCATTTAGTAGGTAAATAGGTTAGGTAAAATCTGGTTTTAGCGGTAAAATACCTATAGGATTCAATGAAATTTGCCGTTTAGTAGGTAAATAAGTGAGGTAAAATCTGGTTTTGGCGGTAAAATACCTATAGGATTCAATGAAATTTGCCATTCAGTAGGTAAGTGGGTGAGGTAAGACTTGATTTTGGTGCCAAAGTACCTATAGGGTTCGATGATCCTTGTATTTTAGTAGGTAAATGGTAGGGTTCAACCTTGTTTTGGCGGTAGAATACCTATAGGATTCACTGAATCTTGTATTTTAGTAGGTAAATGAGTGGGGTAAGCCTGTTTTTGGAGCAAAATACCTATAGGATTCACTGAAACTTGCCTTTAAGTAGGTAAATAGGTGAGGTAAGACCTTGCTTTTGGTGCCAAAATACCTATAGGATTCATTGAATCTTGTATTTTAGTAGGTAAATGGGTGAGGGATGCCCTGGTTTTGGTGTTAAATTACCTATAGGTTTCAATGAATCATTGAATTTAGTAGGTAGTTCGGGGAGATACGCCTTTTTCTTAAAGATATCCTATAATTTTTGGAGATATAGTTGAGGTTATTTCTATTATGGTGGATGTGCTCTGATAGGCAGCCTCAATACATTCTTCCCTGTTTTCATACAAATCTGCTATTGAGAATAAAAATGAGCATTCACTGAGCCTTTCGGTGTCTAAAAACAGCCGGAGGCGGTCCTGGGGTTCCCCGGGCGGGCGTTTAAGAGCGGGTAGAGAAGCTTACAAGATCCACACGTTAGCAAGCACTTAGTGAAGAGCCATAAGGCGATGAACTTAGTGCGGGTTACGTGTTAGCTTGGAAGTTCTCTGCTCTCGTCCGCCCGGGGAACCCCAGGACCGCCTCCGGCGTCCGCTTTGCCAACAAATATGCCATTTCAATCAATAAGTGGAAATTTTTTAAAAAAGTGCTTGCATTCTTGCAACGACAGTGTTATCATTAAAAACGTACTTTTGTGCTCGTACGTGGACTTTTTATGCCCATGTGCAGAGAAATTCAGAAAGGAGGGTTATCCGTGAAGGTAAGATCATCTGTAAAACCGATTTGCGAAAAATGCAAAGTTATCAAGAGAAAAGGCAGTATCAGAATTATCTGTGAAAACCCGAAACACAAACAGCGTCAGGGTTAAGCATGGAACTCTAAAAGAATGCTGTTTTTTGGCATGAAATTTGAGATGCGTGTTTAAACGATGTGATTTGTGTGAATTATTTTAGTGCGGCTGCAGTATGAAACGCGCGGTTGCGTTGTTCGTACTGATTAAATATAGTAATATATCACGTTTGTCGTCCTGCCGAGAGGGCGATTACAGAATATTGCTTAATACCGTCGCTCTGCCGTGACGGAAAGGCTGCGTAAAATTTTATTTTGCGGCTGGATGCATAGAGACCCGTCATTTTTATGTATCCCAATTAGGAACAATATTTTTTAAGAACAATGGAGGAACAAATACATGGCTCGTATAGCTGGTGTAGACTTACCAAGAGAAAAACGTGTTGAAATTGGTCTGACTTATATCTACGGAATTGGTAGAACAAGCGCTGACCGTATCTTAGTAGAGGCAGGAGTAAACCCTGACACTCGCTGCAGGGATTTAACTGACGAAGAAGTAGGAAAGATTCGTGATGCAATCGATGAACTGAATATCGCTGTAGAGGGTGATCTGAGAAGAGAAATCGCTCTGAACATCAAGAGATTACAGGAAATCGGATGCTACAGAGGAATCCGCCACAGAAAAGGACTTCCGGTTCGCGGACAGAAGACTAAGACAAATGCAAGAACCAGAAAAGGCCCGAAGAGAACTGTTGCTAACAAGAAGAAATAATTTATGACAAGAGAGAGTTCGCAGTGCGTGCTTTCTGCAGTCAATATAAGAAACATGATAATTTTTGATTAAGTGAGAAAGTAGGTTAGTTTAAAAATGGCTAAAGTTACAAAAAAAGTGACAAAAAAGCGTATTAAGAAAAACGTTGAACGCGGACAGGCACATATCCAGTCATCTTTCAACAATACAATCGTAACATTGACAGATGCTGAAGGAAATGCTTTATCATGGGCAAGTGCCGGTGGTCTGGGATTTAAAGGTTCAAGGAAATCTACTCCGTATGCAGCTCAGATGGCTGCAGAGACTGCTACAAAAGCAGCGTTAGTTCATGGTCTGAAGACTGTTGACGTTTTTGTAAAAGGACCGGGATCAGGAAGAGAAGCAGCAATCCGTGCGCTCTCAGCTTGTGGTCTGGAAGTTACAAGCATTCGCGACGTAACACCGGTTCCCCACAACGGATGCCGTCCACCAAAACGTAGAAGAGTCTAATTAGGAGGTTAAGAAATCATGGCAGTAAATAGAGTACCGGTTCTGAAAAGATGTAGATCCCTGGGTCTGGATCCTGTATATTTAGGAATTGACAAGAAATCCACCAGACAGTTAAGAAGAGCAAACAGAAAAATGTCTGAGTACGGACTTCAGTTAAGAGAAAAACAGAAAGCTAAATTCATCTACGGCGTTCTGGAGAAACCTTTCCGTAACTACTACGTAAAGGCTGACCAGAAACAGGGTCAGACAGGTGAAAACCTGATGATCATGCTGGAGACACGTCTGGACAATGTTATCTTCCGTATGGGATTCGCAAGAACCAGAAGAGAAGCAAGACAGATCGTTGACCATAAACATGTAATGGTAAACGGCAAACAGGTAAACATTCCGTCTTACCTGGTAAAAGCCGGAGACACAATCGAAATCAAAGAAAAATGCAAATCTTCTCAGAGATATAAAGACGTTCTGGAAGCAACAGGCGGACGTCTTGTACCGGCTTGGTTAGATGTTGACCAGGAAAATCTGAAAGGTGAAGTAAAAGCACTTCCGACAAGAGAGGAAATCGACGTTCCTGTTGACGAGATGTTAATCGTCGAGTTGTATTCTAAGTAATATGCACGTAGCAAGGAGGGCTTTGCATGTTCGATTTTAACAAACCCAAAATTCAAATCACAGAAATGTCTGATGATAAGAGATATGGGAAATTCGTGGTGGAACCACTGGAGCGAGGATATGGTATCACTCTCGGCAACTCTTTAAGAAGAATCATGCTTTCTTCTTTACCGGGTGCTGCAGTGAGCCAGGTCAAGATTGACGGTGTTCTGCACGAATTCAGTTCGATTCCGGGTGTGAAAGAGGATGTGACACAAATCATCATGAATCTGAAAAACCTGGCAATCAAGAACACAAGCGACAGCACAGAACCCAAGACAGCTTATATCGAGTTTGAAGGCGAAGGTGTTGTCACAGGCGCAGATATCCAGGTTGACCAGGATATCGAAGTCCTGAACCCAGAACAGGTAATTGCCACCTTAAACGGCGGCACAGGATGCAAATTCAATGCAGAACTGACAATTACCAAGGGTCGCGGATATGTCAGCGCTGACAAAGGAAAAACAGACGATATGCCGATTGGTGTGATTGCTGTTGATGCAATTTATACTCCGGTAGAGCGTGTGAACATGACTGTTGAAAATACCCGTGTCGGTCAGGTTACTGACTTTGACAAACTGACACTGGATATTTACACCAATGGTACCCTGGACGCCGATGAGGCAGTCAGCCTTGCGGCTAAAGTACTGAGCGAGCATTTAAGCCTCTTTATTGATCTTTCTGAAAGTGCAAAGACTGCAGAAGTCATGATTGAGAAGGAAGATGACGAGAAGGAAAAAGTTCTGGAGATGAACATCGATGAACTTGAGTTATCCGTTCGTTCCTACAACTGCTTAAAACGTGCTGGTATCAATACAGTAGAAGAACTTTGCAACCGTACTTCTGAAGATATGATGAAAGTCCGTAACCTGGGACGCAAATCTCTGGAAGAAGTGCTTGCGAAGCTGAAAGAATTGGGCTTACAGTTAAATCCCAGCGAGGAGTAAGCCTCTGATAAGAATTTATGGGCAAAAAGCTATATGTCAGTAAGACCGAAGAAGCATGGCATATGGTTCCACAAATGGAGGAAATATTGAGATGGCAAAATATAGAAAATTAGGCAGAACATCTGACCAGAGAAAAGCATTACTGAGAAGCCAGGTGACAAACCTGTTATATCACGGTAAAATCGTTACCACTGAGACCAGAGCAAAAGAAGTTCGCAAAATTGCTGACGGACTGATCGCTATGGCAGTGAAAGAAAAAGACAACTTTGAGACAGTTAAAGTTATGGCAAAAGTTCCGCGCAAAGATGCTGACGGAAAGAGAGTTAAAGAAGTTGTTGATGGTAAGAAAGTTACCGTATATGACGAAGTGGAAAAGGAGATCAAAAAAGATGCTCCTTCCAGATTACATGCAAGAAGACAGATGCTGAAGGTTTTCTATCCGATTAAGGAAGTTCCGGCTGCAGCTGCTGGTAAGAAGAAAAATACCAAAGAAGTGGACATGGTAGACAAAATGTTTACTGAGATCGCTCCGAAATATGTTGATCGTAATGGTGGTTATACTCGTATCATCAAGATCGGACCGCGTAAGGGCGATGCTGCTATGGAAGTGGTATTGGAGTTAGTTTAATATGAGTGTTGGGCCTCTGGGGGAACCTGGGGGCCTTTTTTTGTATGATGAAGGGGACGGGGAACCCGCGGCAGGGAGCAGCCCTGTGGTATCCTGTGAACGGTGCA
The DNA here is from genome assembly GCF_040095955.1 of Blautia caccae. Lineage (NCBI taxonomy): Bacteria > Bacillati > Bacillota > Clostridia > Lachnospirales > Lachnospiraceae > Blautia > Blautia caccae. The sequence continues at coordinate 7,114 of NZ_JBBMFP010000029.1, read as the reverse complement.
CTGCGCTTGCCAGGGAGCTAACCTGCTTTCAGTCGCTAAATTCGTCAGCAGAGGCTTCCTCATTAAGCGTCTGAGGCAGGTGGATCTCCCAGGCGCTCCGTGAACACCGTTCACAGGATACCACAGGGCTGCTCCCTGCCGCGGGTTCCCCTGAGAGCGTCATGCGGGAAAAAAAGAGAATAAAAAAGAGGATGCGGGGGATGAGGGTTGTATAATTGGGGGTTCGGTAGTAAAATAAGCTGGAGATGAAAAGGGAGGATTGGTTATGGGTAAGAGGATGTTGTTTATTTTTAATCCCAGGGCTGGGAAGGGGAGTATTAAGAACAGGCTGGTGGATATTCTTGATATATTTGTGAAGGCTGGGTATGAGGTGACTGTGCATCCTACGCAGGCTTATAGGGATGGGCAGAGAGTGGCAAGACGTAAGGGGGGAGAGTATGACCTGCTGGTTACCAGCGGGGGGGATGGGACCTTGGATGAGATCGTGACGGGGATCATGGAAGGGGGACATTCGACTCCGGTGGGGTATATTCCTGCGGGGAGTACTAATGATTTTGCCAATAGTCTGCATGTGTCTAAGAATATGCTGGAGGCGGCTGTGGATATTGTGGAGGGAAGGGCGCACGCTTTTGATGTGGGAAAGTTTAATGATGACTTTTTTGTTTATATTGCGGCGTTCGGGCTGTTTACGGATGTTTCTTATGAGACGAACCAGGATCTGAAGAATATTCTGGGGCATGCGGCTTATATATTAGAGGGAACACAGAGGCTTTTTAATATCAGGTCCTATAATATGGCGGTGGAGAGCGCGGAATGTAACATGGAAGGGGAATTTATCTTTGGGATGGTGAGTAATGCCACTTCTGTGGGAGGATTTCGGAAGCTGACAGGGCCGGATGTGATGCTGGATGACGGGGTGTTTGAGGTTATGCTGGTGCACAGGCCTAAAAATATACTGGAGCTGAATGAGATCATTGCGTCTCTGCTGGGTGGGGCGGATACGAAGCTGATCGAGTCATTTAAGACGTCTTCGCTGAAGATTTCCTGTGACGGGCCTGTTTCTTGGACTTTGGACGGGGAATTCGGGGGAGAGCACAGGGATGTGGAAATTACGAATATGAAGCATGCAGTACAGATTATGATCAAAGAGGATGAGACGGTGCCTCTGATCAATACGCTGGAATAGGGATACCACTTCTGCACACATCAGAATACTATAATAGAAACAGAAACTAATCAGGTGTGCAATGAATTCTCTGGCTGTTTTAAAGGGTATATTGTTGATTCTTGCACTGACCATGGATTCTTTCGTGGTCAGTTTTGCTTATGGGGTGAGTAAGACTAAGATGCCTTTTGGTATTGTGGTTTGTATGAACCTGCTGATGAGTACAATTTTGGGTACCGCTATTTTTATGGGAAGTCGACTGGCAGCGCTGCTTCCGGAAGGAGTTACGGGAAGACTGGGGTTTCTTCTGCTGTTTGGGATTGGATGTTACAGGCTTTTTTCTTATTTTTTGAAGAAGGGGGAAGCGGATACAGATAAGGTGAAGGCGCTGAATCTGCTGGAAGGACTGGGGCTTGCTTTTATTTTGTCTCTCGACAGTATTGCGGTGGGCATCGGGACCGGGCTGGTGCAGTCCGGGCAGGTGATGCTGGTCATCGGCTCTTTTCTGGCGGGTATCGCTGTGATGGAGGCTGGATGGATGCTGGGACATGGGACCAGGCATATACTGAACCGGGACCTGTCCTGGCTCAGCGGAGTGTGTCTTCTTCTGCTGGCAATTGGCTCCCTGAGGGGATGAATTGTAAATTTTTTCTTGATTTTTAGCGGTTTTTGAGGTATCTTAGAAACAGTTTCAATGACCAGGTGTCTCTGCGGGTCTCAGGTGCGGGGACATATGACTTGTTAAGGGGTAGATATGGGGCCTGGGAGAGATGTAGTATGGGGCAGCACAGTAAGGAAAGGAAAAACATATGAGCGAGTATACAAACGTAGCTGAAATTTTTGGAGAGGACGTGTTTAATGACACTGTCATGCAGCAGCGTCTGCCGAAAAAGGTTTACAAGGATTTGAAACAGGCGATCCTGGAGGGGAAAGAACTGTCTCCTGAGATGGCTGATGTGATTGCCCATGAAATGAAGGAATGGGCTATAGAAAAAGGGGCAACACATTATACACACTGGTTTCAGCCGCTGACAGGCGTGACTGCTGAGAAACATGATTCTTTTATCACAGCACCGCTTCCAAGTGGAAAAGTCCTGATGAGTTTTTCCGGAAAAGAGTTGATCAAGGGTGAACCGGATGCGTCTTCCTTCCCGTCCGGCGGGCTACGCGCCACTTTTGAGGCCAGGGGTTATACGGTCTGGGACTGTACCTCTCCGGCATTTGTAAGGCATGATGCGGCAGGTGCCACACTCTGTATTCCTACAGCCTTTTGCTCCTATACCGGGGAAGCTCTTGACCAGAAGACCCCGCTGCTGCGTTCCATGCAGGCTGTCAATAAACAGGCACTGCGCCTGATCCGCCTTTTTGGCGATACAACAGCCAAGAAAGTTACCCCCTCCGTGGGAGCGGAGCAGGAGTATTTCCTGGTAAGTGATAAGAATTTTATGCAGAGAAAGGATTTGACTTTTACAGGGCGTACGCTTTTCGGAGCCATGCCTCCCAAGGGTCAGGAGATGGATGACCATTATCTTGGAACCATCCGCCAGAAAATATCTGCATATATGAAGCATGTAAATGAGGAACTGTGGAGACTGGGCGTTACCTCCAAGACACAGCATAATGAAGCGGCTCCGGCACAGCATGAGCTGGCTCCCATCTATGCGGAAGTCAATGTGGAGGTTGACCATAATCAGATCATAATGCAGACGCTGAAGCGTATCGCCTCCCAGCACGGGATGAAATGTCTGCTTCATGAGAAGCCGTTTGCAGGCGTAAATGGTTCCGGTAAGCACAACAACTGGTCCCTGACAACGGACACAGGTGTAAATCTGCTGGATCCGGGTATTACACCTCATCAGAATATCCAGTTCCTGCTTGTTTTAAGCTGTGTACTGAAGGCCGTGGACAGACACGCGGCACTGCTTCGGGAATCCGCCGCAGATGTGGGAAATGACCATCGTCTGGGCGCAAATGAAGCTCCTCCGGCCATCATCTCTGTATTCCTGGGAGACCAGCTTACAGATGTTATGAACCAGTTGATCACAACAGGAATGGCTGACCACAGTATTGAGAGCGAGAAGCTGGAGACCGGTGTAAAATCCATTCCGGAGTTTATGCGTGATACCACAGACAGGAACAGGACCTCACCTTTTGCCTTCACAGGCAATAAGTTTGAATTCCGTATGGTTGGTTCCAGGGATTCTATAGCGCCGGCCAATATGGTATTGAACACCATTGTTGCCCAGTCCTTCAAGGAAGCCTGTGATGTGCTGGAGAAGGCAGAGGACTTCGATATGGCAGTCCATGACCTGATCAAGAAGAATTTTACAGAGCATCAGAGGATTGTATTCAACGGAAACGGATATTCCGAGGAGTGGGTGGAAGAGGCTGCTAAGAGAGGCCTTCCCAACATCGGATGCATGGTGGAAGCTGTGGAAGCCCTGACTTATGAGGAATCCGTGAGCCTGTTTGAGGAGTTCGGCGTATTTACAAAGGCTGAGCTGGAATCCAGAAAAGAGATCAAATACGAGACATATTCCAAGGCCATCAATATTGAGGCAAGGACTATGATAGATATTGCCAGCAAACAGATCATTCCGGCAGTGATCAAATACACGAAGAATCTGGCGGACTCCATCAATGCAGTGGTGTCAGCAGGCATTCTGGATGTAGATGTGCAGACAGAACTGCTCAGGGACACATCCGGCCTTCTGAAGGATACCAGGAATGCGCTGAACCATTTAAAAGAAGTGGCAAAGACAGCAGCGGACATGGAGGAGGGAAGAGACCGTGCCTTCTATTACCGTGAAAAGGTAATGCCGGCAATGGAAGCCCTGCGCCGTCCTGTGGATGAACTGGAAATGATCGTGGATAAGGATATCTGGCCCATGCCGTCTTATGGGGATCTGTTGTTTGATGTATAAAACGGCTGCCGGGAATCATTATAAATAATACAGGAAAAGGTGTTCCGGATACAGATTCGGAACACCTTTTGTGTTATAATAATAAAAGCGGTGTTGCATCTGCAACAGACTGGAATCCATATGGGATGATATAATCGGATAAAAGTTAGAGATTCATATGTGAAGAAGTATTTTGTAATTACCCTGACGCAGGGTAGGAGTAGAATAAATAGGTGAGAGGAATCAGACATGGAGAAAGAATTGGAATTTTTACGGGAACAGGGCGTGGACAGCGGACTCATTGACGGCGTGGAGGAATTTCGGGCAAAATATGATGTGGCAGAGGAGGCAAAGGGGCGTGTGATCTGCCCGGATATGCCCTTTTACGGCAGGGAAGTTCTGGAAATGGGAATCGCTGCTCTTTTGGAAGGGGAGAACCTGCTTTTGACAGGCCCCAAAGCTACAGGAAAAAATATGCTGGCGGAAAATCTGGCCTGGATTTTCGGACGTCCGGTGTACAATGTTTCTTTCCATGTAAATACCAACAGCGGTGACTTAATAGGAACAGATACATTTGTCAATAATGAGGTGGAGCTGAGAAAGGGAAGTATCTACCGGTGTGCCGAGTTCGGCGGTTTCGGAGTCCTGGATGAGATCAATATGGCAAAAAATGATGCGGTTTCCGTTCTTCACGCCTCCCTGGATTACAGGCGATGCATTGATGTGCCCGGATATGACAAGATTGACCTGCACGACGCAGCACGCTTTATCGGAACCATGAATTACGGATATGCGGGAACAAAAGAACTGAATGAGGCCCTGGTCTCCCGTTTTCTTGTGATCGATATGCCCCCTCAGAATGAGGAAACCCTGGAATATATATTCCGGAGAAAATTCCCCAGTATCAAAGAAAACGCCCTGAAGCAGTGGATTGGACTGTTCATGGACCTGCAGACAAAGGCTGGCAACAGTGAGATCACAACAAAGTCCCTTGATCTGCGGGGAATGCTGGGGGCGCTGAAGGCGGTTTCCTGCGGCCTTGACCCGGCGCTTGCTGTCCGTATGGGGGTAGTTAATAAATGCTTTGACGTGTTCGAAAAAGAGATCGTCCAGGATGTGGTTATGACAAGAATACCGGAATCCTGGACCACAGAGGATGTGTTTCAATGAGAGAAGAATTTGAGCTGGAGCTGGAAAACAGAATCCGCAACCTCATGTGGACGGTGAGCGGGGATTATACCCTGGATGTGAAGCCGGATCTTGACAGTTTCCGGCGTTCCAGGTATATTGCCCTCTATGACGGTATCAAACAGGGGGCATTTGCCCGCTATTTTGACCGGGAGGAGCTATCTCTTTATCTGGTCAAGAAAATATACCTCCATGCTTCGGAAGGGGAGCTTATAAGCCTTGCGCAGCTCTGTATTGAGTGGGCCATCTGTGACCGGATCATGGAGGAGAGAGAAGGCGTAGGGGAGATCAGAAGAAGAGCTTTTGAGGACACCCTGGAGCTGGATTTTTCCCAATTGGTAGGATATGAGGCAGGGCGGTTAAAAATCTCTCTTTTTAAGGAGGCTCTGAATGGAAAGGAACCAGCCACGGACAGACTCCGGGGCTTCATGGAGAGAGTCTATGAGCTGAAAAATGCCGCAGATACTATGGAAGTCATACGGACAGTGGATTTTCTTTATAATGAGATCGTGGATCCCCAGTTTGAAAAGCAGCATGGTTCCCTGGAGCGGGTGCTGGCGGTCACCCTGGAGGAACTGACAGAGTTTTCCTGGAAGGATTATCTGGAGGAGGAAGCCCTCGAGGAGACATTTTCCGCTTACCTGGACAAAGTGACGGAGAGCATGACCAACCTGGATATGATGGAGCAGGAAAAGCAGCAGGAGAAGGAAGAGGACGGGGAAGAGGAGAACACCAACAGGAAAAAGGTGCTGGTGGTGGATGAAAAGGCCCTGGAGCGCATGTACAGCTATGTACAGAGAAATTACGGGAAGACTTTTCTGACAGAACCGGAGGAAAAACGCCTGAACTATTTACTGTGCAGGGGAATCCATGCAGACTGCAGCCTGTATTTTACGGAGGGAGTTCTAAAGAATCCGGTGCTCCGCAATTATCAATATGAATATGCGAAAAAGCAGAAGGATAAGAACCTTTATGCCTATCACAATAATCACAGAATGGTGAAAAATAATATCTGGACGCTTACAGACATGCTGAAAAAAGCGTTTACCATGCGGGATGAGACAGATGAAGTGCTGTCGGACAGGGGCAGAATCATTCCCTCCCGGCTGTGGAGGATCGGCAGGACAGATGACGCCAAGTTTTTTGTACGGGAACTGAAGCAGGACAATAGTGATTTTGTGGTGGATGTGCTCATTGATGCCAGCGGCTCCCAGAGGAGCCGGCAGGGTCAGGTTGCCATGCAGGCGTATATTCTGAGTGAAGCCCTGAGCAATGTGAATATTCCCCACAGGGTGATGAGTTTCTGCACTTTCTGGGATTATACAATCATGCACCGTTTCCGCGGTTATGAGGATGACAGGAGTGCAAACAGTAATATTTTTGAATATATCACATCCTCTAATAACAGAGACGGACTTGCCCTGAAGGCAGCAGGCCACGAACTGCTGAACCGGGACGAGGAACATAAAGTCCTTATCGTGTTAAGCGACGGTCGTCCCTATGATGTGATATTAAACCGTCCAAATGCCAGAAACCCGCAGCCGTACCAGGGAAAATACGCCATCTCGGATACGGCCTTCGAGGTGCGGAGACTGCGGAATCAGGGTGTGTGTGTCCTGGGGGTATTTGCAGGGGAGGAGAAGGATCTGCCGGCGGAGAAGAAAATCTTTGGGAAGGATTTTGCCTATATCCACAATGTAAACGGATTTTCCAAAGTGGTGGGGAGATATCTGATCCGGCAGTTGGAAAAAGAGGAATAGTACAGACGGCAGAGGCCTTCGTGATATGATACCTCTTAAGTAGACAATGGAAATAACCAAAAGCTACTTAGGAGGTATTTTTATGTCCAAATCACCAC
>NZ_JBBMFP010000028.1:0-71491 GCF_040095955.1 Blautia caccae | reverse complement strand
AGTTCGTCTAAAAATTCCGGTGCGAGCTGTTCGTGCAGCTCTTCCGGCACATATCTGAGGGCGTTTGCTACCGCCAGCTTGATCTCTCTTTTGTTCAGGGTCAGCTCTCTTTTCGGGGCTCTTCTGACACCTTCTTTAAAGGTCGGGTACTCCGGCAGAACGGGATCCAGTTTGATTACCATTGCTTTTCCGATTTCCGCATTGTTCATCTCTCATCTTCTCCTTTTCCTGTTTATTACATCGAATCTTTATATAGACTTTACCATACAGTTAGTCAAGAAAGCGTCGAAGAAGACGCCGAAACTATTAAAATTTTGTGAATTATCAACTATTTTTGCCTTAATTTCGTCGAATTTTTCAAATATCCTCCAGCCAGCGGATTTCATAGGCCCCCGGTATTTCCTCCAGACACCGTCTTGCCCTCTCTTTGTACACCTCCACAGGCTCTGTCAGGATATCCCTGAAATCCTCCGGAAAACGTACCAGCAGTTCTGCCTCAGTCAGTGCCAGAAGCCCTTTCGCATAGGGTGAGGCAAACTGGTGCGCGCTCTTCATGGCTTCCTCCAGATACCGGACCGCTTCCGCCTTATTTCCCTTTTCTGCCTCCAAAACCGCCAGATACCCTTTGGTAATGGAACGCCCGATAAGGGTAAAGGACTCCTCGTACACACGGTCTGCCTGATAAAGAGCTTCCTCGCTCTGTCTCGTCTTCCCCATTGCCAGATAGGAGCGCCCCATATTGGAATAGAACGTGGCGTTGCAGGGACAGTGGTTGCTGTCGCAGGTGGCAACCGCCTGTCTGTAATATCTGTTTGCCTCCTCAAAATCCCTCTGTTTTCTCCGTATTTCGCCCATGTAATTATAGCACGCAGCAATATTCAGCGCATAAATTCTGGACTTAAGCGGAGCATTCTTAAAAAATTCCAGGGATTTTACCAGATACTCCATCCCCTCCTCAAACCTGCCCTTCATAGACAGATAGAGTCCATAGAGACGGCAGGTTATGGCATAATCCTCCTGCAGTCCGTTCTTTTTTGCCAGCACAAGGCTTTCCTCCAGATACTCTTCCGTGTGCTCTACCTTCCACAAATTGGTCTGCTGATATATGAGAAAACGCAGACATCTGATCTTTTCTGCCGGGTCATCTCCTGCAAGGACATTGGACTTCAGGGCCTTTTCAATATACTGTGCCCCCTCCTCGTAATATCCCTGAGGAATGCAGTATTGGGCTGTAGCCTGCATAAGGCTCACATGCAGCTTCAGATATGACTCCTTCTGAGGATTTCTCTGGCTCAGCTCCAGAAGTTCTTCCTCAAGCTGCCTGCAGTAATCCAGCACGGAATCCATCTGCACTTCCTTTTTCCCTCCGGCAGGGAAGAGAGGATACAGCTCATAATACCTGTAAGAATATTCTGTCAGTGCCCGAATCCTGTACTCCAGCGCCTTCTCCCTGTCCCCGCAGAGAGTATAGTGGTAAATCAGACGCTCGTATCTGTTGGCTTCATAGAGCGGCAGCCCCTCAATATATTCTGCCAGTTTTCTGTGGAATACACGGCGTTTGGAGGGGGACATTTTTGTATGTACAAACTTCTGTATGCTGTCATGGCAGAAAAAGAACCGCACTTTCTCACTGTCCTGCTGTTCTTTTATAAATCCCTGCTCCTTCAGTTCATCCACAGCATCCAGGATCTCCATCTCATCACATTTAAGAATCTGCATGCAGGCATCCATATCCGCCCAGGCCTGGCAGGAGGATATGAGTTCCAGCACCTGTCTTGTCTTTTTCTGCAGCGCTGCCATCTTCTGCTCCCACACCTGGTTCAGAGGCGTGATATCACCAGCCTCCAGCCTTCCGTCCCCGCAGCAGTCCAGCAGCGTCTTCAGATACAGGGCATTTCCGGATGTCTCGCCGTAAATAGTGTCTAAAAACTCTTCGCTGACCCGCTCCTCCCCCAGTCTCCCTGCCAGAATTTTTCTGACAGCCTCCCTGGTAAAGGGAAACAGCGTGATCTCCTGAAGACATTCCTCCTTCAAAAGAGGCTTCAGGGCTGTCCGCAAAGGCTGGGTAAAGATACAGGGACTGGTGGCCAGTACCATAATATTGGGATTCTTGGCCCGTATGAGCAGGGAGAGAAATTCCAGGCTCGTCTCATCCATAAACTGTATATTGTCGAAAAAAAGTACCACCAGCACCTGTTCCCCGATCTCCTCAAATAATTTTATGAGCAGATTCCTGGTTGCCCGGTAGCTGTAGGAAATCGTGGTATCACCCAATACCGGTTCTTTCACATCCTGGGTATCGAAAAGCGGAAACAAAAGCTCTGCTGCCTGCAGATATTTTTTGTCCAGAGCAAAATCCTGCTTTTTCAGAAGGGAATTTACCTGCATCATAATGGTATTCCATGGCTGAAGCACGATATTCTGTTCATTTTCCAGACAGACGGCCCGTAAAATGACTGTGTTTTCCTCTGTGATCTCTTCCAGGAACCGCTCTGCCAGATAAGTTTTGCCCACACCGCTTTTGCCGGAAAGCAGAACAGAGGTGGGCGAACCGGACAAGAACTGACGGTATGAGGCCTGGAGAAGCTGCAGTTCGCGCTCGCGGCCTGTACATACTTCCCCTGAATGTTCCTCCTCCTTCTCCCCCTCCTCTGACCAGACGTGGAGAAGCTTCCTGTAAAGTTCCCGTATTTCCCTGCGGGGCGCCACCCTGAGCTCTGTATTCAGCAGATTCACAAGCTGCTGGTACAGGCGGATGCCCTTGTAGTAAAGATGCGCACTCTCATATATCTCCATCATGCGCAGATATACCCGCTCGTCTAAAGGGTCCTCCTGTACATAGCGCTCGAACAGGGTTTCCCCTTCCGCCACGGAAAGATCTGCTTCGCTCTGCATCTTCTCATAAATGGCTCTCAAAAATGCCTCTTTTGCCAGCCCTCTTTTCATGGTCAGCCATTCTTCGTAAGGGTACGCATTTTTTATATAAAATCCGCCCAGAAGCTCCTCCCGGTAGAGAGACGGATCTCTTTTTTCCATGAATGCATCGTAATCCACAAGAAACATAAGTTCCGGATTCAGCTCCAGGGTCTGCCTTGTCGGTGAGGAGACAAGATCTGTATGAAATATTTTGCGAATGGTGTACAGTGCATGCCTCAGATTCTTCTTTGCGGTGGCCTCATCACAGGAATCCCAGAGAAGGGCCGCAATCTGGTCCCTTGTGGCCTTTTTCTCAATGGCCATATAGAACAGAAGCGCCTCTGCCTTCTTATAAGGCAGTATGACCTGTTCCCCATCCAGTAAAATCTGCGGTGTCTGTAACACATATATCTGAACTGTTGACACAATTTTCTCCTTTCCGAAAAACCTGTTGCTTCTGCACTCCATTTTATACAAAATCCGACATAAAGTAAAGCAAAAAGGCCGCCGCTTCGGAAATTCACCAAAGCGGCGGCCCTGCTGCCGATCATCTTTATTCTGCTTTTTTTACTTTACAGATACCGAGTTTTGCGGCGGTATCACCCGTACTCTGTACGGCAAGCGCTTCTTCCCAGTTTTGGCACAGAAGCAGTTCGCCCTCTTTCACCGTATGATCCGAAACACAGATACATCCCTCACCCACGTAGACAGCCAGCAGGTCAAACATGCCTTCCGGCTCCAGCATACAGGACTGTCCGGCCTCCAGTATAGCGGCCTCCATCCTGCCGTCCGCGCCGTTTTTCAGCATCAGGTTAAAATCTGTCACTTTCCCGTAGCTGACTGTGGGCACACCTCCGTCAAAGCAGTCTACCTCATATGGCTCCAGCTCTGCTTTGGTGTTGACACCGTGAATCATATCCAGATGTCCCTTCAGAGTCATCAGATAGCGTTTTACTCCGGGAAGGCTTGTGAAACTGGATTTCTGCAGTTCCACTGTGGCACTGCTGATGCGTGCCTGAAAGGTGCCCTCCTTGTAATCCCCATCCTCAGGATAGATAAAGAGCTGTGTTGTGGTTCCTCCTGACCAGACAGAAGTCTGATACTGCTCAGCGTTTCTTACAGTGATACTGGCATTCATGACGTTTTTCCCCTTTCTTTGCCTTCGGCTCAGGGTTCTTACAGAATTCCCTCTTCCGAAACAGGCTTCTTAAAAGCACCATCCAGCCCCAGGAAATTGTAAGGGCGGGAAATGCTGATAAAATAATCCCTTTTACGGGAGATATTTCCGTAAATGTAACCGGCCCGAAAAACATCACAAATACGACAACCATCATGATCACCAGCGTTATCTTTTCTTTCATGGTGTTAGGCGGTGTCAAAAATATCTTCTGGAGATCCATCTCCACTCTTTCCGGTTCTTTTTTCATACGCTCACTACTCCTATCCTTTAAACTATACCGCAAAAAATCTTATCTGTAAAGCAGCAGACAAAAACTCAAGTTCAGGCTTTTGCATGTTCCTCAAGCACCTGAGGCTCCACATCGACCACATCATCCACATCCTCAATGATCTTATCAATAAAGAAAATCTTAAAGGTGGACGCAAGCTGCAGGATGAAGATAGGCAGTACGCAGAATCCGCCTACACCCGACAGATATTTCACGCCTTCCACGCCCTGCTGTCCTCCGCCGAAGATTACCATGATCACGGAAATGATACCGATAGAAACGCCCCATACGATCTTCTGCCAGTTTGCAGGCTCCTCATCGTAGCTGGAACCCTCCGTACAAATCTGGGAGATGGTGGTGGACATGGTATCCGCCGTAGTTGAGAACGCCGCTATCATGGTGATCATGATAAGAGGAATGAGGATAAAACTGATCGGCATCTTCTTAAGCAGCTCCCACAGACCGGACACCGCAATGCCGTTCTGGATCGCCCCAATCAGATCCGCCTTTCCGATATCCTGCCAGTTGAGTGCAGTTCCGCTCCATACGGAGAACCAGATAAGGCCAAAGGTAGACGGCATGATCCAGTTTACGATCATGAACTGGCGAATAGTTCTTCCGTAGGAAATCATAGCAAAGAAGATAGCCATCAGCGGCGCATAAGCGATCCAGCACGCCCAGTCAAACATGGTCCACCAGGTAACCAGTGCCTCACCGCCTACATTTCCGGGGTCAAGTCCCCATGAGAGGAAGTGGTCGCCCCAGTATCCGATACCTGTATTCATCATGTTCAGTATGTACACCGTCGGTCCTGCGATCAGCAGGAATACAAGAAGCACATAGAAGATCTTGGAAGTTCCGTTTGCCAGCCACTTGATACCTTTATCAAGGCCAGCCACAGAGGCAATGGTAAAGGTGGCCGTAATGATCACGAACAAGGTGATCCACACAACCGGTCCCTGCTTGATACCGTAAGCTGCCTCCAGACCGGAACCGATCAGAGCCAGTCCCATACCCAGGTTACTGGAAAGTCCCAGTGCCAGAGCCACGATGGAAATTACGTCGATGATGCTTCTCAGTACACCGTATTTGACTCTCTGTCCAAATAGAGGAGTCAGGGAAGCTGCCACAGACAGTTCTTCCTTCTTGTTGAAATAAATGTAAGCCATTGCACATCCAACGATGGAGTACATTGCGTAAGGGATAAATGTCCAGTTGTAGAACACACGGCCCATACCGAACATGGCAGCCTCCTGGGTCAGCGGCTCAATGCCGTAGCCTCCCAGTTCCCCGTAAATACTGCCGTAATAAATCATTACCTCATTGGCACCGTACACGATACATCCTGTAGCGATACCGCCTGTCAGCGTCATGGCGAACCATGAACCAAAGGAGTGCTTTGCCTTGGCATTGCGGCCTCCGAACCTGACCTTGCCCAGTTTGGAAAATGTAAGTATCATTACCACAACCAGACAGAAAATAGCTACCAGCTGATACAGCCATCCAAAGCTCTTCAGGGACCATCCGAAAATAGCTGAGCAGACTTCCGTCAGCCACTCATTTTTCAGGATTCCCAGAAGTGCTCCGCCGCCGATGATAATGAACGCAGGAATAAACACACTCCATCGAACAGCTTTTTGTTGTTTCTTTTCTCCACTCATAGAATACCCTCCTGGTGATATAATTTTTTCCCGCGGCTCCCCGGTATATGACCGGACAGCCGCTTATGTAATGCGGATTGGTCTTTCCGCTTTACTGCAGTCTTATTTACTCTGTCTTATAAGATTTCAGGAACTCATAAGTCTTCTGGATGTCCACTGACATGTTCCTGTCATTGTCCAGATAGGGGACCACTTTCCTGTAGGACTCAAACAATGGCTTTGTCCCCTCCCCAAGCATGGGATTCTCTCTTAAATCCACGGCCTGGGCTGCATGCATCAGCTCAATGGCTGCCATGTAGTACAGGTTGTCAATGATCCTGCGCATATTTGCCGCTGCCATGGTGGAATTGCTTGCGGTATCCTCTATATGGCCTGCCATGCTCAGGAAATCAAGGGAACATGGATTGGCATACATGCGGTTCTCCGTATCCAGATAAGACACGGTCTTCTGAATGGTTCCGTAGGCAATGACCGCGCCCTCCACAGGTGTCAGGAAACGGTTCAGCTTTGTAAAGCCCGGGTCACCGATCCTTAAAATCTGCTGGGAGATCATCTTTGACATATGTGCCAGTCCCGTGCTCGCCATCTCCACAGCCAGTACCCAGGTAAGCGGTTCAAAGTTAGGGCTTCCGCACATTCTGTCCTCCTCAGGAAGCAGGCATGGATTGTCATCTGTGGCATTTAACTCCACACTAAGCTGCTGTTTCAGGTAGCCCAGGGCATCCATCACTGAACCTGTGATGGCGCTCTGGCACCGGAAGCTCAATGGGTCCTGAAGGGCTCTGCCCTCCCAGGGTTTTTCCAGATAACTGCCCTTTAAGAGCTCCTTACATTTTCTGGCTGATTCTATCTGGCCCTGATAGCCCCTCTCCCGGTTCACGCTCTCGTCCATGGGGTCAAGCACGCCGTTCAGCCCCTCAAGCGCCAGGCAGAATACCCTTCTGTAACGCTCAATAAACTGTTCCGCCTCAATGACTCCCATGGCTGCGAAAGCGGCTCCCTGGGCATTGGAGGAGACAATGCCCAGGCCGTCCTTTGGTCCCAGCTTCAGCGGCTCCAGACCTGCCAGCTCCAGCGCTTTCGCACTTTCCATGCGCTGGTTCTGGTAATAAGCTTCGCCTTCCCCGATGGCTGTCAGTCCAATGGCGGGAAGGGTTGCGATATCTGCTTCCCCCACGCTGCCCCGGCTCTTCATGACCGGATGGACGCCTCTGTTTAAAAATTCCACATAATACTGCACAATCTCCGGGGCCACACCTGTGTGACCGCAGAGAAAACCGTTCAAACGGACAGCCATGATGGTTCTTGTCTCCGGAATGCTGCACTCCGGCCCCACACCGATCATATGGCTTCTCAAAAGATTCTTGTTGTAGGCGTCGTACCGGTCTGCATATACCACCTTGTCCTTGTTCCAGCCCACACCTGTGTTCAGCCCGTAAACTGCAACACCGCGTTTATCCAGCTCAAAAATCAGCTCTCTGGCTTTCCTGACCTTGTCCATGGCTTCTGCATCCACTTCCACTTTTGCATTTTCAAATGCGATTTCCTTGATCTGGGAAATCGTCAGCTCACTTCCGGTCAGCCGAATTACCTTCTCCTGCATGTTAATTGCCCTCCTTACGTTTCTCTTCCAGATATGCCACTACCTTCTCCGGTGTGATGGGATAACTTGCAAAGCAGCTCCCCAGCGCGTAGTTTATGGCATTGGCCACTGCCGGCGCCGGTGCCACGGCTGCGATCTCTCCCAAACTCTTTCCTCCGTATGGGCCATCCGGCTCCCCATCCTCCACAAAGATGGAGCGCACCTTTGGCATATCCGGCGCATTGATAATATGATACTTGGAGAAGTTTTTGGTCTTGACCCTTCCCTTTGCATCATAGGAAATCTCTTCAAAGAGAGCCTGCCCCAGACTCATCTGGGCACCGCCCTCCACCTGGCCTTCAGACAGCGTCCGGTTCATGACCTGTCCCACATCATGTACGCAGAGCAGGTCCAGCACCTCTGTCTGCCCCGTATACTTATCCACCCGCACCTCAGCAAAGGCACAGCAGTAAGTTCCCGGGTTGGACGGCGGCTCGTATTCCAGCTCTGTGTGCATGTAACGGCAGCACTTAAGTTCATAGTCAAGCGCTATCTGTTTATAAGACTTCTCCTCCTTTTCGCAGCGAAGGATTCCGTCATCGGCCTCTATCTTGTCCTGATCCCATTGATACATCTCCACACAAGCCTGTTTCATCTTGTCCAGAAGCTGTTCTCCTGCCTTCTGCACTGCCCGTCCGCACACATAGGTGACACGGCTGGCCTGTGTTCCCGCCGCGTCATATGGGGTGATAAAAGTGTCGGCCTCGTGGATCTTGATCCGGTATACATCCATATGCAGCGCTTCTGCTGCTATCTGCTGCATGGTCATAACCGTTCCGCAGCCCTGGTCATGGATTCCGATCTGCACCTCCACGGTTCCGTCCGGATGCAGGGATATGGTCACATTTGTAAACTCCGGATACGCGCCCTTATAGCCATTTCCATGGGCACCGCAGGCCATGCCTACTCCATACGCGTACCGTCTGGTATCCTTCTCATGGATATGTTCTCTTTTTTCTTTCCAGGAAAAGGCCTCCATGCCTTTCCGGATACATTCCTTTATCCTGGCATTTCCCAGATTCGTTCCCCCTGTAGGGTCATCATCCATAGGATGTACAATGTTTTTCAGCCTGAGTTCACAAGGGTCCATACCGATGGCATTTGCTGCCTGGTCCAGATTTACCTCCGTGACAGCATGAGCCTGGGGAGAACCGTAGCCTCTGCAGGCGCCCCCGGAAATGGTATTTGTATAGAAGGTCCGCACATGGCAGGTCTGGTTCTCAACATGATACATGCGGAACAGTTTTTTACAGTACGCCATGGCAATTGCCGAAGCATTGGTATAATAGGCACCTCCGTCAATATCCGCATCTATTCTGCGTCCTCTAATGACGCCATCTCTGGTAACCGCTGTTTTTACACGGGTTTCCGTGGCATTTCTGCTTCTGGTTCCCATGACTGCATCCTGCCTGTCCATATACAGCATGACCGGACATCTCAGTATCCATGTGGCAAATGCACAGGCCGGCTCCACCACGGTCTGCCCCTTTCCTCCAAAAGAACCGCCCATCACAGCTTTTATAACACGGACCTTTGTATAAGGGATGCCCAGCAGATGGCTGATATGGTATCTGACCTGGTAAACCGTCTGGCACGGGGTCCAGAGTACCAGATTGCCGTTCTCGTCAATCTCACTCAGTGCAATATGGGGTTCAATGGCGCTGTGGTGGATTTTCTGGGTACTTCCCTCTGTGCTCACCACGATCAGCTCATCTTTTGCTTCCCCATCTCCGGTAAGCGCCTCATAATCCCCGCAGCTCACCTCTTTTTCAAATGCAAGCATACCCTCTGTTTTCCTGGCAGCATTAAGGCCGATGACGGGGGCAGCTTCATCATAATCGATCTCCACCAGACTGACTGCCTCCTCCACGGCTGCCTTGGTTTCCCCCACGACAAGGGCCAGATGGTCTCCCACATAACGGGCCTTTTCGCTTAAAATATACTGGTCCATGGGAGCATCCAGACAGGCAGACCAGTTGTGCGGGTTGTAAGGTATTTTCGGCACATTCGCATGGGTAAACACTGCCCGGACGCCCGGTACCTGTTTTGCCTTCTCCGTACGGATTGTAATATCCGCATTGGCTTTTTCACTCAGAACCAGCTTGGCATAGAGCATGCCGGCGATCTGCCTGTCACAGGTGTACTTTGTCTTTCCCCTGGCCTTGTCATACACATCCTCACGGATATAGCTCTTTCCCACATATTTCAAATCGCTTTTATTTGTATCCATTATCTGCCCGCCTCCTCTTCTGCCCTGCGAAGGTCATCCAGTATCTGGTCAATGACCCCGAAAGCGGCTGATTTTTTATAATGCTTTGACGGCCGGTTCGGAATATTCTCCTCTATCTGGGCGTACACGGCATCCCGAATCTTTTCCTCGTCACAGCTGGAAAGTGTCTGTCCCTCCAGGCACGCTTCAATCAGACGGGCACGGCACGCTTTTGCGCCCACGGCCCCCAGATATACCACAGGGTGCATCATACATCCCTCTTTTATCTCTGTACAGATACAGCCGTTTATCTTTGAAATGGTAACTGCTTTTCTGGCACCTACTTTTGCAAATGCTGAAAGCACATGCTGTTTCTTCACAATAAACTTAAGGATGACTTCTCTTTCTCCCAGGGTGGTCTTCTCCAGGCCTTCCACAAAATCATCTACCAGACGTTTTGTCACTGCACCTGTCCCGTCCAGAATCTCTGCCTCTGCGCCATAGGCAAGCAGCACCGGGGTAGTATCTGAACTCTGGGATGCGTTTGCCACGTTTCCTCCCAGGGTGGCCCGGTTCCTGATCTGGGTGGAGCCTACCATGGATGCGGCCTTAGAAAGAGCCGGTATCCATGTCCTGACAAGGGGACTCTGTTCCAGCTCTGTCATGGTGACACCTGCGCCGATGATCACGGAATCCTCTGTCTCTGTGATCTGTGACAGCTCCGGCAGATGTGTCAGGTCAATCAATGAATAATGAAATTTTTTTTCTTTTCTCAAGTGGATGACAAGGTCTGTTCCCCCTGCGCAGAGATAAGTATTCTCATCTTTTTCCCTGAGGGCAGCAGCCAGTTCATCCAGATTTTGCGGTATTCGGAAACTCACTTGATTTCCCCCTCTCCCACGGCATTCACAGCCTTCACGATTTTCTCATACCCTGTACAGCGGCACAGATTTCCCTCGATGGCTCTCTTGATTTCCTCCACTGTGGGGTGGGGATTCTCATAGAGCAGTGCCTTACAGGACAATATCATACCCGGTGTGCAGAAACCGCACTGGATAGCTCCCATCCGGATAAACGCCTTCTGCAGCGCGTCCAGCTCACCGTTTTGCTCCAGACCCTCAATAGTGGTGATCTCCCGGTCCATGACCTGGCCTGCAAAAACCGTACAGCTTGTCACAGCTTTTCTGTCCAGCAGTACCGTACAGGCACCGCATTCACCCTCACTGCAGCCCTCCTTCACACCGGTCAGTCCGCAGTCCTCACGCAGAAAATCGAGCAGACGTTTTGTCGGCTCTGTCTCTTTCTCTACCTGTTCTCCGTTGATCATACATCTGAGCAGCATTCTATTCACCCTCTCCTGCTTTTTTCTTATATCTTTTACGCCTCTTTGTGCGTTTTTCAGTCTGTCCATTGTCTGACGAGTCTATTGTATATCACTTCCGTTGAAAAACCGTTGAAATCCCTCTGGTTTTTTGTCTATTTTCCAAGAAACTCTTGACGGAAATGGTTTTTTCTTAAATAATGAGTAACAGACAGGAGGTTTTACTATGGAACTGGCAAACAGCTACCTGGAGGAGGGCTTTCCCTTCCGGGGCCGAAAGAGAAAAAAAATGGAACAGTTTCTGGAAAAAAGCGGCCTGACCTATGACGCGCAGATCATCTACTCTGTCCTGCTGTGCAGGGAGGACGGGGAGATCATAGGCTGCGGTTCCAGACATGAAAATATTTTGAAATGCATTGCTGTGGATGAAACTTACCAGGGGGAAGGGCTTCTGCAGCGAATCGTCACACAGCTTATCAAACAGGCTTATACCTGCGGCATTCCGCATCTGTTTTTATTTACCAAACCAAAATACCGGGTTGTTTTTGAGGATATGGGCTTCTACCCCATAACGGAAACAGATACCATGCTGCTGCTGGAGAACAGAAAGGATGGTATCTCCCATTATCTGAAGGAGGAGCTTGCCAAATTTCCTCTCCCTCCCTGCAAAGACGCGGGTGCCATTGTCATGAATGCCAATCCCTTCACCAGGGGGCACCGTTATCTGATCGAAACCGCGGCACAGGCGTGTGATGTGCTCCATGTCTTTGTGCTCTCCGCTGACGCTTCGGAGTTTCCCGCTGATGTCAGGCTTCGCCTTGTCAGGGAGGGATGCAGGGATCTTGAAAATGTCATGGTCCACGGCAGTTCCGAATATCTCATCTCCCATGCCACCTTTCCCGACTATTTCCTGAAGGATAAGGCAGGGGCTTCGGACAAAGCCGCGGAGCTGGATTTGAAAATTTTTGCAGACTATTTCAGGGATGCCTTTCATATTAAAAAGCGTTTTGTTGGGGAGGAACCCTTTTCCCCGGTCACAAGAGCGTATAATAAACAGATGAAGCAGACCCTTCCGGCCTGTGGAATCGAGGTTGTGGAAATTCCACGGAAGACATGCGGAGATACAATTATCAGTGCAACCCTTGTCCGGGAGAAATTCCTGGCAGGCCATATGGAATCCCTTCGTCCGCTGGTGCCGGACAATACTTACCGCTATCTGGTATCACAGGAGGGGATTGCCCTCAGAAAACAACTATTGGAGAGACAGTCATGAACCATACAGATTTATGCTCCGGCACTCCCATTACCCTGGATCAGGTGCTGGATGCCAGAGAACGGCGGGCAGCCATTCAAAGAGAAATGCTGAAAGATATACAGCGTGATAACACTGCTCTGATCAGCTTTACATTGAATATCGTAGGGCCAATCAAGGTCTTCCCCTATACCATTCTGGCCTTTGAAGCAGGTCTGGAAGCCATCCGGGAATGCCTTCTCTGGCTGGAAGCGGATATCACCGCTTTTCGGGAGGTTCGGGAAGTTACAGGATATGAGGCATTCTTTTCTGTTAAAAAGGAGTCCGGTCTTGCCCGTATATGTAAAACACATCTCACAGAACTGGAGGAAACCCATCCTCTCGGACGTCTCTTTGACATTGACGTGCTGATGCCCGACGGAACTAAAGTCTCCAGGGAATCCCTCGGATATGCCGGGCGCACCTGTCTGCTCTGTGACAGACCTGCCTTTCTGTGCGGACGCTCCCGGACACATACAGCTCAGGAGCTGGTGGAGCGGGAGATTTCTCTTATGAGAGATTTTTTTGTGGAACGTTTTTCCGTCCATATCGGACTGCTGATGCAGAAAGCGCTTTTTTATGAGGTCAATACCACTTTAAAGCCCGGCCTTGTGGACCTTATGCACAACGGTGCGCACACAGATATGGACCGGTATACCTTCCGTGACAGTGCCTATGCTCTTACTTCTTATTTTATTGAGGTGACCAGGCAGGGGATGGAATTCGCCCTTAAGGAGGGAAAGGAGGAGGACCTGCCGGAGCTGTTCGCATCCATCCGTCCGCTGGGCATAGCTGCGGAGACGGCTATGAAACAGGCTACGGGCGGGGTCAACACCCATAAAGGCATGATCTTTTCCGGGGGCATTCTCTGCTGTGCGCTTGGCTATGATATTGTTTCCAGAGACGCGGGCGGCTCTTTCCGCCTGAAATACGCCAATCCCGGGGAGGCCTTTCCCCATCTGGAAACCACAGTGCGGCAGATGCTGGTTCATCTTCCGGATGACTTTCAGAGGCTTGACACCTCCCATGCCGCAAGCCACGGAGAGCGGCTGTACAGACAGTATGGCATCACCGGAATCCGCGGGGAGGCTCATCTTGGTTTCCCATCCCTCTTTCACATGGGATATCCCCTCTTTCTCCGGGTACTGGCCCATGGCGGTTCCCTGAATGAGGCGGGATGCATCACACTTCTGCACTATATGGCAGAGACAGAAGATTCCAATCTGATCACCCGCTCCGGCTATGAAACAGCGGCGAAAATCCGGAGAGAATTAAAACGATTCTTAGAATATGCCTCTTACGAAGAACAGCTTGCCGTTCTTCCCCGGCTGGATGATCATTTTGTACGAAATCATATCAGTCCGGGCGGAAGCGCGGATATGCTGGCCCTCACATATTTTTTATATTTTACAGGCATTTTGCCCTGCAGATGGGATTGAGAGGCTGCGCAGAAAGGAAAATGAAATGGAGTTTCAAATAAGAAAAGCAGATTACCGTGATATTCCTGCCATTATGCAGGTGATGGCTGAGGCTCAGAAGGCCATGGAACACCCGGAGTGGTTCTGCTCCGACTGTGAAGAATATATGAAAAAACACATTGAGACATGCGGCTTTACCATTGTCGCAGAACCTATCTCCCAGTCTTCCCTGGCAGGATTCTTTCTTATAAAATTCCCGGGGCTTGCAGAGGAAAACCTCGGTCATTTACTTGGCTATACGAAAGAAGAACTAGAGAAAACCGTTCATATGGATATGGCGGTGGTGCATCCGGCATATCAGGGAAACCGCCTTCAGTCCCGTATGCTTCATAAAGCTGAGGAGGTTCTTGCCGGCTCCCCTGTTTTGAGGAACCGGCTTCTGGCAACCGTACATCCTGACAATCGTTTCAGTCTGAACAATATGTTGAATAGTGGCTATGAGATTGTAAAGACCACCCGCCTATACGGCGGCCTGCCAAGGCATGTGCTTCAAAAAATATTGTAAATTTCATTCCGCATTTGTTATAATTTATCACATTCTCCGCAAACTATATGCATGGAGGTGATCACAAATGGAAAATGATTATCAGGTAGCTTCTATTTCAGAGGACTGTGTCTCTGAAATCAATGAGCTTCAGAACAGATTAAATAAAGAGACGGATAAGGATATTGTACTTATCGCTTATCAGTCTAAAGCAGACGACTAAAGCTGCTGTGCCGGAAGAGGCGCTGCGTTTTCCTTCCCCATCTTTGAATCGGAAGCGATCAGACGGCTGCGCCCCTCCACTTTGACCAGCTTTTCCAATTCTTTCAGGGCATCTTTTCCTATCCATTTCTGGGCCTTGTCTCCGTTTTCTATCAGCTCATGGGCCAGCAGCACTGCTTTTTCCTGGTAATCAAAATCTCTTTTTCCGATTTCTCTCAATGCCCAGGATACGGATTTTTTCACATGCTCTCTCTCATCATCCGAGTATGTGCGGATGAGGGAAAGGTAATGGTCCAGTGTTTCGTTTTCCGGATTCTTTTCATGGATGGCAGCGGATGCCATAAGGGTATAGGCGGCACGTTTGACGTATACTGCCTCCGCGTCGCACCATTTTTCAATGAGATCCTCGTATCCTTTCAGCTTGATCAGCAGATTCTTGCACAGATGGTCGCACAAATCCCAGGAGATGACATCATGCATGAATGCCTCTCCCTCCTGCAGTGTAAACTTCTTTTTGTCAATTACCAATACGGCAAGCAGCCTCGCCTCATGGTAACCTGTGTTCCACAATTCATGAGCCAGAGCATTGTCTTTGCCCGCCTTTTTTGCAAGTTTTCTCACATCCGCAGTGGATACGCCTATGCTGCACGCCTCCGGTATGCCCAGTTTCACCACGTTGGCTTTGTATTTTTCTGAACTCATTGTTCTTAATTCTGACAGGATTTCATCACTTGTCATGCTTTTGTTCCCCCTTTGATATGTAGTTTTTCGACAGGTTTTTGTCTGAGATTTTCACAACTGCAGTTCCCCCACCGGGATCACCGCCCCCGGTTTATCTGAATGTTCCTGCAGGAATTTTTCCATCCACACCACATCAAGCCAGTGTCCGCCCTTATATCCGCATTTCGTAAAATGTCCCACTGTCCTATAACCCATTTTTTCATGGAATCCTATACTCTCGGGATTCGGATATGTAATGCAGGCATTGGCATTTGTTATATTCTGTCTTCTGAGAATATCCTCCAGAGCAGTATAGAGCTGCCGGCCTATTCCATTTCCTCTTACATTTACCTTAAGATATACCGTTGTCTCCACAGCCCAGTCATAAGCCGGCCTTCCCTTAAAAGGTGATGCATAGGCATAGCCCAGGATTTCGCCATTCTGCTCTGCTATAAGGTATGGATATCTTTTCAGGGTTTCCCGGATCCTCTGTGTAAATTCCTCTACAGAAGGTACCTGATATTCAAATGTGATACAGGTATTTTTTACATATGGCTCGTAAATTTTAAGCAGTGTTCCGGCATCCTCCGGTACTGCCATTCTTATGTAGATATTCTTTCTATTCATGAACTTTCTTTCCCTTCTATGATCAGATGTGGTTTGTGGTGTTTCAGATAATTTGCAAGTTCTCCGGAATCCTTCACCTGCTGTTCCAGTATAATGCCCCCAAATCCCAGATTGTCCATAACATGGAAATCACTGCCGGACACCCATTTCAAATCAGGATAGTCACAGATCCATTTCTCCAGTAGTTCATTATGATTACTTCCATTCGGTCGTTGGTTAAATTCCACTCCGTCCAGATACGCAGGATTTTGCGGTCTGCATGGTGGACGGAACGGGTGTGCCTGATACAAAAGTGCTCCATTTTCATGGCATAATTCATACAATTCCTGCTGGGTGAGAAAGCACAGATTGGGATGGGCAAACAAAAATTCTCTGTCCGCCCCATAGATAAGGAAATCCTCTGCATAAGGCTCCAGCCGGATTTCAATTCCCAGTATCACCGTTAGTCCGCACTCTCTGCCTGCTTCATATGCTGTGTCATATCCCAGAAGGTAACGCTCCATACGCTCACGGTCCGTATTTCCAAAATCTTTTAAAAGGTCATTGTCAAAATGATTCGTTATAACTATACCGTCATAATCCGTCTGGCTGTACGCCTTTACCACTTCCCTTGCCAAAATCCGGGCGCAGGGGCTTCCTTCTGCTGTGTGGGTGTGCATTTCCAGTTTCATTTATCGTTCTCCTTTTCAGTATAATATCATGATCAAAACCACGGAACATCATACTCCTTCACCTTCTCCGCATCCAGATCAACAGAATACCCTGTAGCTGTATCCGATTTTTCATGATACTTTTTATACATCACAAACAGAAGAGACTTCCCGTCATCTGAAACTCTGTCATACACTACCGTCACTTCGTATGGCCTGTCCGCCTCATTTTCGTACTCAGCAGTATCGCCTCCCAAAATAGCGTAAAAGTTTCCTTTTGCATTGTACGTTTTTTCTGATGTTGTATACTGCTCTGACAGTTTTTTCTCATACAGAAGGTCATAGGAACGCTCCATACGGTCAAAATATTTTTTATTTTCATCCTCCGTGTCTTCTGTGATCTGCTCTATCCTTTCACTCTCTTCCAGGGACTGCAGCAGTTCATTGTATGTCTGTGCCAGCGTTTTCTCTGTATTTTCGGCATCCGCATAATAATCACCGCGCTTTTCCAGATCCGAAGATTCCGATTCACCCCCGAAATACAGACTGCATATTCTTTTATTCTCTTTTACCTCAATCTGTACCTGCAGAACGCCGGTAAATTTCTTAAATATGGAATCTTCCATGGCATCGGAAATCATAGCGGCAGCTTCTTTTGACGCCTGCTTCATCTCCGATTCATTTTTCACAATAAAATGGTATCCTTCGGTCCCGTTCTCCTTTGTTTCACTCCACTCTGTCTGAAACGCCTCCGCCTCATAAGTCTTTTTAAAATAATCACACGCAATATTTTCTATAAAATCATCAGAAAGCCCGCTGCCGGAAACGGTGGGATAGCCTAAAATATGTACCGCGATCTGCGGATATTCTTCCGTCACATACGCGCCGGAATTCTCCGCAAATTTCATTCCGTATTTGTCCTCCAGAAGCCTGATATCTCTCTCCTCGTCCCATTCAAACTGCCTTCTTCCGAAGAAAGATATCTTATCCCAATAGGTATAGCCTGTTGTATAACCACCTGACTGCTCTGCCACGCAGATTATACCCAGGCCGATATCATGCTCCGAGGGCGATGTCAACAGGAAATAAACAAAGCCTCCTATAAACACAATCACTGCCAAAACAGCATAAATAACTGTCAGTACAACAGCCAGCACCTTATACTTTATTCTGGTCAGGTAATATCCGATAAGCAGGGCCGGAAAAAGGAAAACCAGCGCCCAGAACAGGGCCTGCACCCACAATCTGAACTCAACCCCAATCCCCCGCAGGATAAACCTGGCAAGTACGAATCCCAACAGACTCCCCAGATAAATGATCCAGGGAAGCGCATATTTTATCTTACGTTCCATATTGTCTCCTATCCGAAAAATACAGTTTCCAGGTTTCCGTATTCTATACCGTTTTGAATCCTGACAGCATATTCATGGCACAGGCTGTCAAAATAAGAAACCCATATTTGTCTGCCGGATTTTTCAGCAAGAACCCGAAGCAGCATTCTCAGCTTTCCTTCTGTCCTCTGCAGATCATCCCCCCGGAAATATTGTTCTGCTGCCTCTATATCCTGACTAAAGAGCCGAAGCTGTGAAAGCTGCCTGTCCGTTATCATGCAGCCAAATGCTGTGACGAGCACCAATTCACTGAGATTCCCCATATATCCAGTACTATTCCCGCTCTGAACACGCTCCAGAAGCTGCCTCACAGCCTGCTGCGGAAAGCATTCCAGAAAATCCTTCTCCACTACTATATCACATAAATACTGATAGATGACATCGATTCCGCACATTTCCCTGTGAATATTCACTGTCGGATAGTCCAGTGTGAGCAAATGGTCCTGCGGCCTGAATCTGGCATCATAGGCAATAAAAAATGCAGGCATTCCTTTGAGTATCGTCTCCCTGTAGTTGCTGCAGCCGTAATCACAGAAATCTTTAATCAGTTTATCGTAGATTTCTTTTGCCTTGCGGGTCTTTTCTACTACCCTGTCATAGCCGATTCTATATGCATCTTCCGCTTTCACTGTATGTTCGGACACTAATGTATATTCTGAGGTATCCCGGCATTCCCTCACACAATAGAGCACTGCCTCCATCAGCATCTGCGCTGTCTCATACGTCACAGAACTGCTCTCCTTGGAGGTGTATTTCTCCGCAAGCCGTGCTGTCAGCGGCAGTAATTCTTCCAATTGGTATTCCATTTGCTTTTTCCCCTTTCCCAATCACAGATAACACCCTCTTTTTACTCCCAGAAAAGCTCCCTCAGGACAGACTGATAGAGTTCGTCATCCCATCTTTTTTCCTCACTGAGTGATTCATATTCGTCGAATCCACCGCTTTCCGTAAACCCCTGATAGCCTTCTCTGACAGCCTTTGCAAAGCGTTCCAGGCACGTATCTTCCAGATAATCCAGGTCCCCGAAGCACACAGATTCAAACTGCTGCCTCATAAAATTCAAAAGCTCATCATCTGTCATTTTATCCTGAGACTCGTTCTTAAAATGATAAAAGATGTCCTGCAGTCTGGTGAGAACAGCGAGATAATTATCTTGGCTGACATATTGGGAATCGCAGAAGTTATAGACGATCTTGTCTAAAATCCCCCTGCCGAACTCAACTCTGCCGTACTTTTTCAGACTTTCATTTCGCCTTACGATCAATTCTTTTGCCTCCTGCTCCGTAAGTGTAAGCCCGAATTTTTCCGTCTTCTGATTGTACGCGTCCAGCAAAGCCAGTTCATCCTTCTGCCTCTTTTCTGTAAGCAGTTCAAAAATCTGTTTTTCCATGACTTATCTACCTGTCCTTTCCTGAAAACATTTAACCGGCGGAACTATTAAGCCGGCCAGACAGTTACCGGCCGGTTTCTATAGCTGCTCATTTATTACTACTCACTCTGTGCCCGGCAGTGCGCTTCGCGATACACAGACACAGAACATTCTGTTCCATATCTCACCGGCCGCCGCGGTCTCTGCATACTTTGGGCAAAAAACACTTGGCAGGACAGTGGATATGAATGGTAACGCTCATTATACAGTCGCAGAAAGTCCATTACAAGCCTTGAAAAAAACCCTGTTTTGTGGTAATATAATAGTGCAAAAGGAAGCAGAAAATAAAAATCTGCTTCCTTTTTTCATTTCTGTATTCTATTCTTTTGCCTTTCACGCTTCCGCCATATTGATGCGCGGTATCTTACGGGATACTGCCGGACTGATCAGCCAGGATATTTTCCAACCGGATGCTCCTGCGCATATTTTCTTCCGTAGGAGTGCAGTTCATCCATGACAATGCTGTTATTCCACTCCCTGAAACAGATGCCGTTTGGTATGGATGGATAAAATCTTCCGCCCGGGCAATAGGTATCAATCGCTCTTCTGACCTCTGCCCTGATCTCCTCCTCCGTGATATTCTCAATATCTACTTTCGGGCCGTCAATGCCTCCGACCATAGCAAGCTTTCCCTCTGTCACTCTCTGGATTTCCACAATATCATTCTGCGCGATCGTACCCTGCCAGATATCCACGCCGATTTCCACCATATCTGTGACAATGGGCTGGCAGATGCAGTCCGCATGGTGCATATAAATCATACCGCAGGCATGTATGGTATCCGCGATCTCTTTCTGCAGAGGTTTTATGATTTGGCGCCATACCCTTGGCGGAAGAAAAACATTTTGCTTGGAACCCCAGTCATCGTGATAAAAGATTATGTCAGGGTGGATCTGTTCTGCCACCATCTTGATATACTTTATTTTATAATCAGCAATCACCCGGAGCAGTGCTGCCATCTCATCCGGATACTCCAGATAATTTACCAGGGCCTCCTCCATTCCCATCAGATGGTGAGAGCGCTCAAAAAGGCCTCCGGCGCACATGAATCCCACAAATTTTTCCCTGCGGTCCACTTTAGCCGCTTCCTCTTTCACCAGCGTCCAGTCCAGATGATCCAGATCCGGTACGGTGAGCTGCTCCTCCCATTTTTCAATATCCTTAATGACAGCATTTTCACTGTTCACCCTTGGATGAGGGCCGGGGGCACCCGGCTTATAAACATAGACCGTTCCCCAGGAATCCTTGTGCTCCAGCCCATCCTGAGGGCACATGTCTCCCATGAGCACAGGGTCCGGCACAAGTACGATGGCATCCATCAAATCCCCGTAAAAATCCGGTTGTTCCCTGTTATAAATCGCCATAGCGTTTTCCCGCAGATTCATATGATCGTTTCCTCCTTTGTCTTCCGAAAACTTTTTATAGGTAACTATTCAGCCAGCTGAATCGTTACGGGTATTCGCCCATTAAAAATCGCTTCGCGATGGGGCGAATACCTGCTGCCACTACTCTTATGCACGGTCAGCGCAGTAAATGCGCAGACCTGACTGAACAGTTACTTTTATAGTTCTATTGTATAACAATCTATGTTTTCAGAAAATGTACAGACTGTATCTGTTTTTCCACTCCTTATAGGCACTCTGCCCATACTTTTTCTTGACAAATAGAGGCATAAATTATAATATTTTGACAAAGGAGTATATTCTTATGAAAATAAATCTGGATATCATCGCAGAAGAATTATCTGCCTTCTCCCCCAGGCGGGCAGGCAGGAAAAAATCAGATACTACAGCGCCAAACCTGCAGGGTGTCGGCCTGTACCATTCCCAATCCTCCCTGTCGCCGGAAATCTGTTATGCCGTGGATGCAGACAGTATTTCGGATTCTTTTAGCTGCCCTTTTGGCATCACACTGGCTGTTATGGGAAATACAGCCGGGCTTTTTCCGGATACTGCGGACGCGGATATTCTGATACTGGACCGGGGGGATGCACAGTGCACATTCAGTGACATGTTCAATGCGCTTAATTCCGTTTTCCTAAAATACCAGGCGATTGACACGCGGCTCAGTTCTGCCGTCATGAAAAACGCCCCTCTGCAGGAAATACTGAAAATCGGTGAGGCCCTCTTCGGAAACCCTCTCATTCTTTTCGATAAAAATTACTGCATTTTAGGGGAAGCGGATTCCCGCCTGGAGAAACTGGAGCTGGTGTGTGACAAATGGTCGGATTCCAAAATGCTCTCCATTGATACAGTCAATGCCATCAAGACTTCTCCGGAATACCGCAGAGCTTCTGAATCCTCTGATATTTGTTTTGTATCGGAGGAATATTTTGCATACAATACGCTTTTTGCCCCTGTGAAGGGAAGCGGCTCCCCTTTGACCCTGGCTGTTATGGAGACAAACTGCCCTCTCACCCGGGTACACCGGCAGCTTGCCCTGTACTTTTCCGGTATTCTGCGGCTTGCCCTGGGAAGAAATCATTTAAGCTCCGGACATTCTCTGCGGTTTGAGGATTTTCTGAAAGAGCTTCTGTACGACACGCAGATTGAACAGGCCGTGATAGACCGCTATCTGCTGGCTATGAATTGGAAAAACGGGGACAACTACCTGCTGGTTACCTTTCAGACTAACCGTTTCGACAAGATCAATTCTATCTACAATAACATCTGCGGAAATATTGAAAAACAGATACCTGAAAGCTTTGCCTTTTATTTTGAAGACAATCTTCTCACTGTTATCAATCTGGACCAGGCCCGCCTGACCAAGACGGATGCTGTCCATATGCTCTCTATTTTCCTGAGGGAAGGATTATTTCACGCCGGCATCAGTTATATTTTCTTTGATTTCAGCACTTTTTCCAGCTATTATAAACAGGCTCTAGGAGCTCTTGAGATGGGAGAAAAATATAGTCCTCATGAGTGGTGCTATGATTTTGAGGACTATGTGCTGCACTATTTTATGCACTACGGCACCAGCCGGATCGACGGAAGACATCTGTGCCATCCCGGTGTAGTGCAGCTTTATATATATGATTCTAAGAATAACACAAATCTTCTGGAAACATTGAGGGCTTATCTGGACTGCGGAGGAAATGCGGTTCTGACCGCGCAGAAACTCTATATCCACAGGAACACCCTGTACCAGAGACTGAAAAAAATAAACGGCATCATCCATACTAATCTGGATAATGCCAATGTCAGGCTGTTTATTATGATGTCCTATACATTTGTAGACCTGCTGGGGCTGACCCCTGTGGAATCTTAAGGCATACCCCAAAGCACATTCCGTCATTCATGCCTGCGGCAGGCACGCTTTGCGCGGCAAGGGATACTCTCCCAATCGCTTTTCAGCATGCGGTATTCCATACGTGTTTTCATTTTACCGTCATGCCATTCGTAGTCCACATGTTCTGCCTCCCTGATCATGCCGCATTTCTGCATAACACGCTCGGAGCCTCTGTTTTCCTTGAGGCATCCGGTGGTGATGCGGTATACGCCGCCCTTTGAAAAAGCAAAGTCCATAACCTTTTCCAGCGCTTCTGTCATATAACCGCAGCCCCAGAATTTCGGATATGTAAAATACCCCAGGTGCACCAGCTTTCCCACAGGTGTTGTATCCATGACCGTATATCCGATACTGCCGATCTGTTCTTTTGTATCCTTTTTCTGCATGTGCAGAAAATATCTGCACCTGTCTTTCCCCCGGATATCCTGCAGAATATCCGCAAAATACTCCTCCGATTCCTCCCTGGAATGGTGCTGGATATCCTGAAGATAATACATCACCTCATCGTCTGCCATAAGTCTGCTGTACTCTTCTGCATCATCCTTTGTATAATCCCGTAAAATGAGGCGTTCTGTTTCTAAGTATATCAATGCATATTCCTCCTATATGACCACTTCGGTGATTATCTTTCCGGCTTCGTTGATTTTTTTAATTCCGGTCTTCTTTTCCTTTGCTTTATTAAAACAGAAACTGACCAGCCATCCTTTATTTTGCTCATAGCTGTCCAGATAATCACAGAGCTGCTTTCGACCTTTTGCCTGGTATTCTTCACCATGCCATATTTTCAGTTCAATGATATATTGTTTTCCATGGTAATCTACAATGATATCTGTCCGCCGCTGGTCGCGTGTTCTGGCTTCCACATAATAATGTCCTGTACCGTTAATGATTGGTTTTAAAAATGTAAGAAACAGAAATCTGCCATCTTCCTCCAGGAATTCCCAATCTTTTTCTCCATAATAAGAAGTATAATGAGCCTGAAATCGTTCCAAAACTTTATCCATATCCAAATAGTGTCCTGAAATAAACTGGTTTCTTTCAACTGCCGCAGCATCTGCCAGCCTGCTGTTCTTTGTTTCATTGAGATAAAATAAATCATACAGATACGTTTCAAATATACGGTTTGTTATGGCTACTTTATAGTCTTCTTCTTTCAAATATCCAAACATTGTGCCTATTTGAATTGTATTATCCGCAAGCGAAAACGGGTACGATTTTCCGCCCAGAAGTATATGATAGAGCATCTCATTTAAGTCAGGATACAAGTCAAGATTTTTGTTAATATCATCAAATAGTGTACTCCGGCTCATCAGCATATATTTAACAGCAGCTCTTACTCCTTCCGGGCACCACACAGAGGCTCTGTCACCAAAATCTTTATTTTTCCAGACTGATTCATCCAGCAATTTGCAGATTTGTGATACAAGGTATGGATATCCGGACGTATAGGCATATATTTCATTACTTAATTTGTCTATATCCATTCCGTATTTATAATCTGCCTCATACTCTTCCAGCATTGTAGCTATTTCTTTCGGCGAAAAGGACATATCTACATCAAAACTTTCTGCAATATTCCATGGACTGTTATATCTATGCTCTGCATCCGGCCTGATCTTCAATTTTAAATTTTTTATATCGTAAACACCCGTAAGAATCACGTTATGAAAAAAATTCTCTTTTCCCTTTTCTCTGTCCAGGTATTTGTCTCGAAGTAAACTGAGAAAAGAAAGAAATATCTGATTGCTTGAGCTTTTGTCAACTTCGTCAATCAAAAGGATGATTTCCTTATCTGAATCCGTACATAACCTGCTTATCTTATCGCCGAGGTTCTGAAAAGTCAGCTCATCTTCTTCATAATGATTCCATTGTTCAATTACATTAGCATCTAAACTTTCATTTTCCAATTCTTTGGTGACCAGCTGCGCAAATCCTCTTACAAAATTTTCTCTGGAATCAAATAAATCATCTGCGCCTTCAAAACTGATACTGATAATCATGTACTGATCCTGCAAATATTTTTCTAACTGATACAGCGTTGTGGTTTTCCCGTATTGCCTGCCTCTGTTAATTGCAAAATAATACCCTGGTTCAATGTATTCTTCTACAATTTGTTTTACTTTTTGTGATATGTCTACCATATAATGTTTCTCTGGTATACAGATTCCGGTCACGTTATAACGCTGTAAACCTCCTGGGATGTATTATTGTTGGGGAATCATTTGCAAGATGATTTTTATGCATAAATGTGATAAAAATTTGAATTTGCAGTGCTGATTATTATCTTTATGTCTTTATTAAACGTAAATATAAAATGTTGAATAAATGGTAGGTGATCATGTCTTGATTCTAATTTAAGTGGACGTTAATTTCAAGGTACGAATTTTGTCCGGTGTATTTAGTGTTAATACTATTGTGACTGTCTTTGGTGTGAAGCTAAAGACAATACCCAAAACTGTGGTTGTATTCCTACAAGCATTTCTATCTGCTTCGGCTCGAAGCCGGAGACTTAATTGTCCAAGAGTAGAAGCAGATGTTGCATATTTCAATCCACTCCAGCGCGAAGCCGGAGACACAATCCCTTTGCCTGCAGGCTACATGCCAGCTTATTTCAATCCACTCCAGCGCGAAGCCGGAGACTTCAAGATATTCATATTCAATCAGTTGGCTTGGAATATTTCAATCCACTCCAGCGCGAAGCCGGAGACTAGAAAAATAATTAGGAGGTAAGTAGTTATGACGAATTTCAATCCACTCCAGCGCGAAGCCGGAGACCATTTTTCTCTTTAACATCAGAAGATCCTCCTGTATTTCAATCCACTCCAGCGCGAAGCCGGAGACACTATAACAAGACAAAATGGAGGACAACTTAAATATTTCAATCCACTCCAGCGCGAAGCCGGAGACAGCAATTATTACCAATTTTCATCTATATTCTACACATTTCCTTATACAAATCAACCAATATTTTATATTCTCCACCCCATTCCTCCACCAATCCCCCTATCACAATGCGCTTTTTCCAGTGCGAATCCCCTAAGAAATTAATGTCCACTTACGTTTCGCACCACCAAAGCACTATATCATTATAACACACCTAATCCAAATATTCCAGAAAAGCATCTTCGCCTCAAAAATATTTCTCATATTCCCCATCCGGGAATTTACCTTCCAGTCCCAGAACTCTGGGCCAAAGGCCTGTCTCTGCTGTTATAACGCCCATAATCATTCCCATATGCGTATGCAGATGCCTGTGCTGTGCCAGTATAAGTGTAAATCTCGTATACTTACATCCTTCCGGTTTCAAAAGCAGCATATCATCCTCCAGATTTTCCGTATAATTCTTAATTTTCTTCTCAATCTCCAGAAAATACGCCTCCAAAGTCTCACGGGAAAGCAATTTATTCATAACCACATCCAGATTATTCAAATCTTTCTCATGAAACCACGGTTTTACATACCCCGGGTCATCTGGATTTATAAACCACAAATCCAGAGAGTGCAGCATATGGTACACATGTTTCCACAAAGGCATTCCGCAGTATTCCTTTTCCCACATCGCATCCGGAATGCAGGCAATTACATTTTCCACTTCCCACAATGCCCTGTTTGTCTGTTCTTTGATAATATCTGAATATTTTTCCTGAACCATTGCTGCCAATCCCCCTTCCGCTCATTTACCTGTCCATTATACCATTTTCCTGCAGCCATGCCACAGACTCCCTGAGTGCCTGAACAGTCTTTGTCTCCAGCACACATCTGCAGTTTCTTTTGCCGGCAATCTCAAATTTCTCTTTCAGGTCAATTTCTCCTGTCCCCAAAGCCAGATGAATCTTATTTCCGGCCGCATCATGCATATGAAAATGTACCAATTTCTTCTCATGCTCCAAAATAAAGCTCTCATACTCTTTGGAATCCACATGGGAATGCCCTACATCCCAGGTCAGGAAAAACACCCTATTTTAGGTACAGCCTCCGCGCCAACTCATCATACCCCGAACTCCCATCCAGCATATTTTATATGTACTGATCCAACAAGGCTTCAATCCCGCCCGGGATGCTGTTGCCTGGGATGCTGCATTTGAGGAAGCGGCGCAGTAAATAGGCAGAATATCCCTCTCCAGAATATCATGCATCAGATGATTCACCAACACTGATGCCAGTCCACCCTTCCGATACCTTTCCTTTACATCCACGCCGATCTCCCAAACCCTTCCGGATTCTATGGAGGCCCCGGCAAGCCCTGCAATCTCTCCATGTATTTCCGCATAAAACACTATATATGTATTTGTTCTTCCCTTCTCATCAAACAACAGGGAATTGTCAAATCCCTCTGTTCCCTGAAGCTCCCCAAGATTCTCCCCTTCCAGCCCCCTGTAAGTGTACTCCGGCAGAAACTCTACTCTACTGCTATGTTTTGCAACCGGTATGTAATAGATGGACTGCCCGTAAAGCAGGGGACACTTCTGTCATCTCTATACTCCCAGCTCTTTTTTCAAATCTTCCGCATACTTTTTCTGCTGCCTCTTCAGATACATCCCCGCTGCAAACTTCATAAACGGTTTCTTCAGCTCCACATCCTCAGTAAAATCTATCTCCGTGCCATTTCTGCTTTCACGGAGCAGGCCTGTCCAGTGGCCCTTCATGTTTTCATTCTCCATGTCAAATTCATACCGGCAAAACGGTACCTTTTTTGTGATCGTAAAGGTAGTGGGAAACCCGCTCTTTGTGTACTCCACAAAGGTCTTCCCATCCCCCATCTCTTCTATCCTGTCCAAATCGCTGCGCCAGCCGTAATTCTTATTATCCGTGATCACCTTCCAGACCTGTTCCGCGCTGGCGGACAGTTGGATCTTCATATTTGCTTTCGCCATAACTGCCTCCATTTTTCCTTTTCTACCAGTCTACCCTGTACCCTCTTTCTTGTCAAACCGAAAACCCTTTCCTGCATCAAACAAAAAGAAGAAAGAGTCCGGTTTTCGGACTCCCGCTCCTGAGCGCAGCCGCCAAAAAGTTAACAGATTTTTCTAAGTATAACAAAAGAAAAAGCGCCTGCCCCCCATCTTCGGGAAGGCAGACGCCGCATTATTTCATACAATATCACATTACCAGGCCGCATACCACATACAGCACCGTGGCAATCGCCGCCGTCACCAGTGCGTAGGGAAGCTGCGTCTTCACATGCGAGAACAAGTCCGTGCCCACCGACATGGAGGACAGAATGGTGGTATCTGATATAGGAGAACAGTGGTCTCCGAAAATACCTCCTGAAACAACTGCTCCGATTGCCAGCAGAATATTGGAATCCATGGCAACTGCCATTGGAATGGCAATAGGCATCATGATGGAGAACGTTCCCCAGCTTGTACCTGTACTGAATGCCATAACTGCACCCAACAGGAAAATGATAGCAGGTCCGAAGGCTCCGCTGACTTTTCCTCCGATCAGGCTGGCAAGGAAGGTACCGGTACCCAGTGTCTTGATCACACCGCCGATGGCAAATGCCAGAACCAGCAGGATGACAAGTGTGAGCATATTGCTGACACCTTTCAGCACATAATCCCCAAACTGTTTTCCGGTCATGATCTTCTGTCTTGTGTAGAGCATACCCATAACAAGCAGTGTAATGGTAACTGCATAGAGGATGGATGTGGTTCCGTCACCCTCTGTGATATTTCCTTTTCCTGTGACCAGCAGGCCGATGAAGGTACCGCCAATCAGCACGATAAGCGGAAGCATCATGTTCCACTTGTTCTCCTTGCCCGGCTCTACCAGCTCATCAAATCCTTCACTGTCGTTTAACAGAGGAACCACTCCGTCATCGTACAGCTTGCCTGTCTTCTGCACACGCTCCTCAGCTTTCTTCATAGGGCCCCAGTCTTTTCCGCTCAGTATGTAGAACAATACCATAACGAGAGACACGATACTGTAGAACTGGAACGGAAGACTCCGGATCAGAAGATTCATAGGGTCTCCGGCGATAACGCCGGCAGTGATCTCCGCCCCGATCAGTCCCATGAGCATGGCACCCCAGGAGTTCAGCGGAATAATGGCATTGATGGGCGCTGACGTGGAGTCACAGATATAAGCCAGCTTTTCTCTGGAAACTTTATATTTGTCGATCAGCGGTCTTGTCACAACGCCGGTGAACATGATACTTAAAAGGCCGTCAATGAAAATAATGACACCGATAATATAGGCGATCATCATAGCCATCTTTTTACTTCTCACTTTATTCCCCTGCTCAGTCAGATACGTCACAAAGCCATTGACGCCGCCTGACACACGCACCAGTATTACAAATGCGCCCATCAGCGTGGTAAACAAAAACGTTTTCAGATTTCCGGTATCTGCACATACATTTAGAATCTGGTTCACCAGCTCATTTACAGCGGTGATGGGATTCCATCCGCACAGAATCAGTTCTCCGGAAAAAATACCGATCAAAAGAGCAAGCGCCACCTTACGAAACGCAATGGCAAATGCAATGGCAATGATCGGCGGAATTAATGTCAAAAATCCATAATCCATAGTATTCCCTCCTCTTTTGTGTCAATACTGGGCAAACAAAGAGCCAAACCCTCCTGTATGCAGGTAACAGACAGGCCCCTTTGCTTTCCCCTTTTCCAACCAGTCCCTCATGCCGACCAGAACTTTACTGTTGTAGATATTTTCAATGAAAATACCCTCTGCCCTGGCAAATTCAAAAATCTCCCGGGCACTTTCGCTGGTATTTACGCCCCAGCCCCGGCCCCGGAAACCGTCCTCAATACTGCAGAGTTCTTCCACGGACTTCCCTGAAGGGATTCCGGTTATAGCCTCCACTTCCCGCACAGTGTCCGCAATGTGTTTCTTCAGGTTTTCCCTGTCATCCTCCACACTCACAATCACGATCCGGAAGGGATTTCCCATAACTGCATTTCCATACACCAGCCCTGCTGCCACACCGCCGTTACCACCCGGTGCGAAGATTGTCATGCCGGTGATTCCCTGTGCCTCGCACTGTTTCATAAGCTCCGGTACGGCTGCCGTATAGCCCAAAGCGCCTCTTCCCGTGGTAGCCCCGTTTCTCACTACATAGGGATTTCTCCCCTCTCTGCGGTATTTTTCAAAAAGCTCCTCCACAAAGGCATTGCGTGCGTCAGAATCCACGTCCCCAAGAAAATGGGATCTCACCCCGAGAATCTGATTCAGCAGCAGATTTCCTTGCTTCTTCTCCGGCTCGGTGCCATTGTGGACCAGTTCACAGTCCAGTCCCACTTTCGCGCAGGCTGCAGCTGTCAGGGTACACAGGTTTGACTGGGCAGGTCCTGCAGCCAGAATCACTTTACTGCCCTCTTTTACTGCCTCTCCCAGTATGTATTCCAGGCTTCTGATCTTGTTGCCGCCGGGGCCTATGCCTGTCATATCATCACGTTTGATATAGATCTTTGGACAGCCCCACTGCTCTTCCAGCCTGTGCAGACGGTGAAGCGGCGTGGGAGCGGGCATCAGCGGTACGCGTTCTGTCTTCTCCAAAAAAGTCTCCAGCAAATGCATGCTTCCATTCCCCCCTTTCTAACGCTCGGCGATCACCTCGACTTCACAGAGCACACCCTTTGGCAGCGTCTTAACCGCAACACAGGAGCGCGCCGGATTGGTGGTAAAGTATTTTGCGTAAACTTCATTAAATGCCGCAAAATCCTTCATGTCCGCAAGAAAACAAGTCGTCTTGATTACTTTTTCAAAACTGCTTCCGCCTGCTGCAAGCACGGCACCTACATTTTCAATAGACTGCTTTGCCTGAACGGTGATCTCCGCCTCCACTACCTGGCCGGTAGCCGGGTCAATGGGTATCTGACCTGAAGTGAATAAAAGTTCATTGGTCTTCATTCCCTGTGAGTATGGGCCGATTGCGGCCGGTGCTTTTTCTGTACTGATGATTTCCATAATTTCAGTCCCCCATTCCTCTGTCGTTTTATCATATTAAAGAGTATATCACTAAACTATTTTTTAGTCAATAGTTATTTTTTCATTCTTTTACCATTTTGACTGAAATATTTTTCAGTCCAGGTTGCGTTTCCCCTGTAAAAAAGTTATAATGGGTGAAAGGAGGATTTTACCATGAATTACCTTACCCTGACAGAAACAGACAAAGCTATTTTGGAATCATATAAGACAGTCCTGGACGGACTTGCAGAATATTTAGGCGATGGATATGAACTGATTCTTCACAGTCTGGAGAATCTGGAGCACTCCGTCATCAAGATCATCAACGGCCACTATACCGGACGCGTGGAGGGCGCCCCCATCACGGACCTTGCTTTAAAAATGCTGGATAATATCCGTCAGAAAAAGGAGCCCGCGGCCCTGTGTTATTTTAATAAGAAAAACGGAAACACATTAAAATCCGCTACCATCCCTATCCTGGGGGAAAAGAAGCGCATCATCGGCCTTCTCTGCATCAATTTTCACACAGAGGTGTCCTTCGCCAGCATCCTGGCAAGCTTCACCCCTGCAAACAGCATTGTCCCCGGTGTGACAGAGACCTTCAGCGACAATGTGGACGACCTGATCACCTCTGCACTGGACGAGGCCAAAAACAAAGTATACGCCAATCCTCTGATCTCCACCACCAATAAAAATAAGGAGATCATTCATCTCCTGTACGAAAAAGGTATCTTTAATATGAAGGACGCAGTCATTAAGGCGGCGGAAAGCCTTGGCATCTCTAAAAACACCGTCTACCTTCATCTGCGGAATCTGGAAAAAGAAAACAGCAATTAAAAAGCGCCGGACAGAAATGATCTCTGTCCGGCACACTATTCTCAGGCTGCCATCTCTACAGCAGCAGATTCAGCAGCCCAATGACAAACCCGATCAATGCTCCCAGATTGATGACAGCATTCAGCTCTTTCTTCATAATAGACATGAGAATGTTCTCCACTTCCAGCACATCCATACCGTTTACCTTCTCCTCTACTACTTTGGCGATCTGGAACTGTTCCGCCAGCTCTCCTGCTTTGTCACCTACAAATTTTACATAGATGCTCTCCACCAGGCCACGGATTCTCTCCTCGCCCAGAGGGATGGATTCCACAATCTCACTGACTTTACGGCTTTCCACAGCCGCGATCTCTCCTACCACAACCGGATGGATCTTGTCATGGCCGTTCTCACGGATGTAATCCCCCACCTTTCTGCCGATGGGTTCTGCAATGGAGTTGATCAGATCATCTGTAAGGAACATGGACACCATGGAGCCCTGGAATTTCTGCTTCACTTCTTTGGCACCCTCCTCCGCAATGATGGAGCCCACATCCAGCTTATTAAGCCCCTCTGTGATGCGTTCTGTGATAAAATTTTCCAGCTTCTCCCGCATGGCCTCATAGTCGTCCTGCTCCACATAGTGCTGCAGGAATCCCTCTACTGTGTCATCGCTTTTCTGCACCTTCTGGATACCCTCGCTGATACGGCCCACAATGGTATTCTTCACACCATCGGACAGCAGCATGTCCTCCAGATCCTGCTTTGTGATCAGATGGTCGCCCACCGCGCTTCCCAGAGCCTTTGCCAGCCTGCTTTTTCCTCTCGGAATGATGCCCGGCGTAAAGGGCAGGGTCCAGTTTCCGATCTTCACCGGATACAGGGGACGAAACAACATTTTCACTGCAATATAGTTTGTACAGTAGCCGATGACCGCCCCGATGAGCGGCCCGGCAAGTAAACGTAAAAAGTTCATTTGTATCCCTTCTATTCGTTATGTTCTATCATAATTTTCAGTATCTCTTTGTCTGTCTGCTTCATGCCTTCCTTGCCTATGTATCCCACACAACTGATGGTCTCAGGCGTATCCTCCTGCAGAATACCCGTATAGGGGGCATAGACTTTGTTCTTCATTGCCAGGTTATGGGCCATAATGGCTGCATCCAGGCTGGTGGCGATCTTGGCTGCGCAGGAGATTTTCGCTCCGTCGCAGATAATACCCGGTATATTTGCCAGCGTGTTCTCCACGGTCATTTTGATCTGGTCCAGGGTTCCGCCCACCATATAGGTGAGAGCCGCACCACTGGCACAGGAGGCGGAGACCGCGCCGCAGAAGGCGGACAGCTTGCCGATATATGTCTTCTGGTATATGGTCAGAAGGTTGGAAAATACTAAGGAACGGTAAAGTGTCTCCTGGTCCACCTGCTTGATCCTGGCATAGACCACCACAGGAACAGAGGAGGCGATTCCCTGGTTGCCGGAGCCGGAATTGATGATGACCGGAAGATCGCATCCTCCCATTCTGGCCTCAGAGCCTGCCGCGGCATATGCCTTCATTTGATTTAAGGTAGTGTCAGGATAAGACTCCACCAAAAGCTTTCCAAGACCCAGGCCGTATCCGCCTTTCATTCCCTCATTGGCGATCGCCATATTGCAGGTGATCTGTCTCTCTATCAAATGCTGCACTTTGGAAAGTTCCACCGTGTCGGCAAATTCTTTGATGTTTTCCATATTCAGGATGACTTTTCTCTCGTCTGTGTCATCGTGCTCAACTAAAGCGGCACCCTCGAGCAGCTCTTTCCCGTCTTTCCGAATGCTGGTGATGTTGGTATGTCCGTCACGGATCTCCACCACGGCGCTGTGTTCTTCGGTGTAAAGCTCCAGAATAATATGGAGTACACTGGAACTGTCCAGGAATTCCACCTTACATACCCCTTTTTTCAGCATATCCTTTGCCTTCTCAATATCCTCGTCCGCAACATCCTCCAGGACTTCCATCTGTTTCTGTGCATTACCTCCCGCAATACCCAGAAGCACGCCGGCCTCAATACCTACCAGCCCCTTTGAATTCGGTATGGTGACACAGCGTACATTTTTGATGATATTGCCGCTGCACTTTGCAATAACTTTTTCGGGCATTTGGCCCAGAACTTCTCTTGCCCTGGCGCCGCCGTAGGCAAGCGCGATGGGCTCTGTACACCCCATGGCCGGAACCAGCTCGGATTCCAGGATTTTAATATAATCTTCTATTATTTCATTTGTCAGCATTTTTTTAACCTCTCCCAAATAATTTTCCGCGTAAATTCCCCCACATGCGGATCAAAAAGTAATCATATGCCTTGTCAAACAGATACAGGGCAATCTGGCCTCCCAGTACAAAGACAAGCATCAGCTTTCCGGAAACCTCACCTGCAAAGAGAAGCTTCGGAAACAGAAAAAGCGCAGGCAGGTACATGATATTGAAGATCACAACCTTTCCTGCCGCAAAAACCAGCTTAGGATTTTTCATATTCTGGTGTTTTCCCAGAAAACGCCACAGGCCCTCTATCAAAAGCACATAGACCCCCATCATGGCAAAGGTAATACAGTAGAGCTTCTGAGGCGCCAGAAGAAATCCCAGAAGCAGGGTTCCCCCGAAAAAGATGATTCCTGTCTTCAGCTCATATTCTCTCACAATGATACCCACACAGAAGGCGGCTGCCGCCAGAAAAAACAAAGTATTAAAGTCCAGAATACCGCTGAGTACGATCATAACCACTGACAAAGCCATCAGAAGGCCGGATACGGCCATTTTCTTTCCATTTACAGGCATGGACAAAGATCTCCTCCCATACACTCACACAAACTGTCGGCGCACCACAGATCACAGCAGAAGTTTCCTGTACCACAGGAGGAACCGCCGTTGTTGGCGTAAGGACTGCCGCCGCCCTGGTAGCGCTGGCTGTTCCACTGCAGACGGTTCACCAGGTTGGAATACTCCGGATTGCCCGGTTCCATGCTGGATGCCTGCCTTGCCAGATTCAGGGCATTTACATTGTTACCCATTCCCATATTGGCTACTGCACTGAGATAATACCACTGTGCACTTCTGTTCTGTATACGGGACAGCACATTAAGCGCCTGCTGGTACTGGCGGGCGTTCAGGTAATTGGCTGCTGCCTGAAGCTGTACATTGTCCTCGGAGGACGCGTAATTCTGCTGGCCGTAACCTGAACTGTAGCTGTTCCCTGCATTGCTGCCGTAGCCGCTCTGGTAGCCGCCGTCCCTCTCGCGCATGATCTGGTCGTAGGCCTCCTGTACTTCCTTGAATTTTTCCTCTGCCAGACCTGCCAGCGGATTGTCCACATAAGAATCGGGATGGTATTTTCTGCTCAGGTCCCTGTATGCTCTCTTGATTTCGTCATTGCTGGCGTTTTGTGATACGCCCAGCACTTCATAAGGATTGTTGATCATGGTTCTCTTTTATCTCCTGTCTTTCTTTTTTTAATTTATTATATTTTGACCATACTCCTGAATAGATGATATTCCGAAGCAGTTCAGACTCCTTAATACAGGGAAGCTTCTCAAAGGCACCGCTGGCCTCAGCCATCATCATGAGAAGAATATTGTATACTTCCTTCTCGTAGCCTTCCCTGTCCTCCCGATAAGATTCATAGAGGGGTTTCAGCGGATTGTAGCTGCCCTTCTCCATATCCTTTTCCAGGTCATCATAGGCATCCATAATATAAATGAATTTTCCCAGATAAAAACCGAATTTTCTCAAATACTCTTCCCAGACATCCTCCCGAATCACAAAGATCTCAGCCATCAGTTCCCCGAAACAGCCAGCCACCAGATCCAGGTCTGTCTCCTGCTTCTTCTCATACTCCGAGAGCTTACGAAGCTTCATCCTAATCGCCCTGCTCTGTCTTGGGTACTCCTGACTGATTTTTCTGGCCTGTTTCTTAAACAAATGAATGCCTGTCAGTCCTTTCATGCTCTTGTCATCCTGCCAGTCATCGGCAAAATGATAAAAAGAGAGCAGAATATTCATCCCGGCACCATACTGTGTGATCTCATTTTGGAGCATAGGAATTTTCTTCACAGGGTGCACCGGGCACCTGGAGCTGATTTCCCTGGTCTCGCTCTCATAAAGAGAAGTAAGGAGTACCACCAGAAATGTCATATCATAGGTGAGTGTCATTCTCCCCCGAAATCCGTATTTCTCATTCAAGGTCCGGCAAAGACCGCAGTAATATGCCTTGTACTGATAAAATTCTTTTACTTTCAGCTCCGGTTTATCCACCGTCACATATCCAAACATATGATTTAGCTGCCTTTCTCCTGCCGTTACTATTCACAGCCCTGCAAAAAGCGCAGTTCTGTGAACAGCAGCATCT
This sequence comes from Blautia caccae, assembly GCF_040095955.1. Lineage (NCBI taxonomy): Bacteria > Bacillati > Bacillota > Clostridia > Lachnospirales > Lachnospiraceae > Blautia > Blautia caccae. The sequence continues at coordinate 35,590 of NZ_JBBMFP010000028.1, read as the reverse complement.
TGCCTGCTGCAGGTTCTTACTTCTTGACATAGTCTATATTATTATACTATAAGTTTCTGCAAAATACCATCCCCACATTGACGTAACCTTATTTTTCCGATATACTGAAAAAAAACATGAAAGAAGGCATATTTTTGCAGAAAAAAACAGAGGATATGAACATCGCTCCACAGGACTTTGACGTGCGCTTTCCTGAGCGCTTTATAAAAAATACAGATTACTACAACTCTCTCATGATGATGTACCGCTGTGCCATACGGGAGATTCAGACCAAACTGGAAGTGCTGGATGATGAATTCTCCGTAAAATACAACCGAAATCCCATCTCCTCCATCAAGACCAGGATCAAAAAGCCCATGAGCATCTACAGCAAGCTGCAGAAACTGGGTTACGAATTTACGGAGACCAATATCCGGGAACAGTTAAACGATGTGGCCGGAATCCGCGTTATCTGCTCCTTTATAGACGATATCTACACAGTTGCCAATCTTCTGGCGGAACAGGACGATATCAAAATCCTCCGCATCAAGGATTACATCCTGAATCCCAAGTCCAACGGCTACAGAAGCTATCACATGATCGTGGAGATTCCCGTTTTCTTCGCTGAGGGTAAGACACCCATGCGGGCTGAGGTGCAGATCCGGACCATAGGTATGGATTTCTGGGCAAGCCTGGAACACCAGCTCCGCTACAAAAAAGAACTGGGAAGCAATAAAGACCACGAACTCATCAGTATGGAGCTTCTGGAATGCGCCCACACCATCACGGCTGTGGACAACCAGATGCAGAATATTAAAAAGATGATTGGGGAACTGAACTGACAGGTTCCTCAATCATCTTTTTCTTATTTTTGGCCGGAGACAAACTGATCAAGGAGTGTCTCGCAGGCATCATAATAGGTTGTCATCTCTTCGTCCTTCTCCATCTTAGTCCCTTCCAGGCTGCGCATGGCGACATACAGATCCTTGACAGAGGCAGGCCTGCCAATCTCTTCATAGGCGGCACAGTCTTCCACCTTGGCAAAGTCCTCCAGTTTTTCCGGGAAAACACCGGCGTCCTTGAACTTTTCAAAATTCTGCTGGCTGATAAAGAATATCATGCTGGTTCCTTCCTGCATATCCACTGTCATTTTCGTCTGGCCTGCCGCCAGCATCTGGGGATCATATCCCTGGGCATCATCCGGAGGGAGCACATAGTTCTGGATCTGTACGTGGACTTCCCCGTCTCCGTTCAAATCCTCTGCATTAGCTTCAAAATACCCCTGCAGCGCCTGGCTGTCCTCATCCGCGATCATGTAGTCCGTGACAAAGGCAATATTGTAATCATAATCCACTTTCCCAAGCATATCCTTGATAAACACAATGACCATAAAGAGCAGAAATGCTCCGATCAGTACGTGGAACTTATAATAGTACCAGAAGTTGTCAACTTTTTTTCTTGTTTCGTCTTTCATCTGTGGTTTCTTCATTGATTCACTCATCCGTCCTTTTTTTATGCTGATTTAGATTTTATCACTTCTAAATTGAGAAAGGAAGAGGTTTTTCGAGACTTTATGGAGATTTTAGAATTGTTATTGCTATTTTCACAACTTGTGATATTATGGTAAAGGATTTTTAGAAATACGATCACTGGAGATTAAAAATATGAAGAATCTGACTCAGGGGAACCCAACCAAGCTTATGCTCTCCTTTGCCCTGCCTGTGTGCCTGGGCAATCTGTTCCAGCTTTTTTACAGTCTGGCTGACACCAGAATCGTGGGAAGCACACTGGGGGAATCCTCCCTGGCCGCTGTCGGTGCCACAACAGCCATCAGCACACTGCTCATCGGCTTTCTGCAGGGCCTGACCAACGGCTTTTCCATCATTGTCTCCCAGAGCTTCGGGGCTGACAAGAAAGAGCGGCTGAGAAAAGCGGCTGCGGGAACCTTTCTACTGGGATTTCTGACCACAGTGGTACTGACTGTGGTGTCCCTTTTGGGGCTCAATGGCTTCTTGTCCCTGCTGCAGGTCCCAGACCAGCTCCTCTCAGAGGCATCCGGGTACATAAAAATCATTTTGATGGGTATGCTCATCACCATGCTCTACAACGCCCTGGCCGGGATCATGCGGGCAGTGGGGGATACCGTAGCGCCGCTTCTGTTCCTGGTCTGTGCTGCCCTTCTGAATGTGGGGCTTGACCTTTTATTTATCCTGCAGTTTCATATGGGGGTGAGAGGCGCTGCCCTGGCAACGGTCCTGGCCCAGAGCGTATCCGTTGTGCTGAGTTTTGTGTACATGTGGAGGCGCTATCCCATTTTCCGGCTGAAGCCCGGGGACTTCAGGCTGAGCCGAACCATGGTTAAAGTCCTTTACTCCTCCGGCATGTCCATGGCTCTTATGATGTCCCTGGTATTTTTCGGTACCCTGGCTCTTCAGTGTGCCATCAACACCTTCGGCACGGAGATCATTGTGGCCCATACCGCTGCCAGAAAAATCTGCGAGTTTTATTTCCTGCCCATCTCCGTCATGGGCGTGACCATGGCTACCTTCTGCGGACAGAACTTCGGCGCCGGAAAGTTTGACCGGGTGAAGATCGGTATCCGGCAGGCACTGTTCATCACATGGGGATGGACCTTTATCATCATCCTCTTAAGCTACACAGCCGCCCCCTTCCTGATCCATCTGGTCACAGGAAGCAGCAGTCCGGCGGTCATAGAGAACGCATCCAAATATCTGCGTATAAATTCTCTGCTGTACTTTGTAGCCTGCGGAATCAATATCTTAAGAAACGCCCTGCAGGCCATCGGGGACCATATCACCCCTGTCATATCCAGCTTCATTGAGCTTGCAGGCAAGGTGCTCATTGCCCTGTTTCTGACCCCCATTCTGCAGTATATGGGGATCATCATTGCAGAGCCAATCATCTGGTGCCTGATGATCCTGCCCCTGATTTTCAAATTCCGCCGTCTGTGCAGGGCACAAAATCAGAGGCAGCGCATATAATAATCATAAAGCGATTCAAGGAGTCACCATTTGGCATATAAAGTTGTAATAGACGCCGGGCATGGGGGAACGGATCCCGGCGCTGTCTATAAGGGCAGACAGGAGAAAGATGACAATCTCCGCCTGGCCCTGGCAGTAGGCCGGATTCTCTCCCAGAACGGGGTGGATGTGGTGTACACCCGCACCACCGATGTATATCAGACACCATTTGAGAAAGCCCGCATCGCAAATCAGACCGGGGCAGACTGGTTCATTTCCTTCCACCGGAACTCCAGTCCTCAGCCCAACCAGTATTCCGGCGTGGAATCCCTGGTCTATGACCTGTCGGGACGAAAGGTTGACATGGCGGAAAATATCAATGGAGCCTTGGGGGAACTTGGCTTTAAGAACCTGGGCGTAAGGGCAAGGCCCGGTCTGGTAGTCCTTCGCCGCACACAGATGCCCGCGGTACTGGTTGAAGTTGGCTTTATCAACAACGACGCGGACAACGCTTTGTTTGACGAGAAATTTGATGAGATCGCCCAGAGCATCGCCTACGCGATCCTGGGAACACTGGAGGAGGAAGAGGTGGAGAAGCCGCCTGCAGGGGAGCCCGTGCTTTACCGGGTACAGGTGGGCATGTTCCGGGAAAAACAATACGCCGATAACCTGCTCTATGAACTGCAGGACCAGGGATTTCCGGCATACATTTTAAGTGAGGACGGCTTTTATAAAGTGCAGGTTGGCGCTTATCAGTATCTGGCAAATGCCGTCAGGATGGAGCAGACCCTGCGGCGGGCAGGATACAGCACCTGGATCACTACCTGAGATAACAAAGAAAAAGATGTCTTCTGCTTTACGGCAGGAAGACATCTTTTCTGTTTTTATAGAGTGAACACGTATCCCTACATGGAATCCGCACGTCTCTCCACATTCTTTTTAAAGTTGATCACTTCATGGTCATATTCTGCGTCCATAAACTGGGAATGTATCATGAAATCCGCTGTAGCCTTGTTGATAGCCATGGGAATATCATATACCTGTGCGATACGCATAAGGGCTTTCACATCCGGATCATGGGGCTGCGCCGTCAGAGGGTCTGAGAAAAACACCACAAAATCAATAACACCTTCCACGATTTTGGCGCCGATCTGCTGGTCACCGCCCAGAGGGCCGCTGTTGTATCCCTTGATACGAAGCCCTGCTTTGTCCGCGATCAGTCTGGCTGTGGTGCCGGTTCCGTAAAGGCTGTGGTTTTTCAGTATATCATAATTCTCTTTGCACCATTCGATGAGTTTCGGTTTTTCATTGTCATGGGCGATCAGCGCAATATGTTTTTTCTTACCTATTGTAAAAGTTACAAATTCATTGTCCATGTATCTTAACTCCTTTCAGCTCACTGTTTTTTTATCATAACATATTTTACTTGTCCTCACAACGGGAAACTGCTACAATAATGGCAAAGAAGGAGAAGCATATGTACTATTTTATCATCAATCCCCGCTCCCGTTCCGGCAAAGGACAGGAGATCTGGGACCGTGTAAAAAAACGTCTGGATGAGGGAAATCTGGAATATGAGGCCTATTTTACCCAGAAGCAGGGACATGCTGCTGAGCTGGCACACCAGATCGCTGCCCTTTCCATACCCTGCACCCTGGTTGTTGTGGGCGGTGACGGCACCGTGAATGAGGTGGTGAACGGGCTTGTGAAAACCGTGTACACCCACATTACCCTGGGCTATATCCCCACCGGCTCCGGCAATGACTTTGCCAGAGGCCTTGGGCTTACCAAAGACACCGAAAAAGCCGTGGAACAGATCCTGGCCCCGGCAGACATAGAGAAGATGGACATTGGAATCGCGCAGTCGAACGGGGAGAAGCGGTATTTCCTCATCAGTGCAGGCATTGGTTTTGATGCCTCCATCTGCCACGAGGCGCTGAATTCCGGCCTCAAGGATTTTCTGAACAAATACCATCTGGGCAAGCTCACCTACGCGGCCATTGCCCTGAAACAATTATTTCTCTACCGCCCCTGCCGTGTGGATATCCGGCTGGACAGGCAGAGGATCTGCCGTTTTCCCCGCTGCTTTTTCGTGGCGGGCATGAATCTGAAATATGAGGGCGGAGGATGCAAATTCTGTCCGGACGCGGATCACGCAGACGGAAATATACATATCTGTGTAGCCGGGAAACTCTCCAAGTTAAAGATCATCACCATGCTGCCCACTGCCTTTATCGGGAAACATATATGGTTCCGCGGCATAGAAATACAAAAGGGGCATGTGGTGGAGATCATCAGCCGGCGTCCTCTCCCTGTACACTGTGACGGGGAATCCTTTGGATTCAGGGACTCTCTTTCCCTAACGACAGCCCGGGAACAGATCTCAGTCATCACCGGATAGTTGAAAGAAGGTTTAACTTATGAAATTACTGCTGATAACCGCTGCCATTGTACTGCTCGGTTTTTTACTTTACTTTTACTGTATCATGCCGCGTTTTACAAGAAAATCGCAGACGCGCGCCTTTATGCACAGGCTTTTTGCCCATCGGGGCCTGTTCGACCCCGGGGAGGGCATCCCGGAAAATTCCATGCCGGCATTTGAACGGGCAGTTCTGTGCGGATATCCCATTGAGCTGGATGTCCAGGTGACTAAGGACAACAAGATCGTAGTTTTCCATGACTACACACTGGGCCGTATGTGCGGCATTGACCTCCCGCTGGAGACAAAGACGTACGAGGAGCTGCAGAAGCTCTCCCTGCAGAATACCGGTGAGAAGATCCCGCTGTTCTCGGACGTACTGAAGCTTGTGGACGGACGGGTTCCCCTGCTGATCGAGATAAAACTTCACTCTCACCATACATATCCATGTGCGTTGGTGGATAAACTGTTACAAGGGTATCAGGGAAGCTACTGTATCGAATCCTTTAATTCCCTGGCACTTTTCTGGTACCGCCGCAACCGGCCGGATGTTGTGAGAGGACAGCTCTCCTCCAACCTGACAAGTCCGGTAGCTGAGGGCGGATATGTCTTAAGCTTTCTGGTCAAGCATCTGCTCACCAACTGCATCGGACGCCCTGACTTCATTGCCTACTGCTATAAGGACAGCCGAAACCTGAGCTTCTGTCTGAACCGCCATCTGTACAAAACACCTGTATTTGCCTGGACACTGCGCACGCCGGAAGCCTATGAAACCTGTAAAAAGCGTTTTGATTCCGTCATTTTTGACAGCTTTCTTCCGCCAAAACAGGCATGAACAGACGTTTTTTTCAGAGTGTGAATGGGATGTGAAGCTTTTCTGAATTTACTGTAAATCCCATTGTTATCTTGATTTTCCTGTGCTATAATGGGCAGGACAAAGAAAGGCTCCGGCATCGAAAAGAAGGTGATTATGTGAATCTGCTGAAAAAATACAAACACACCTGGATTATCCCGGTATACGGCATCTTTTATCTTACAGCTTTCCAGTATCTGGAACAGCGCGATGTCCGGCCTCATATCATCCATATGAAGATTGATGACTATATCCCTTTCTGTGAATATTTCATCGTCCCGTATCTGCTGTGGTTTGCCTACATCGCAGTGACCGTTTTGTACTTCTCATTATTTAATGACAGCAAGCGGGAATTTTACCAGCTTATATTTACCCTTGGAGTGGGCATGACACTGTTTCTCGTCATCTCCTACATTTACCCCAACGGACAGGACCTGCGTCCCAAGCTTACGGGTGACAGCATCTTCATAGAGCTGGTGAGGCATTTATACCGGATCGACACTCCAACCAATATACTGCCCAGCATTCATGTGTTTAATTCCGTGGCCTGCTGTACCGCAGTGTTTAAAAACGCAAAAGCAAGAAAGCATCCCGTCCTTCTGGGCGGTACCCTGCTTCTGACCATACTTATCATCATGGCTACCGTATTCCTGAAGCAGCATACACTTGTGGATGTGGTGGCGGCATTTGCGCTGAATGTCTTCTGCTACCAGATGTTCTACAAAGAACATCCGGCACGACAGAAACAGCCTGCTTTTGTAAAATAACAATTCACAATTCTGCATATAAAAAGGACGTTCCGCTTTTGGAACGTCCTTTTTATATGGCTTCCCCGGCAAATGCCGCTGCCCTTTATCCTTTAGTTAAACCCATAGAACTTCTGCACCACTTTATAGATCGCCACAGAAATATTCCTTCCGCTCCATCCAGGCAGATTTACACTTCTGCCCAGAATACCCAGGCGAAGTTTTCTGTAGATATGGATGTCTTCGTTTCTCAGGTATTTCCACAGATCCTTTTTCTTCTCCAGATTTTCCTCCGTACCGGAGCGTATCAGCATGATGGAGGATACGGCTGTGATAATGTCCAGATACCGGAGCAGATACTGGCGCAGATGTTTGTCGCTGATCCTCTTGCCGGCCACGGAATCGATCATGAGACGGTTCACCAGAAGCTGCTGGTCAATCCTGCGTATCATCACATCCTCATGTACTGACTGGTCCTCCCTGCCGATAAAATACCGGTAGAAGTTCACGTCCATATAATACATGGTCTTCACAGAGGGCAGAGGCTGGTAGACAAACAGGTTGTCTACATAAAAGGTGTGTTTCGGCAGCTCCAGGCCGCATTCCCTCAGCAGTCCGGTCCTGTAGATCACGGAATGCATCAGGATATATTTGCCCACCGGCATCTTACTGATCTCCTCCCAGGTGAAAATTTTTCCCTGGGGAAGGTATTTCTTATAGCGCATGACTTTCTTCCGTCTGGCACCCTGCTTTTCATAGACAAAATTGCTGATCATCATATCCAGGGTCTGGGGCCCTCCCACGATCTCTGAAAGCTTTGTCAGGATCGCGTCATAAGCCTCCTTGTTCACCCAGTCGTCGCTGTCCACCACTTTGAAAAAGATTCCTGTGGCGTTTTTAAGACCTGTGTTCACGGCCTCCCCGTGGCCGCCGTTCTCCTGGTGTATGGCCTTTACAATGCCGGGAAATCTGGCTGCATAATCATCTGCGATCTTCGCCGTGTCATCCACGGACCCGTCATCGACGATCAGAATCTCCACCTGATCCCCGCCCTCCAGCAGGGAATCCACGCATTTCTCCATGTATGCCTGTGAATTATAACAGGGAACTGTTACGGACAATAATTTCATTTTATTAGTCCTCCTCAATATATTTTCTATATGCGGAAAAAGCGGAGGGAATCGGGTATTTTCCCTTCGACTCTTTTTTGTCAATAAAGAGCAGATTTCCTGCCCTCTTCTCTGTGGAGGCTACTCTGACCACATATCCTTTCATATGCCACTCCACATGAGAAAAGATATGTTTCGCCTCTCCGGCATTTTTTATGTGAAGAGGCATGAGCTTTAACGCCTCAACCGCCCTGATCACTTCCTCCTCGGTCAGCCAGCCATCCATATTCGGAAATTCATACAGACCCGCCAGAAGCCCTTTGTCCGGGCGCCTGCAGACAGCGTATTCCTGCCCGTTCTGTATGAGAAGGACTGTCTTTTCCTCAATCCTGCGCTGCTTTTTCGCTGCCTTTTTCGGATACTCCAAAACCGTGCCGTGAGCTCTGGCACTGCACAGATGCTGTACCGGACAGACCTGGCATTTTGCCATACCGTTCGGTATACACACCACAGCCCCCAACTCCATCAGGCTCTGGTTAAAGGCCCCCGGCCTGTCTGCAGGCATGACTGCCTCCAGCTCCTGCTCCACCCGGCGCTTTACGGACTGCTTCAGGATATCCTCCCCGTTTTCTGTGATCCGGGAAAGGACCCGCAGTACATTGCCGTCCACGGCCGGCTTTTTCAGGCCGTAGGCAATGGAAGAAATGGCACCTGCCGTGTAACTGCCGATGCCGGGAAGCTCCAGAATCTCCTCGTAATCAGCGGGAAGCTCTCCTCCGTACTTCAAAACAATCTCTTTAGCTGCCTTCTGCATATTTTTCACACGATTATAATAGCCCAAACCCTCCCACAATTTCAAGAGTTTATTTTCCGGGCAGGCAGCCAAGTCTTCAATCTGCGGAAGAGCTGTAAGGAAACGCTCATAGTATCCCTTTACAGCCTCCACCCTAGTCTGCTGCAGCATGATCTCAGAAACCCACACATGGTAGGGAGTCGGTTCCCTGCGCCAGGGCAGGTCCCGCTTATTCTCCTCATACCAGGAGAGCAGGGGCTTTATTATCTCTTCCAGTTTCATATAAGCTGTACCTCCACCGGTTCCCCCAGAAAGATGGAATCCGGTTCCACAAAACAATCATAGGCCAGAATATGCACACCGGCCTGTTCTGCCTCCAAAAGTGCCCGGGCAAACGCCTCCTGTGTCTTTTTGTTCGGCTCGAAATATCTCACGTCCTTCATTTGGATAACAAACATAATATACGCCTCATAGCCGTCTTTTATACACTGGCACAGCTCCTTTATATGCTTGATGCCGCGCTCCGTAGGCGCGTCCGGGAAGCGGACGATTCCCTCTTCCTCCAGGGTCACGCCTTTTACTTCCATAAAAATTTTCCGCTCTCCCTGTTCTATGTACAGGTCAAAACGGGAAGTTCCGTATTTTGTCTCAGGCCGGATGTATGCGCCTTCACCAAAAAGGCCGCCATTTCGCAGCCACTCTTCCACTACCCGGTTGGGAATCTGGGAATCCATGTTGATCAGGCGGTCCCCTTTTCTCACAGCGATCAGGTCATACGCTGTTTTCCGTTCTTTTTTGTCACTTTTCTCCAAAAAAACAGAGGCACCGGGAACTAACAATTCCCGGCACCTTCCAGTGTTTTTTACGTGACAGATTTCTTCCTGCCCGTCGATCTCCACACGGGCAATAAAACGGTTGGGGCGGCTTACAAAGCGCCCTTCCCTGATATTCTTATATCTCATGCTTCTGTCAGTCCCTCATAAATCTCTTTAACGCTGTCAAAGACATAGGTTGGCTTTACATCTCCTTCTTCTATGTCCTGTGTAGTCGCTTCACCGGAAAGCACACAGATGGTATCCACTCCGGCATTTGCTCCGGTTTTGATATCTGTGTAAAGCCGGTCTCCAATGATGACAGCATCCTCTGCCTTCATTCCCAGCTTCTTTAATACACAGTTTACCATAATCGGCTCAGGTTTACCAATAAAAAATGGTTCTTTTCCTGTGGCATTTTTCAGCATTATGCTCATAGAGCCGCAGTCAGGGATATATCCAAAGCTCACCGGACATACAAAGTCCGGATTCGTAGCCAGATACACCACGTCCTTACCAAGCATGATACAGGTATTCCTGATCTTCTCCGAAGTATTTTCCGTGTCAAATCCGATGAGGACAATGGATGCTCTGTCATCCACCTCTGTAACCACCTGAATACCTGCCTCGCGCAGCTCCTTGACAAGAGAACGGGTTCCCATACAGTAGACCACCTGGCCCGGATAATTTTCATGGATGTACATGGCAGTCGCCTGGCTGGATGTGTAGAAGTTCTCGTATCCGGCCCGTATGCCCATCTTTGCCACTTTATCCACATAGTCGTTCACTGACTTGGAGGAATTGTTGGTGATAAATATGTACTGTCCGCCCCTTCGCTCAATCTCATCCAGGAAATCCAGTGTCCCCTCAAAAATCTCATCTTCATTATAGATGGTTCCGTCCATATCCAGAAGATACAGTTTCTTGTCTCTTAAGCTCTCTGCATTTTTACCGTTCTTATCTGTCAGCATTTTTTTCTCCTTGTAAAACCTGTTTATTTTGATACCGCCGGAATGTTCTTTGTGGCGATCATATCCACACCGGTACCGCACACATTTTTAAGTACCACGTCACCGATATGTACCGGGGCATTCACTGCCACGGTTTTTAAAGCTTTCGCGCAGTCATAAATCTTTCCTTTTGGAATATCGGAAGCTGTCTTGACAGACACTACGGGAAGTGTGCCTCCTGTCACACGGACAGAGGAGGTCACGATCCTTGTGGGATTGGTCACTTCTTTCGTTCCATATGCCTCGCCTTTTTTGCAGGTGTTTCCCTCCACCTTTTTCACAGCTCCGTTCTCCATGGTCACAGTGAGGCTGCATCCCAGAGGACAGTTAATACAGATCAATTCTCTTGTTTCCATCTCTATGCCTCCTCCACTTTCACAGTAATCTTATCGAAACTTTCCCGGTCTGTCAAATCCGATTTTTTCAGGACAACCTGTTCCATCTCGCCGGGTGCCAGTTTTCTCTTCTTTTTATGCCAGATCCGCCGGTCTCCCAGATACACACTCACATAACAGTCCCGGTAAACAGCGCCCACACGGAAACGCAGTGTGAGGGTATCCTCCATACAGGCAGGACGTATTGTCTGGGGCACGGTATAGCGCACACCGTCCACAGCGAAGACGGGAATCTCTTTTGTATCCTCTTTCTCCTTCTCACCCCGGATATACGCTGCCGCGCAGGCGCCTGCCCTTGCCGCCTCCTCGGACACATAGTCCACCAGGTCATGTACATGGAGTACATTGCCGCAGGCGAATACACCGGGCACATTTGTCTCCAGACTTTCATTCACCACTGGACCTGAGGTGATGCGGGACAGTTCCACACCGATTTTTCCTGACAGTTCATTTTCCGGAATCAGGCCGCAGGACAAAAGCAGAGTGTCGCAGGCGTAAAATTCCTCTGTTCCCGGAATCGGCTTTCTGTTCTCATCCACTTCTGCCAATGTGATTCCCGTCACCCTTTCTTTTCCCTGAATGTCGATCACCGTATGGCTGAGTTTTAAGGGGATGTCAAAGTCATCCAGACACTGTACGATATTTCTCTGAAGACCGCCGGAGAAGGGCATCAGCTCTGCCACCACTTTTACTTTGGCTCCCTCCAGAGTCATTCTTCTGGCCATGATCAGACCGATATCACCGGAACCCAGGATCACAACTTCCCTGCCCGGCATATATCCCTCCATGTTTACCAGTCTCTGCGCAGTTCCTGCAGTGTATATGCCTGCCGGCCGGTATCCCGGAATGTTCAGGGCACCTCTTGGCCTTTCCCTGCAGCCCATGGCTAAGATAACAGCGCGGGCCGTAAGCATCATAAGACCATCCTCCCGGTTCATAGCCATGACTGTTTTGCCGTTTTCCCCATCCCGGATATCCAGCACCATGGTGTGCAGCTTATAAGGAATCTGAAGCTCCTCCACCTGCTGAATGAAACGCCAGGCATATTCCGGCCCTGTCAGCTCCTCCTTAAAGGTATGAAGACCGAAACCATTGTGGATACACTGGTTCAATATGCCTCCCAGTTCTCTGTCACGCTCTAATATCAGGATGTTCTCCACCCCTTCTTTTTTGGCAGATACAGCGGCTGCAAGGCCTGCAGGGCCTCCGCCTATTATAATCAGATCATACTGCATGATTCTTCCTCTCTTTCCCCGTTTAGAATGTCTCTGTAATTCCCGTTTCGTCCTCTTTGATCACGCCGGTCAGAAGCTTTGAGCCTTTTCCCGCCTTGGTCAGCTCCAGTGGGTCCATGTGCAGCTCCCTTGCCAGGATCTCCATGGTTCTGGGCGCACAGAAGCCGGACTGGCATCTGCCCATTCCCGCTCTTGTCCTTCGCTTTACACCGTCTAAGGACCTGGCGCCCAGAGGCCGCCTGATGGCATTTATGATCTCGCCCTCTGTCACAGTCTCACAGCGGCAGATCACATTGCCGTAAGCCGGGTCTTTTTTGATCAGCTCTGCAATCTCCTCCGGGGATGCCTGTGCCACATTGGGGATATCCTCTCTGGTGCTGATGAAATTCTCTTTCTTTTTGGCCTGCAGACGCTCTGCCGCAAGCTCCGCCAGATATTCCCCTATGGCCGGGGCACTTGACAGACCCGGTGACTCAATGCCCGCTGCATTGAAAAATCCCTCCGCGTCCTCTGCCTCACCCAGTACGAAATCCTCGTCTTTTTCCGTGGCCCGTAGTCCTGCAAAGGAGGTGATCACCATATGCAGGGGCACATCCGCGGCACTGACACGTGCCAGGGATGCCACTTTTCCCAGTCCCCGGGCTGTTGTCTGGATTCCCTCTTTGTCCTCAATGTCATCCGCAGTAGGACCTACGAGAAGGTTGCCGTGAACTGTCGGGGTGATAAGGACACCTTTTCCCATCTTGGTGGGGAGCTGGAATACGGTATGTGACACAAAATTTCCGGCCTTTTTATCCAGCAGGCAGTATTCTCCCTTTCTTGGGGTGATGGAAAGCTTCCTCTTGCTTACCATATTGTTGAAAACATCCGCGTACACGCCTGCCGCGTTGACGACACAGGCTGTCTCATAACATTCCCGGTCAGTCTCGATCTCATAACCGCCCTTTTCAAGCTTTCTGACTGCCTTAACCTCTGTGTTCAAAAAGAAATCCACACCGTTCACACTGGCATTCTCCGCCAGGGCAATGGTCAGCTTGAACGGACATACAATACCGCCGGTGGGCGCATATAACAGGGCTTTCACATCATGGGAAATGTTCGGCTCCAATTTATGGATCTCCTCTCCCGTCACGATCCTGAGACCCTCCACGCCGTTTTCTTCTCCCCGCGTCTTTAACGCCTCCAGCTTCGGAATGTCCGTTTCATGGAAACACAGGACCAGAGAACCGTTTTTCTTATATGGAAAATCCAGTTCCTTTGACAGAGCCTCCATCATTTTACTTCCCCTTACATTCATCCTGGCCTTCATGGAACCGGGCTCAGCGTCAAAACCGGCATGCACAATGGCACTGTTGGCTTTGGAGGTTCCGCAGCACACATCCTCCTCCCGTTCCAGGACGGCTGTCTTTAAATCATATCTGGACAGTTCCCTTGCCACAGCGCTTCCCACAACACCTGCGCCGATAATCACCACATCATACTTCATCTCTTCATTCCTCCTGTTTTCCATAAAAAATAAAAAGAGACAAAACGAATACACATGCTTCTTACATGTGTCCTCCGCTTTGTCTCTGTTCTCCAGCGTTATATCTATGTTTTTACATAAACCAGACCTTCTGGTTGGTGGTGGATATGGATACGGCTCCTGCACTGAGCGCTGCCACGATATCCTCCTTATCTGCGATCAGTCCCCCTGCTATGACAGGTGTTCTGCTGTGCGTGCAGATTTTTGCAATGATCTTCGGCATAACCCCCGGCAGCACCTCGATCATATCCGGGTGCACACTCTCCGTCTGTCTTCTGATACTCTCAAAAGCAATGGAATCAATGACAAAAAAACGCATGACTGCGAACAGCCCCAGTTCCCTTGCCTGTTTGATGATTCCCGGCTTGGTGGAGATCACACCGTCGGCCTCTGTGGTATTCTTCAAAAAATCCACGGCAACCTCCCGGCTGCTCAGACCTCCGATGAGGTCAATATGTACCAGAACCGTCTTGCCGCCCTTTTTCAGACGCTCTACAATATCTCCGATATTACAGATATCCCCATAGAGCACAAAGACGATTCCAATCTCTGACTCCAGGCACTGCTTCAGTCCCTGTTCATCCTTAATGGCTGCCACCACAGGGCAGTCTTCAAATTGTTCCAGAATTTCCTGTTGTTTCATGAGACGCTCCATTTCTGTACTGTAAACTAGTAAACCATTTGATTCTAAAAAGACAAGACAATAAAGCCGTGATACGGCTTTATCCTCTTGTCTCCTGTCTCTTCTTATATCTTAGCACAATCCTCTGTGCCCTGCAAGACTTAATTTCTTCCCTATTCCCTGTAAAAACATACCACAGGACAGCCGGCTTCTATATTTTCATATATGGTTGCCGCCGCCGAGGTCGGCAGATTGATACAGCCATGGGAACCGCTGGTCCGGTAGATGGAACCGCCAAAGCTGTATCTCCAGTTGGCGTCATGCAGGCCGATACCGCCGTTAAAGGGCATCCAGTATTTTACGGGCTGCTCATACTCATAGGTGCCGTCCTCCAGTTTACGTCCCCTAAGCACCTGGTTTGTCTGTTTATACATGAGAGAATACACACCTCCCGGTGTTCTTCTGTCCCTCATGACATAAGTACCGGACACAAAGTCAGTATCCATCAAAAGCGCGCCGTCCCTGTAGAACCACAGGTGCTGGCTTGTCAGGTCAATCTCCACATAGGTGCCTCCGATATCATTATCCCCGTAGGTCACGCCTGCCTTGGAGTATACAGGCTCACGGACCGTCACCACATGGTTTGCTATATCCTCCAAAAGCTGTGCCTTTTCCTTTAACTGGTTGATCTGGAAACCGTAATTGCCGCCGGAGACCGTGATCGGTTCCCCTGTGGCAGTGCTCGTGATAGTCCTGTCTCTGCCCACTGTGTCATAATTCTCAGCCAGCCAGGCCACAAATTCCGTCACTCTGGCCTCCAGGGTTGCCGGGTCCTCCACATAATTTCCGTTCTCATCGTACGTCATCCAGTCTTTCACGGTCATGCCATCCAACACTTCCGTTTTGTCTCCGAAGGTGTAAGTAATTGTCACCGCCGCACAGGAATTCCACACATCCCTCTGATGGAGCAGCGTGGGGTCCTCCTTTGTGACAGCCGGAGCCGCATAGGCGCCTGCCTCCTCAGCGGAGACGGATTCCTGACTGCCTGCCACTGCTGTTTCCAGGGCAGAGAACATAACATCCTCCTGCACAGTGGTCCCTGCCGTCTCATCCACAATGACGAATTGATTTTCCCGGAAATCAATGTACGCATCCGTGGGAGCCTCCATACCGGCCGCCTGCATACAGTCAAAGGACTGAAGCTGCGCCCTTAAGGCCTCCTTGTCATACTGTATGTTTTCCGCGGTCTCATAGTCCGTTCCTCTGAAATATCCCTTGATCCAGGTAAATGGGTTCTGGTCATCCAAAAGCTTCTGCACACTTCCGTCACTGACATAGGCATAGCTGATATCCTGGCCTTTGATCTCTCTTGTCTGGTCATTCCTGAACTGCACCCGGATGGAATAATCCTCCACTTTTTTCCGGATCAGGTCTTCTGCCTGCTCCACGGTCATATTTTCGCAGGCTATATGGTTGATGGTCGTTCCCTTGAAGAATTTATCTTTATAATAGTAAGCACCTGCGCCATAGCCGGCTGCTGCCAGTATGATGACAGCTCCTGTGATGCCCAGTGCAATTTTTATTCCGGTCTTTTTACCCTTCTTTTTCTCAGCCCTTATCTCTTTCTTAGCTGCCTTTTTCTGCTTTTTCTCAGCTTTTTTATCCGGTTCCCGGTAAGCAGCCGCTTCCTCCTGGCTTCCTATGGTATCCTGGATGATCTTCTCCATGGCAGAGTCGATTTTCGCTTCCATCTCTGACTTAGGCTGTGTCTGCTTTTTCTCCCCTTGACGGACAGCAGCTTCTGCCTTTTTCTCTGCCTGCTGCATCTTCTTTTGCTGTGTTTTTTTCTTCATTTAATTTGCTCCCCGATATTACATTTCTGTCCGGCCTGCAGCTATTTTTACCTGATTTTCCATGCCGCAGCCGCCAGTATTCGACATAAGCGCGAATACTTGTCTATTATAACACAAAATTCTACAACCGGATAAATATAAATCAATCCTTAAAAAAATTTAAAGCTTTTGTCATACTTTCTATTTTTTTATTGTATGTGAAAATTTTTCTTCATATTCTATCCTGTCACAGAATTCTGCTGGGAATGAACCAACCATATATTAGACGCACGAAAACGACAAAAGGTGACACTCTGCATAGAAAAAATTTTTTTCCGCATACTAATTCTGCAGCGCGGTCAACATTGCTGCCTCCCAACACAAGTAAAAAAAGTGAGGAAACTGCCATGTTAAAAGAAAAACCTTACAGAAATGACTATGATGACGGAAACATTCCTGAAATCGACCTTCCCAGGGAGTCCGACGCCACTGACGTGATCCCCGACGAAGTGCCGCGCAAAGACGGCCCCGGCGGAGAAGGCTGACAGGAAGCGAGGTGACCTGAAATGATTGACAACGAAGAACTTCCCATCGGCTTCACCATGGAACTGGCCATGCACTCAGATATCCTGAACCATTTTGCCAGACTTTCCAAGTCGGAACAGAAGCCTCTGGTAGACAAGGCAAGACAGGTAAATTCCCGCCACGAGATGCGGGAATATGTGGAATCCATGTTCCGCCCCTGAGATGCGCTGCTCTCCAAGCCGGCTGTGACTCGCAGAATTACCTGCAGCGCACAGCCGGTTTTTTGGCCTTTTCCGGGTCTACATATCTGATAAATTTTTTGTTTCCCCTCATTTCCGGATGTGGTATACTAAAAGTGTTTTAAAACAAAGAAGGAGGATTGCTGTAAAGCAAAAGAAATCTTATGTACCATTTACTGAATCAATATTTAGACACCAAACAGATTGTGATGCTGGGGATCATCCTTACCTTTCTCATCACATTTTTTGCACTGAAGCACCCGTTTTCCTTTCTCCCCAGTGACCAGGGGCGTGATTTTGCCCTAAACGGCGCACTCTCAAAAGGAAAAACGAGAGGCGTTGGACTGACATTTGTCATCTGCTTTATTATCGGCACCGTACTTTTTATGCCTCTTGGCAAAGAGTACATTGTCTATGCCATACTGCTTTTTTGCATTATGCTCAGCGGTTATCTGGATGATGCCGCGGAGACACCATGGAACGAATACAAAAAGGGGCTGATCGACCTCATCATATCAGCCGTAGCGGTCTTCACTTTCCTGAATTTCAACAGCACCACCATCTCCCTTGGCTTCACCGAGCTGGAAATCCCCAAAGCTGTCTATGCCATACTGGGCATTATCCTCTTCTGGGTTTCCATCAATGTGACAAACTGTACCGATGGTGTGGACGGGCTGTGCGCCAGCCTCTGTGTTATTGTCATGCTGTCCTTTGGCCTGATTTTCAAAGAAACTCTGGGTACTTATGTGATCGCCAACTTCCTTTTTGCCGCAGTTCTGCTGGCATACCTGTACTTTAATTCCTCGCCCAGCAGCATGCTCATGGGAGATGCCGGTTCCAGGGCCCTTGGTTTTTATATTGCAGTGATCGCCATCAAATCCCAGCACCCGGTTATTTACCTTCTGCTGGCAGGCGTACTGATCATTGACGGCGGCCTGGGTCTTGTAAAAGTATTTCTGAAGAGATTTCTGAAAATCTCTATCCTGAAAAATACAAGAACTCCCATTCATGACCACGTAAGGAAAAAATGCGGCTGGTCAGATACACAAGTAGTGGTCCGCTTCCTGATCATCCAGGTAATACTGGCTGCAGCCGCTTATATGCTGGTAAGATAGCAAAAAAGAGAAACACACTGTAAAAGCTGTGTTTCTCTTTTTTCTCTCCCCCCATTTTGCTGCCTCTCCTCATATATGAAGTATAATATCCTGTACCTCACAATTGAGGATGTCACACAGTGTATCAATCGTCTTTGTGGTTATGGCCTCACCTTTTTTAATTCTGTGTAAGGTATTCGCTGATACATCATGGTGATGGATTAGTTGATACTCTGTGAAGTTTCTTCTGAACAGTGTCTCATAAAATGGTTTGTAGCTTATCATAATCCCTTCTCCTATCCAGTGCATTTATTGAATAGTATCATACTCAATCTCTTGACTATACTCAAAATATTGAGTATATTTAAAACAAAAGAATGGAATGGGGGAATATTTTATGACAAATCATGAGGAGCCAAAGTATTCATCAGAATACGACAAAAAACAATTTATCGAAATCTGTGACAGGTACGAAGATAAGATACTGGAAAACATCATTAAAAAAGCAAAAGAGATGGGGCTTTTCGACGATTAGCCCTGCCCCGGCCGAAAAGGGCCGGGGATTTTTTTCTCAATTCAGAATGCCGCTTGTACTCTTTCCTCACTTTATGTATAATAAATGGGGAATCTGGAAACCCTGAATGCGGCTCGATAAACCGCAAATAAAAATAAAGGAACTTTTGTATATGAATATAAGAAGACTTTTCGCTGTATGGAGCGCCAAGCTCATAAAGACAGCCTGCCAGATCACCGGCAGGCAGGGTGTGACACTGGCCGGTAAGATAGCGCTGTCCATCTATCCCCCGATTTTAAAAGAACTGGCGTCTGAGGTCAAAAAAGACATTTTCGTTGTCTGCGGCACCAACGGCAAAACTACCACCAACAACCTTTTAGCCTCTGTTCTGGAAGCAAATAACTGCAGCGTTGTCTGCAACCGCACCGGCTCCAACATGCTGAACGGAGTCGTCTCCGCCTTTGTCCTGAATGCCCGGGCAAACGGACATCTGCGGGCGGATTACGCCTGTATTGAGATTGACGAGGCATCCACAGTCCGTGTATTTCCTCATTTCAAACCTGACTATATGGTACTCACCAATCTGTTCCGTGACCAGCTTGACCGGTACGGGGAGATTGACACTACCATGAATCTCCTGTCCCGGGCCATGAAGATGGCGCCGGACATGAAACTTCTGGTCAATGCGGATGACTCCTTATCCACCTTCCTTGCCATGGACAATGACAATGCGTACACCACCTACGGCATCAGTGAGCAGGTATATCAGGAACAGGACTCCAGGGAGATCCGGGAAGGCCGTTTCTGCAAACGCTGTGGGGAAAAGATGGAATACAACTTCTATCACTACAGCCAGCTTGGAGATTATCACTGCCCCAAATGCGGTTTTGCCCGCCCTGTGCCCCAGTTTGACGGCAGCCATATTGATATGTCAGACGGTCTGTCCTTTGATGTGGGTGATTTTCATGTAAAAGCAAATTACCGCGGTTTCTACAATATTTATAATATATTGGCCGTTTACGGAGCCGCCTCCCTGGCGGGTATCCCTCTTGACAGCTTCAACCGGATTCTGGGGGACTACACGCCCCAGTTCGGAAGAAACGAACTCTTTGAGATTGATGGCACCAGGGTCATGCTCAACCTGGCTAAAAACCCGGCAGGATTTAACCAGAATATCGGCGCGGTCATGACAGACACGGCTCCAAAAGATATCATCATCCTGATCAATGACAACAGTCAGGACGGCACAGATGTATCCTGGCTCTGGGATGTGGATTTTGACAGGCTGAAGGACGCCAATGCCGCCTCTATTACCGTAAGCGGCATCCGCTGCCAGGATATGCGCCTGCGTCTGAAATACGTGGACATCCCGTCCACTCTGGAACCGGATATTGAAAAGGCCATCCTCTCAAAACTCAAAAACGGAACTAAAAACCTGTACCTGCTTGTAAACTATACCGGCCTTTATACCACTCACAACATACTGAAGAAAATGGAGGGCAGAAAATCATGAAAATCACAATCGGACATTTATATCCGGACCTCCTGAATCTGTACGGGGACAGGGGAAATATCCAGTGCATGATGAAACGCTGCCAGTGGAGAGGCATCGAGGCAGAAACTGTGGAATTCCAGCTTGAGGACAACATTGATTTTTCCACCCTTGATATTGTGCTTCTGGGCGGCGGCTCCGACAGGGAGCAGATGCTGGTCTGCGACAGACTCCGCAGCATACAAAAAGATTTCAAAGACTATGTGGAGGACAACGGCGTAGTGATCGCTGTCTGCGGCGGCTATCAGCTTCTGGGCCATTATTACGACACGGATGACGGGCGCATTGAGGGTCTTTCCCTTGTTGACCTGTATACAGAGCAGGGCAGCCCCCGTCTGATTGACAATATCGTCCTGGAAAACCATAAATTCAGCCTTCCCATCGTCGGCTTTGAAAATCACGGAGGCCGCACCTATATCGGAGATAATGAGCCTTTCGGAAAAGTCCTCTACGGAAACGGCAATAACGGGGAAGACAAATCCGAGGGCGTGCTCTATAAAAATGTAGTGGGCACCTATCTCCACGGCCCCCTCCTTCCCAAAAACCCGCATATCTGCGATTACCTCATTGCAAACGCTCTGGAGCGCAAATACGGAAAGGCAGAACTTGCCCCTCTCGACGACAGCCAGGAGATTGAGGCCAACCGGTATATTTATGATCGCTTTGTAACAAAACAATAGAAATATGCCCGGCTGATTTACTATTGTTATATATTAAAGGGGAAAACTTATGGGATACCGAATTGCACTGCTGCTGAAACAGCACTATTACCAGCATTATAATGATCATCTCCCTGGAATCAGCGAAGATGTCTCCGTAGAATACTTCACTTATGATACTCTGGACGAGCTTAAAAATATTTATCTGAAAATCAAAGATGATTTTGAAGGATTTCTTGTCAGCGGTATTGCCCCCATGAAAGCCATATATTCCCTTGGCGAGCAGGCAGCCGACGCTGTGGTGGATTATTTCCACATCAGTGTGGAGAACACCTACCATATTCTGCTCCAGCAGATTGTGCTGGATGAACACCTGAAACTCTCCAGAATCGGTATGGATTTTATTCAGGACGGCCATACCCTGAAAGAGCTTCTTGTCAGCAACCGGTTCGCCCAGCGCATCCGTGAGTTCGAGGAGGAGTGGAGAGACTTCTCTTCCTCTGTGGATCTGGATGAACGGGAGGCTGCGCTCTCCGTAAAGTACAGGGAGCTGGCAGCCCAGAACAAACTGGATATGATCATCACTTATTTCTACAGCGTGATTGAAAATATGCGGGATACATCCATTCCCTGTATTTATGTCTATCCTGATGAAAACATGATCAGTGATATTGTAAAAAGCATGAAAAAAAGCATATCCATAAAAAATATGAAGAGCCATCTGCCTGCTGTCATACATATTAATATGGAAAATATGCCGGTTCAGGATGAGGTGTCATACGAAAAGACACGGCTGGAGATCAATAAGATGATCATGGAGCTGAACCAAAAATACCTGAACCGCCTTGTGATAAAAAACACATTCCGGGATTTTGAACTGTATGGAGATTACAGCATCATAAAAGAGATCACAGGGGATTTTAAGAAATGCCAGATACTGGAACAGCTTCACAGCCTGCTCTCTTTTAAAGGTTCTGTAGGATATGGCATTGGCCACACCTTTTATCAGGCCAGGATAAATGCCGTTGATGCCAGTCATTATTCCAGAAACGGCAGTCTCCGGGAAGACGGCAGTTATCTGATAGATGAAAATGATCAGCTCACGGTCCTGCAGATTGGTCTGGTTCCTGCTGGAATGAAGGTTTCCGGCGATTATATCAATGATATCGCAGATAAGGTAAGTCTCTCCTCAGAAACTATTGTGCGTATCATCCGCGTCATGAAACAAGAGGGTACCAACAAACTTACCTCCCAGGAACTGATGCACCATCTGAATATCTCTTCCAGAGCTGCCAACAAATTCCTGGCTGCGCTGCAGAAGGACGGATATGCGGAGGTTGTGGGTATGAGGCGTTCCGGCAATAAGGGGCGGCCCATCAACATTTACCAGATCAATCTGAAATACTGACCTGACAGCACATTCCTTTCATGAAACATGAGAGCAGCCATTCCGGTATCCCCGTATGGCTGCTCTCATATTTTCCTGTATTTTTTATAAATCCGGTTTTATCTCCTCCGGGATCGGACAATGATATCCTCCTCTTACTGCTGCGTCAAATTCTTTTTTCGCATCCTCAGCGATTTTCGGATTTCGGAAGACATCTATAGCAGCCATTCCCATGACCTTTGCTGCTGTCAACATTCCTTTTTTTCCTATGGAGGAACCTGACTGGCTGACCTCCTGCCAGGAATGCCCCGGTGTTCCAAAGGCTTTACAGGCAGTCAGAATCTGACCTGTGGGTGCCTGATAACTCACATCCCCTACATCTGTGCTCCCGGGCATTGTACTTTTCAGCGGATTTACAGGCAGTACTATATCTGCCAACACCTTGCCTTCCATTGCCGCTGCCGCATTTTCTCCATGCTGATTCTCCACCGCTGCTGCGGCCTCCTGTATCATCTGTTCTGAAAAAGTATCCCGTATTTTTTCGGCCAGCTCATGATCCGCATGGTCAAATGCCGGAGCACCGGCTTCCTGAAAGTTCTCCATCAGAACTTTTCCCAGTACCTTGTTGGGTATGTAATCGCTGAATCCATCTCCCCGCACCATTTCATAGGAAGTACCTGTCATGATTGCTGCTCCCCGCGCTACTTCACAGATTCTCTCAAATATTTCAAACGCCTGGTTCAGCCGCGGTGCCCTTGCCTCATAGTAGACAGCTGCCGTTTCCTGTACAACATTCGCTGCATTTCCCCCTGCGTTTGTGATCGCATAGTGGATTCTGGCCTCGGGGATCACATGCTCTCTTAAGAAATTACACCCTACATTCATAAGCTCCACCGCATCCAGAGCACTTCTGCCAAGATGAGGAGAGGCGGAGGCATGAGATGCCTTGCCGTGGAAAATAAAAGTGGCGCAGATATCTGCCAGGGAACTGGATGCGAAAAGCCCGTTCACATCCCAGGGATGCCAGCAGAACACAGCATCAAGCCCTTTAAAACATCCCTCCCGTGCCATAAATGTCTTGCCGGAGCCTTTTTCCTCCCCGGGACAGCCAAAATAAATGATAGTGCCCGGTGTCCCGCTCCGGTCCAGATATTCCCTGACAGCCACAGCCGCTGCAAGAGAGCCGGTTCCCAGCAGATTATGCCCGCATCCGTGGCCGCAGTCCGTATCTTCTCTTTTTTCCTGCACATCTGTTCCCGGCTTCTGACTCAGCCCCGGAAGTGCATCAAACTCTCCCAAAATGGCAATTACAGGTCCTCCGCTGCCAAAAGTGCCCTTAAAAGCAGTTGGGATTCCCGCAAGCCCAGTTTCCACCTGAAATCCTTCTCTCTCCAATGTCTCTTGAAGCAGCTTTGCCGACCGGTGTTCCTTAAATCCCAGTTCCGCGTATTCCCATATTTTTTGGCTGATCCGGGAGTAAATTTCTTCTCTCTTTTCAATATTTCTGCATAATCTTTCTTTTTCCTGTATCATATCCAATTCTTCTCCTTTTTATATACCTGCCATTACAGCTCCCATAATCAGGATAACCTCCAGTGCAAACCACATGAGAAACAGCTTCCAAATAAATTTATACCATTTATTCATCCCGATTCCCATGACACCGCACATCATCGCGCATCCGGTAGGCCAGAACATTTTTGAAAAGCCGTCGCCGAACTGGTAAGCTATGATGGCGATCTCACGATTCAGCCCCACAACATCAGCCAGAGGCGCCATGATCGGCACAGTCACAACCGCCTGCCCGCTTCCTGACGGTATGAAGAAATTGATCAGATTCTGTGCCAGCAGCATGGCAAATGCTGAAAACCCTGATGGAAATCCTTTCACGATATTTGACAGATATAAAACAGCCGTATCGATAATGTTACCGGAACTCATCACAACTTCAATGGAGCGTGCAAATCCGATCATAAGAACTGTAAATACCATGGACTTGGAAGACTCCACAAAGGAATCCGCGATTTTGCTGGGCCCCATACCGTTGATCAGGCCGGTTATGATCATACCGATAAAGAATACGGCTGCAAGCTGCTGCAGATAAAACCCAAACTTTGCCACACCTATGGCAATGGTCATGATAATGATTCCGAATCCCAGCAAAGTGATCTTCTGTCTTCCTGTAAAGGGCATCTGCATAACCTCATCACGGCTTGCCGTGACGGTAGGTTCCGGTACACCATAGAGATAGCTCTTTGTTGGGTCTTTTTTTATTTTCTTTGCATATTGCATTATGTAGAGGATCGTCACAGCCACGAAACAGACAAATGCCACGATGCGGAATGTGGTGATCTTCGTCCCAACACTGGGTATGCCTGCAATACTGCTGCCCAGGCCAACCGTAAAGGGATTTAAGATTGCAGCAGCAAACCCGACACCTGTACCCAGAATGACAATGGAGGAACCCACGATCCTGTCATATCCCAGTGTAATTGCAATGGCCACAAAGGCAGGAATCAGCCCCCATGCCTCCTCATTCATTCCGAATGTGGTGCCTCCCAGGGCAAAAAGTGTGAAAAATATGGGAATCAGAAAATAATCCTTGTCTTTAATTTTTCTAAGTATGGATCCCACCAGGGCATTCAGGGTCCCTGTGCTCATCAGAAGCGTTACATAGCCGCATGCGAAAAGCAGGAAAAATATAATATCCGCTGCATTTACAAACCCCTGAAAAATACTCATGCAGAAAGCCCAAGGGCCGATTGGGTTAGCATCCACCCCGTGATAACTCCCCGGCACCACCAGTTCTCTTCCAAGTGCCGGATCCACAGCCCGGTCAAACTGCCCTGCAGGCAGTACCCAGGTTAAAATGGCACTGATGAGAACCATGGTCATCATGATCACATAGGCATGCGGCATAGAAAATTTGAATTTCCTCTCTTTTTTCATAAAAATCCTCCTTGTTTTCACTTTCGCACTGTAAACTACCAGTTATTTTAAGCACGCTTACAGAACCGTTCTTTTATAGTAGGATACCACTCTATCCGAATAAAGTCAATTGGCAGTAATTGCAGATAAAATTTACTGATTTTCGGAAATAATACACAAAAAAGTGTTCCGTTTATGGCGATTACCTATACCCCCTATGACAAAACATTTCAGAATATTAAGGATAAAATAGTGGAAATTCCCTATTTTAAATGTTATACTGTTAAATGAATTTATTTTATGTATGAGGAGGATTACAGAATGGCGAGAGGACGCAAAAAAGAGACAAGGACACTGGACGAACAACTGCAGGCAGTTATCGGGGAAATCGCCACATATGAAGAAAAATTAAAAGAATTGCGCCGCAGGAAAAAAGAAATCGAACAGAAAATCACGGAAGACAAAAAAGAGGCTTTATATAAAGCAGTAATGGAATCAGGTAAATCACTTGATGAAGTTCTCGCTAGTTTAACAAACGAGTAAAAACATAAGTGAGCCCTCCGGCCCGTTTCTCTCAAACGGCCGGAGGGCTCACTTATATCTGTGATTCTTATTCTTCTGTTTCTCTTTCAAAAATTATCTGATAGCAATTGCCGCCGTAAACGCTCACTTTTGGTTCCAATATCTGTTTTAAGCGCCAGCCATCGGCTGCTTCCCGGACGATCGCCTCCCTGCAGGCTTCAAAGGGAACCGGCGGCATCTCACCGCGTACGGTTTTTGCCTTTTCCTTCTTAACCGGCACAAGGGGAATCTCAATAAATTTGTATTCATACTTTTTCATAAACTGTCTCCTTTTTTTGTCAGCACAGGATATACCCGCAATATCCTTTCTCTGTTTTTATGTATCTCACATTGACCTTCTTTCCTACCTTATAGGTTCTGTCTGTGATTCGCACATGTAATCTCAAAACTATTATACCTTTTTTATCCCTCGGAAACAATCGGTAAAACAAGATTTCCAAAACACAAGCATGCCATTACGCTCCGTATCCATTAACATTTCCGCAATACACAGATGCTGCCGTACCCAAACTGCCATATGATGCCGAACCGGGGATAGAAACCCTCCTGATCATGCCGAACTTAGCTGTGACTGTCCTGCTTGCAAATACCATATGTAAGATCAAAAAAATAACAGAAGAATTCGTTGACCTTTTAGGTAAATAAATTTATAATAGATATTGATCTGATAGGTAAACAACAGGAAGGAGTTTATCATGCCCGCAAAACTATTAAACATGGAGCCTCAAAGAAGAGATGCTGTGTTAAATGCCGCGCTAAAAGAATTTTCATCGCAGGGCTATGACAAGGCATCCACAAATATCATTGCAAAAGAAGCCGGTATATCCAAAGCACTCATGTTTCACTATGTGAACAGCAAACAGGAACTCTATCTTATTGTACATGATTATTTTTCCAATCTGATAAAAAAAGAGTATTGGGAACAGATGAATTTTGATGAAAAGGATATCTTTGCCAGACTGCAGCAGTCCTATCTCCTGCAGCTTAAATTATCCGAAAAGTATCCCTGGATTTTAGAGTTTAGCAAGCTCTCACACACAGAGAATTCCGACACTGCCAGGCCGGCCGACTGCTATCCGAAATTATTTGACAATATAGATGAAACAAAATTCAGAAAAGGATTAGATATTGAAACCTGCAAGCAGTTTATCTTCTGGTCCAATGTCGGCTTTACGAATGAGATACTGAAAGAGATCCGAAGCATGGAAGTGGCTCATATAGACAGTGACGCTTTCATACGCAGACTGAATCATTACTTTGCAGAACTGCGCAAGATATTTTATACATCGGAAAC
This sequence comes from Blautia caccae, assembly GCF_040095955.1. Classification (NCBI taxonomy): domain Bacteria; kingdom Bacillati; phylum Bacillota; class Clostridia; order Lachnospirales; family Lachnospiraceae; genus Blautia; species Blautia caccae. Next base: position 8,505 of record NZ_JBBMFP010000028.1, on the reverse strand, counting down.
TGTTTAATATGCTGCCTAAAACTCTGCAATCTAATGTGAGGTGCAAAATGAGTGATGTGAATACGCCTGTCATTGTTGATTTTCCCCTGAGGGGTGAGTGGATGTCTCCCAATACCCCCGGAACCCGGGTCCCCAGCCACGGCACAAACCGTTTCGGCACGCGATATGCCTATGATTTTTTACAGGTGGACTGGACACGCAGAGGCCATCCGAATTATCGGGTGCACTGGCTTTCCTACCTGCTCTTCGGCGTCTCCCTGAGCAAATGCTATTGCTGGGGAAAAGACATCTATGCCCCCTGCAGCGGTACTGTAGTTGATGCAAAAGATTTTTATAAAGAAAGAAGACGTGCATTTTTTCTTTCTGATATTTTTATTGCTTTAAAAAGTGCACATTTTTTTCGCCCCCGGAGAGACAGCATACAGTCTGTCACAGGCAACTATATTATTATAAAATATGATGACCACATCTATGCCGCGTTTGCACATCTAAAATACGGCTCTGTCAAGGTCCGAATAGGACAGAAGGTAAAAAAGGGAGACCTTTTAGGCTGCATAGGACATTCCGGCAATTCCTTTTTTCCTCATCTGCATTTTCAGCTCATGGACAGTGATGATATGTGTTCTGCCAAGGGGATTCCCTGCGCGTTTGCCAATTACGAAGTATTTAAAAACGGCGAATGGGAAACAATAACCAACGGTATTCCGACCGACAAGGACAGAATTCGATTTTGAGCATCTGTGCCTTTCGGCTTCCGAAGAAACTTATCTGTACTCTGGTCCATCTTGCCTCTTTTATCAAACTTTTCCCATCTATCACATACATTCTCTGCCAAATCTTTTAAATAAGCGACGGCCTGTTCTGCCGCTAATGCATCATTCATAATATTTCCATCCTTTTTTACAGCAGCTGCTGCCATACTCGGCATACTTTCAATAAGAATGTGCCGTAAGCTGCATTTTTATGTAAAGGAACCTTGACAAAACCCATAGAGTAGAATATACTAAAATTGTAAAGGAACCTTGTCATAACATCAGATTGGATCACACGAAGGATATAAGAAAACCTTGAAGAGAGGAGGTATTATGTGGAAAACAGAGTTGAAGAATTAAGAAAAAAAGCTGGCATGAACCAGGATGATTTCGCAAAAGCAATTAGAGTTTCAAGACAAACGATCAGTTCAATCGAAACAGGGAAGTATAATCCTTCATTGGAACTGGCCTTTACAATTGCAGATTTCTTTGACACAAGCATAGAAAAAATTTTTATTCATGAAAGGGGTCGTCAAAATGAAAAAAAGTAATTTAATCACAGGAATCGTGTATTTATTGGCAGGAATCGTTTTTCTGGGCACCGCATTATTGACTGATACAAAATTAGATGGTTTATTTTTCGGTTTTGCAGGCGCCGGTATCATCCCCGGAATCATGATGATATTTAAATATTGCTATTGGTCCTCTCCGAAAAATAAAGAGCGTTATGCTGAAAAACTGGAAAATGAAAAAATCGAATTACACGATGAATTAAAAGAAAAGTTGAGAGACAAGTCCGGAAGATATGCATATACGGCAGGACTTTTTGTGATTGCGGTCTCCATGATGCTCTTTGCAGTCTTAAATTCTCTGGAAATCGTACAAACAGGTAATATTATCGTTTTAGTCCTGGGCGGATATTTAGTCTTTCAGATTGTGATTGGTATTGTGATATTTAATCACTTAATGAAAAAGTATTAAATATATGTTCCTGCTCATTTAAATCAGTGCCCTCAAAGTTAAAGAAAAACATTCACGCAAATCCACCTTTGGCGATAGGATTTTTGCCTGGCTGCTAAGCGGATTCTTACGGTCAGCGCATTTCTGCGCTGACCTACTGGATTTCATAACACAACCAGAAAAACAGCTTACAGGATTAACCTATTTTAATCGTTATTTTTCTATTCTGCTTCAGTTGGAACATCTACTATAAATGTTCCAATTACAGTTTCTCCATCCTCTTCATAAAGAGGAACTTCATATGCAGTCGGCGTATATTCCAACGCTTCTTCTAATGTCTGTGGGACTGCATTGATATCAGCTTCTTTTACATATCCCTCTGTTCCATCCACACCTATTGCACTCACTAAATCTGGCTGTATCCCGTATAAAAGCAATTCATATTCTGAACCATATATTTCACCATTTTCATTTCTGATAATTTCAACCTCGGAATCCGAAAAAGTCTGCGCTGGGCTATTTATCAAAGTATGTGCGCTATAACTACCAGTTGAAGGATTATATATGTAGGATGTTCCTCCAGCTTTGTAATTACCTCTTGTACTATTTGTTGGTGTAGATGCAATAATACTTTGTGCGCCACCACCATTGTAGATTACACCAGTGGATTTAACCAAACTACCATTTAAATATAATCTCGCTAATGATCCCATACGGCCGCCAGCTACACCTTTACTTGCCATTGTTGTAGCATTCGCCCACATAGCACTACCATTTCCATGCGTAGATGTTTTTCCTTTATAGGTAACTCCTTCAACACTTGGGAATATAAGCCAGCTTGATTCCGTATACGCTTGTACTACTACAGATGAACTTAAGATGAGTACACATAATAAAACAGCGAATAATTTTTTCTTATTTTTTTTCATTTAATTCTCCTTCCAGACTATCTTTTTGCATTGGGAACCAGTATAAACTTTCCAATTACTGTTTTACCATCCTGTAAGTAAAGAGGCACTGAATATGCTTTTGTAGATTTATTTAATGCTTCTGCCTCTTCTGGTGATTCGGCTACTTTGCCAGCTGATTCGCTTAATTTCACATATCCTTGAATATTATCTTCACCTATTGCTAACATTAAATCTGGTGGAAACATATTTTCTATTGCTGGTCCATAAGTCTCACCGTTTTCATTCTCTGGATATCCATTAAGCACAACCTCCTCTTCAGTCGGTACTATCAATTCATTATTAGTTGTTCGATAGCAATATATTACTACTATAATAAGAATAAAAATAATCAACAAAAAAACTAGTATTCGTTTATTTTTTATTAATTTAGGCAAACTTTCACTCCTCCCTATTAAATCAAATTTTTAGACTTACCTCCCCATCGGAATCACCTCTTTCCTTCATTTGGAAACTATATATACAGGTAATCCAATTATTCACATTATTGTTTTTGAATATTTTCTTGTTCAACTAAGGATTGCTCTATTTCCATTCTTTTATCCGCCCACTTTTCCTCCAACTCTCCCAAATAAATTTGATTTTCTGTAAATTCTTTGATGTATTCTTGTTTTAAACTTTCCATATATTTTTCAATAGTCATACTCTTTCATGTTACTTCTCTCATAGCATCTTCATAATTCTGTGCACCGCCATAAGATTCATAGAGTGCATCAACTTCTCCATCTTTCTTCATCTGCTCGTAAGTTTCAATATTGAAGGCTATTGCTTTATCCAACTCCTTGTCAGAAGCCAAATAACCAGCTTCTTTAGCAACATAGTATAATGTTTTGAATTTACATATAAATTTAAAAGCATCATCTTCGGGGTTATCAGAATTTGCTAATTTAAAAACTTCTGTCTGCCATTCAATGTCATGTAATATTCCTAATATCAACATATTCATTTCACCAAGCTGAGTCTCAGAGTTCGATTTCCTCCCCATTGGAATCACTCTTTCTTACTTCAGTATCATGTTAATATTTTGTTCTTATTTTTGACCTTTTGTTTTATAGATTATTAAAGTACGAGTCAATGTATAAAACCCCCAGAAGATAGATGCAATTAAAAAATAAGCTGTATTAAGCACAGGTATCGTCCTAGAGAAGAATGAAGCAGCATCTTCATTAATCACTTTTCCCAAATTATCACGCAACAGACTAATTGGATAATAAATTTGATTATATGATTTCAAATCAATCAAAATCAATAACACGCAAATAGTCACAATTTGAATCGCAATATTTTTCAAATTTTCTCATTTAATTCATCTCCAATTAGCCTGAATGCTTTTGATTTAGTGGCTTAATATTCGCAGCGAACATCTGTTCCGTACCCGGTATTACATTGCATATCCAAGTACAAAATCAATCCTACAAACGACCCATATCCGGCTCCGTAATAAGTAAATGCATTAATGGTAGGATATGTAATCCTGTAATTCCCACTGGTAGAACCATAATCTACTTGTCTCCAATTAGAGAAATCACTTCTCCTACTAACCCATTGTCCACTAACCCCGTACAATTCATTTAGTGGACCAAAATTATCTATCCATATCAAAGTTCCGTAGGCAGTAATTCCATCTTGCGTTACATTATCCTTATTATGCACTTGCTCAGATGCTACTGCAGTTAATGCATATAGATGACTACTATCTTCATTGGCAGAACGCGTGACTGTTCCTCAATCCCTTATTGTCGGCCTTTACCTCCAAGACAGTTTCTTTTCCATTAACATCTATCGACGTCGCAATGCAGTTATCTAGTATCTCTTGTGTAATAGGCACATCTGAGATTCCAGCCTCTGCTCTTTCAAGTTCAACAGTGTCATCCAGTGTATTTACCAAAGACATACACTGTTGTCGAAAAGCAAATTCGCTTGCGGCTTGAGCGACTTCTGTATCGCTTGCTGCACCCACAGGCATAACAGATGAAACACATAATAGCCCTACAATTATCAAAGAAATTATTCATTTTTTCATATACTTCTCCTCCCAAAACAGTTAATAACCACCACTCATTAATCTGTACCACATCTTTCCATTGGAATCACCTGCTTTCAATTTTATGATACATCTCAAAACGCATTAATCTCTTTTAATACTACTCTCTTTTAATACTACTCTTTTTTAATACTATTATTATTTTTATATGTATATATTACCATATATTCTATATATTTACAAATATTTTCTGTAAATATTGTATGTATCCTGTAAGCAAGAGCCGATGCAGCTATTCTTTTAACTACATCACTTTATTAATCCCTTCATTTATTTGAATTTATAATACACAGGAGAACACCTATCTGGATGAAAGATATCTTGACATTCTTCAGTCCAAAGGGCCCAAAAGCCGCAGGGTTTATATCTCCAGAGAACTTGCAGAATATCAGATGGGTTATGATAACCGTATTGAGAGTCTGTTTCCGAAGCGTAAGAGTTTCTTTCCCAACAAAGCTGACTGTCCCTACAGCCCAGCCATGCCGGAGAAAAATTTCCTGCGTTTCTGGTATGCGGCTTTTCCTGAAAAGAAGTATTCGGGCGTAAGCATCCGCGCATATGACTTCCGGCACCATTTTGTCTATGCAAATATGAACCGCTGGTTGCGGTAGGGTAAAGATGTAGATGTCATGTTCCCACACCTGATGCGGTATATAGGGTATTCCGATGTCAAGAATACCCTGTACTACTTTCATCTGATAGCAGATGTTTACGGCACTCTCATTGACAAATCAAGCCACTCGGAGGAGTTGATACCGGAGGTGGATAATGAGGAGACATAAGAAATCAAAAGCACAAGACAGTGCATTTTTCTGGTCCCCCCTGCGTTTTTTAGAACACGAACTGCCAGCAATTAGGAAGAAAAGTCAGAATACGGTTGCTTCCTACCGGACTTCGCTTAACATCTGTATTGATTATCTTGAGGACATGAAAGGCCTCCGACGTGAGCGCATATGTTTCCAGGACTTGAATAAGGAAAACCTGAAAGATTATCTTGTATGGATGGGACAGATCAGAGAATGGAGCCCAAAGACCTGCAATCTCCGGCCAACAGTAATCAGCCCCTTGTTGTCCTACGCTTCAGAAGAATGCATGGACATTACCCCGGGGTTCGTGTCAAGCAAAACAATATCCACCTGGTGAGATTGAATACTTTGAGGACCAATAGATGGCGGCACTTCTTCAGGCACCAGGCAAGGAAAAGCGGTTAGAACGCTGAAACAAGATGATGCTCATCCTAGGATATGATGCCGCCACGCGAGTTGGAGAACTGATAAGTCTGAAAGTGGAAGATCTGCATCTTGATGCAGAAACACCTTTGCTACTGCCATTTTATACACATTCTTTTTCTTTTTATTGTGTGTATAAATAAAAGGAATAGTTTCAAATACAAAAAAAGACCGACTGGTAAAATAACCAAGTCGGCCTTTTTAACTATGGTATTAGTATAGTGAACCATCCACGCTGCAAGACAAACTAACAGACTTATCAATTGTTTCTAAAATAGTGTTTCCATAAAAATGTGTACCTGTAGCTCTTGCTGTTGCTATATTTCCACTGCGGCTGGAAGAACGATCTGTGATCTTCCAAAAACTGGTATATGAGTCAGCATCCACATAAGCACTTGTACACCTCACACTATTACCTGTGTATGCAAAACTTCCTGTAACTTTCACATACCATAAAGCCGTTCCATTACTGTAATATGTTGACGTTTTTGAACCTGATTTAGTCCCGCTACCATACAGAGCAATTGGTGATTCTGCTAAAACAGTCTCTATATAATCACCATTTTCAAGATATTCTCGTTCAACACTAATAATGTTTTCTTGTATATCTGTTGGAGCTGCTGAAACCAACACCACTTGTAAACATAACATCAACATAACCAATAAGAGCCCAACTAATCTTTTAATTTTTTTCATAGTTATCCCCCTCCTCAATAATAATTACTTCTTTATCAATAATAGTATTTTTACACTCAATATATAACCTATAATAAAATAATCCCCAGACAAAACAACAGCAAAGAACTACTACACTTAAACCTAACACCACCCATTTTCTTAAATGTTTTTTATTTATGCTTGATATTAAATAATCTGGGGTTTGTCCGGCAATATATTCACAAAAAACTTCCTCTGGTCGTCCAAACACTTCAACCAATTCTTCGTATGTACATCCCGGATTTTCTTTTACATATTCTGTTAAATTGAATTTTAGATTTGTTAAAAACCTCCCATTCATATAATTTACGTTTAAGAATAATTCTCTCAAAATCTTATAATACTTTTTCGCACAATTATTTCTCATATAGACCAATTCCATACTATACAACATCCTCCTGCGATACCTCATGGGGAACGTAATCCAATACCATATGGACAGCTTTTTCAAATTCATCATAACCTTCAAGCATATATCCTAACACTTCTCTTCCGGCATCTTCTATGTGATAATATATACGAGGAGGCGTATCGCCAACGGCCCGCTTATAATCTGTTATGTACCCTTTGCTCACTAATCTATCAAGTGATGTATACATAGAACCATTTGTTACCTCAATTACACCATTTGTTACCTTTTTTAAAATCTGTGAGATTTGATACCCATAACAATCTCCTTCAGCAAGAATTCTTAAATACAAAAAATCCATTATTCCCTTTTTAAATCCATCACAATATCTCACATTTTCACCTCTTTCTATATACTATGTTAAAATGAATAGTCGTAAATGTCAATAGTAGTTTTTATTTATATTAAAAGCAACAATATTATCTAGTTAAAACTAATATTAATTAGATATTTTGAACACTTTCATCAAACAATTAACCATCAGAAACACCGGTCAAATAACTTCTGCATTAAGGACTGTAATTATGCAGTCTTTTTTTAATATTCATAATCATATGGATTACGCCAACGTCTACCATAGTTTGGAATCGCCACCCTAGTTTCAGATTCGCTCTTATACAGCCTTGTTGTTCTTAACCTGATACCCTCTTTTCCAGCTCCATACTTTAAGACGCAAAATTTACCTTGCACGGTTTCTATTATACCCTGTACAGGAATGCAATAGCCTTGCAGAAACCAGCACTCTTCACCTACGTATATTTATAGCCATTATAATGTTCTGTCGAAACGATCCTATCTATATACACGTCTATGTGTCCTTCGGCAAGCCTTAATCTAACACGCAAGGGTTTTTATTTCACCTCGGCAGTTAAACGTGGCTATGACGCATACAGAATTATTAGAAACCGGATATGAAGCTCTGGGTGTCTCGAACACTGGTCCATCACACAAATATGCTATGCAATAAAAAATAAGCAGTAATATAAAAATAAGACATATCTTACTCTTATATCACTGCTTACCAAAGGATTTAAACGGTCATGTTGACTCATATCAACATACAGCCATTTCCTCCTTTACTTATAAAGTTTTCTTAACAGGGGATGAGGGATTCGAACCCCCATCGACGGTTTTGGAGACCGGTGCTCTACCATTGAACTAATCCCCTATATCCTATCTATTATTATACATAAAATAGATTTTCTTTCAAGACTTTTTTACAAAAAAATCAATTTTCTGAAATGTACCTTCAAAACCGCATATACAAAACTCAAAAACCTTTTTTCAACTCCGCCGTTTGCATTTTCATGCTCAGGTCAAGCCCTCGACCGATTAGTAGCAGTCAGCTCCATACATTGCTGCACTTCCACCTCTGCCCTATCTACCTCGTCGTCTTCAAGGGGTCTTACTTCTTTAAAGAATGGGA
>NZ_JBBMFP010000027.1:0-74548 GCF_040095955.1 Blautia caccae | reverse complement strand
AAGGTATGTAACTACAAATCCAGTCAGCAATACGATTTTTTGCTCCCGGATATTTTAATATTGCTTTCATGGCATCATCTCCTGGAAATCCAATAAACTCATCTTGCCCTCATCCACATCTCTATTGTCAAGCAAAAGAGTTTCCCATGACCGGCGCATCGGTATATCCGGCTCGCCAAGCCATCCCCATGCATGTTCATATCGTTCTGTGAGCATTTTTGCATATTCTGCCGCGTCCTTCACTGTATAGAACAATGATTTTCCAATCTTGTTTAATGGATATCTATACGGCGTATTGTAACCGTCTGAATCTTTTCCAGTGAGGCATACCTCTGTGTAACCTTGCGTGTAAAATCCAGTCACTTCAGCTACACATACAACGTATTCTAACAGCGGGGCTGGATAATTCTTGATATAATACAGATGCTCGTGTACGGAGTACATCCTTGTTCCGATTTTCGGTTTTTTTGTTCTTGCCATTACAGTACCTCCGTAACATCATCAATGTCATTACACCGCTCCCACAATTCTCCCAATGCCTTTACTATCCATCCTTCTCCTCCTACTCCAGCGGCAGTTCCATTTCGGACGGAACTACCTCTACCTTAATCTCCATACAGATATCTTTAACCGGGCACTGCTCACATCCGCTCCGGTCCTTCTCGCAAATCTCCTTCATCATTTTTAATCCCAGTAATACAAGCTCTCTATGTGTCATCTGCCATCCTCCTGTTTTGCCTCTAACTGCTTAACTGTTTCAGTCGCAAGCGCCCTGAATCGTTCCTGCTCACTCCGCACCTTCTCCGGTAGCTGAAGCATCTCTTTTTTCTCTCTTGACATTGCCTCATATATCATCCTAAAATTTGCCCTGTCTGCTGTTATATTCTCAGACAGACAAATATTTTGGAATCCTATACGCCTCACGCAAGCGCGTGTATCCTCGCTCATATTTTGCAATGCCGCCTCTTCCTGGTACATCCCGTAAAACCTGACTGCCCGCAATACCTCGTCCCAGGCCGCTCCCCAGTCTCTTGTCTCATGGCATACACCAGCGCATCTCTCCCGGATCTCAGCTATTGACGGTGCAAACTTACTGGTACTCATAAGCTGCTTAATCGCGTTAAGGCATACCGGATACTCAATGTCATGCAACATCGTATACCAGATGTCCTTGCTCTGCTTATCCGGCATGATATTGGCATTAGGCCATGCTGCCTTGATCGCTGCCGCTATCGTTCCAAACTCCTGTACTGTCACGTTCTTCCACCCACTCTTTCATTTCGTCGTAAAACTGTCCTGTTCCCTGTTTATTTCCTGTATGATTTCTATCATCCTTCAAGGCAAATAACCCTTTCCATCCATTCATGATTGATTGGTCAATGATCTGGACCATGATATCAATATCACCACCTGACAAGCTCTCAAGCTTATTCATCGCCAGTTTGATAGCCCTGTCTGTCATCGGACTCTTGATCTGTTTACGGAAAGCGATATATTCTTTCATGGCATCGTCAAGCCGCGCGTCGTCCGAATAGGATTCGGATTCCGTATTCGGATTAGGATTAGGATAAGGATTACGGGGACATTTGCTTGCATCTGTATTCATCTGCTTGCAAGTGTCTGCATATTGCTTTTCACTGTATTCATCCGGTGACGGATACTTGCTTTTCTTTGCTCTTACATTCTGGTGGACTTCCCAAGTCGGGAGATAAAGGTAGGGCTTACTGTCTACACTGTACAGTTTCACGCAGCCTACATCCGCCAACTTCCCAAGCGCACTCTCTATGTCTTTCAAAGATAAGCGTTCCTTCAGGGGAAACAGCCTTGCTTTCAATATTGCTGGTCTTGCATCAAATCTTCCGTAATCATCACAATTTACAATCAGCCGCAAAAAGAATGTCTCTTCAAATGGAGATAACTGATTTATAGAATCACTGGTGCAGATACTCTCTTTTAAAATCCTATTTGGCACCAGGATCACCTGCCTCATACTCTCTGTACATCTCTATCCAGTCATCCAGGTACATGGTTACGAGCCAGTCACAGTTATTTTTACGATGCATCACCACAGGTAACTCTCCTGCTCGTGCATCCCGCCTTGACTGCTCTGCGGCTCCATACAGATCCAGCCGCTCTGCTCTCTTGCACTCAATATGTACCCCTGGGAGGCCGACTACATCAGCATCACCGTTTGCCCCACAAAACTGCTGTCCTCTGCGGCAGTCATAACCATGCCCCCGGAGTACCCCTGCAAGCTCACGCTCCCCTCTGGCTCCCTTGTCTCTGCTGTTCATAGGCCGCCTCCTTCCTCCAGTTGTCAAATGCTGTCCTCATGTTGTATATCTTGGACCAGAGCTTATCCGCCCTGGAATCATCTTTGCTTATGTATTCTTTAAGTTCGAGTTCATCCACCAGGTCACCCGGTATGGGCCTGTAATAGCCGTTTCCGACGTTGATTATGCAATCCCCGTTGTGGTTTGCCTCCTCTACCAAAAGTCTTAGCTGACGGTCGATAGATTCGTTTCCCGGCAGGCCCAGGTCAGGTCTGCTCACTGTATTTTTATGACCGGAGGTGATCCGGTTAAAATATCCCCGTGCGATCTCACGGGCATCTGTCTGCTTACTCATTAGCCCTCCCTTCTCCCCGGCCGTAACCGGGGAAATCATGGCTTACAAAGTTACAAATTGTGATATATCATTCAACGCTCCCAGCATGGGCGAACGCGAATCCTCTGGTATTACAATGCCATATACATGGTACATCTGCTCGAAGGCTCTCATACCCCGCTGATGTGCAATTGTATGGTGGGTCCGGCAGAGACATATTTTCCGACTGCAACTGTCATCCACTGTCCTGCGGTCCCGGCCCATGCCGATGGCATCCACATGGTGTATCTCACCGGGCCTACCGCATACGGCACATTTTTTATGCTTCAGGCAGTAATACAGGTATCTGCCTATATCATCTGCCCTATCAACACCCCGCTCAGAAAGCGGTATACCGTGCTCTATGGCGTACTCCAGTATAGTGTTGATAAATTCCCGGGCCGTGTCCATAGAGCAGGTGGAAAGGCTGAAATAGGCGTCTCCCGTCCTGCTTATGTGCAGGTATTTAAGCCACTCTTTCTCCTCTTCCGGCATATAGCCAGTGTAATCGGCTATATCCCGGATGGTAGCGTATATCTTTTTGCGCTGGGCAGCCGATATGTGCCTCCCATCATCCAGCCTTATTTCTGCAGTACGAATACCTTTCTTTAATATCTGCTCGCCAATTTGTTCCGGCACATGCACTACGAGATCAGTACCGGATGACGTCTCTCTGTATTTCTGCAGCTCCACAAGGCTATACATGTAATCACCCGCCTTTAATCATCTCCATACTTTTTCTTAATGGCAACCAGCATTGAGGCGGCCTGTTCTCTGGTCAGCGTGTCCCAGGTAACATTGTTCAGGGCCAGCCAATCATCAAGCTTTAAATTCGGGTGATTATCACCAGCAAGCTTTATCTGCTTTATCTGTGCCGGAGTTGCTTTATCAGCATCCGTTGTAGGTATTGCATTCGCAAATTTATTAAATTCTTCTTTCATCCACAGATTGAAGCCCAGCCCGGTATGTATAGCCACACATTTTACAAAGGAGCGGCACATACTGTTCCATACCCGCCTCTGGTCCAGGGAGTTATCCTTCACCGGGTTCGCCCCGTTCATGACCGGTGATTGCATATAGTAAGTCTCGTCATCTATGATCACCTTTATCAATGTTTCATAGCACCTGTTTGTATTCCCGTTCTTATCCGTGAACACAGTATCGGTCATCCTCAGGCTGCTCCCTGTCTTCGGATCAGGCACCGGGACCCAGTATACCTTTTCTGCGCCGTTTTCATGCAGAAGCTCAATGCATTTGGCCCAGTTGAGATAAAGCTTGCCTTCTCTTTCCTCGCAGTGGGGACGTACATCTATTTTTCTCATCTCTTCATATGGTTTTAACATAGGCCAGTCCTCCCTTCACAGATCCTCTGTCCAAAAATACAGGTTGTCTGACTCCCGGTCATAGGATATCCGGTCCAGGAAGTCATCCTCCGGATTATCTCCGTCGATCACCCTCGCACCGCCGGAATAGAGTATCTGCAGCAGCTTATTGATGATACCGCATATCTCTACCGGGTTCCTGCCGTTTGTAAGCAGGGAAACCATATCCACGTTTGTATCGCAATCCGCATCTATTCCATAATTTACTCTCTGCATACTTGACTTTTCCTTCCTATCCCCTCTATAATGAGGATGAATGTTTATTTTTGTGGTCCTGATTGCTTGCCGGCGCAGGACCTTTTTCTATTTCGATTCCCAGGGTCTCCAGGCATAATACCATTCCCCTGGCAAGTAAACATCTGTCTGGTTCCTGACTGGCTCTACACTGTTCGGCCAGTCTGATCACTGCATAAATCCTGTGGTTTTCTATATTCATCTCTGTGCTTCCTTTCCTCCCATTCCCTGGCAGTTTCAAATCCAACCACCAGCAGGATAAAAATAACTATGTAGCACATAACTGCCTGCGATGCGTCCCGTGGCTGCCACCATCCGGTCAATGCGGCAAGGGCGGTGCAGATGGCTGCGTCTTTTATTGTAGTGTAGTGCATTACATCACGCACCCCCTTTGCCTTGCCAGATCGGCTGCCCGGTTCTGACGGATGAGATATTTCTGGAGCTCGTCCGTGTCAAACAAGGTTGGGCTTGTCTTGTTATTGGGATTGACCTTATATGCTACCTTTTGGCCTTTTTCATGGCTGATTCTGCGCAGCATTTTCTCCGGGAATCCCATCTGGACTAATTCCTTTTGATACATGATTTTCTTTGGAAATTCCATCGTTACACCTCCTCTTGTTTTATTACACTCCCCTGTCTATAATGTACTTACAGGCCCCGCCAGGCCAAGTAAAACAGAAGGAGAATCATAATTGAAGTTTGACGTTCATCCTCCAAAGATTAACATTGAGATTCCAAAATATGATGTTACAATGCCTAAATTTGATGTTCCTAAAATTGAACCTCCGGAACTATTATTTATGAAAACTAAATCAAGACTTCCGGGGTATGAAGATTCAGTTTTAGCAAAAATGGCTGATGATATAAAGTCATCTTACGAAAAACAATTAAATGAAATCTCAGCGACACTTAACGAACAGCTTGATATGGCAAAAGCAGAAACGGTTGCCGCTAAAAAAGAAGCTCTTATTTCAAAGATAATTGCCATCGTTTCTCTTATAGTTTCTGTTGCTATTGGAGTAGTCCAAATATTCTTATAAACAAAGATGTAACACTTATCAGCAAAGCACATATAGATATAACCTTTGCTTGTTTGCTCCACTTATGTGCTTTGCTCAAGTTGTCATCCCACGACAAATCTTCCATCCTCCTCACCTCATTCATTTCTTTTTGTCATTCCGTCCATCTGGCCTTCTACTCTTCCAAGAAATATTCAATTGGCACGCTGAAATAGTCGGCCAGGATTCTGATCTTCCTCATGTTGTCTTTCTATTATCCATCCTGTATAATGTATCTATAAGCAATTATGCTTAAAAACCTACGGGAGGAATTTATAATGGATAACGATAATTCTCTTAAATCATCATATGGCTTTACCTTGGTTGAAAAAGCCTATCGGCCTAATATGGAAGACACTGAAGCAATAGTTGCTTCCATTATCGCTCTTTACAAAAATGCCTTTGCACTTAATCATATACCCCAGTTTACTCTGATTAATGATTCTACGTCAGATGACATACGTACCGATAGGGACGCCAAAACGCTATACATTAGTTGTACATATGTCTATTGGAACCAACTTGCTTATCAATTTTGCCATGAGCTTTGCCATTACCTTATCCCTCATGAGGTTATTCATTCTTTAAGATGGTTTGAAGAATCAATATGTGAATCTGCATCTTTGTTCTTTATGTATCGTCTTGCCTCTTATTGGAAAACGCACTCATTACTTAATCATCCTGAATATGCAGATAAAATTTTTTCTTATGTGGATTCAACCAAAAACAAATTTCAGCCATTTAATTTACCTGATCTCTCAGACCCTGATTCGCCCATTAGCCATAAATTTTTAGAAAAAGATGGCGAATACTATAGAATGCATAATCGTTATATTGCCAACAATCTTCTTCCGATTTTTAATTCTCATGATGGTTTATGGCAAGCAGTTCCTCATTTATGTAACATAAAAGATGAAAAGTCTTTACTTGAGCAGCTTCGCATTTGGAAGACTTTAACACCGAAAATTTCTCATGAAGGGATTGATAATATTATTGCTCTATTTACTCCAGGTAGTTCCAATTGACCCATCCACTTCCCTGTTTATACAGATACTCAACAGCTCCGCCGCCAAATAATACATATACCCTGCACGGTGTTTCCAATGGCGGGTTTTTATCGAATCCAAAAATGATATCTTCCCGCCTTACTAGAAATATACGTTCGACCTCATTTGTAATATCTTCGATATAATGTGCTCCTGGGAAAAACTTCGCACCTCTCGGTCCTCTAAAACTCATTTCTTCACCTCCTTCTACTCTTCCAAGAAATACTCAATTGGCACGCCGAAGTAATCGGCCAGGATTTTGAGCTTGTCTGTCTTCGGAGTGCTACGTCCTGTTTTCCAATAAGAAAATACATTTTGAGCTATACCAGTATCTTTAGATACCTGATATGCCGTTTTGTTATTTTCTTCTAATAATGCAGCAAATTTTTCGTACACTTTTTATACCCCCTTTCCCTAAAAAACTATTGCGAATACTTCACATTTGTGATACACTTCAATTACCAGTTAAAGCATCACATTTTAAACGCATTTTAAATTTGGTATTATTTTTGTTGAACGCTACCATTCTGTGAAGTACAGTCTTACTATAACACCATTTTGCGTAGCAGTCAATGGCTTTTACTACCATTTTGTGAATTATGCGTTTTTTGTGAAAGGAGCACATAAAATGTATGAAATTTTTGAGCAGTTGTTACAAAAATATGGTGTTACAACTTATCAAGTGTCAAAAGCAACCGGAATAAGCCAATCTACATTTAGCAATTGGAAGTCTAGAAGAAACTTACTGAGTTCAGATAAAGCAAAATTGATTGCCGATTATTTCGGTGTATCTCTTGATTATCTTATGACAGGGAAAGACGAACCGGAGAAAAAGAAAACTGCACTGACACCCAAAGACGAACGCGACATAAAAAGAAAGTTGGATTCTATCATGAGTGATATTAAAAGTCAGGATAATGGACCGCTGTATTATAACGGCGAAGAAATTGATGATATGTCTTTATCATTACTAGAAAATGCATTGGAATCTGCAATGAGACAATTAAAGATAATAAACAAAGAAAAATATAACCCATACAAGAACAGAAAAGAGTAAAACTGGGGGGATTGTATTGGATAGGCGCATTAATCGAATCGTAGCCTATTATGTAAGGCGTTTTGGAACCGCTGACCCATTTAGAATAGCGGGAGAACTGGGAATTAAGGTTTTTTATCACCCTCTTGGAAGCTCCACTGTGGGAATGTACAAATATTTAGAGCATACAAAGTGTATATTCATAAATTCAGATATTGATGATGAAGAATACTTAAAAATAGTTATGGCACACGAACTTGGACATGCTATTTTGCATTGGAAAGAAAACTGTTGCTTTATGGCACACAAGACATTATTGCTAACATCTCGCATCGAATCAGATGCTAATATGTTCGCTGCCTATCTTCTTATTGATGATGAGATGTTAAAAGAATTTTCAGGATATACCCGTGAACAATTTTGTCAATGCACTGGGTATCCGATGGAACTTATTGAGTTACGCCTTAAATAGGTTAATTCGCTTCGGCGTTTTAAAAATAATTTCAAAAGAAAAGAGGAAAAGATTATGAAACAAAAATGGTATTTACAAACATGGTTTATCGCTTTATTATTTACGATTGCATGGTTTCTGTATGGGATTCCTTTTATTATTGGTATTATCCTTATCGTTTTGCAAGGTAAAGAAAAAAATAAGCTATTGAGTAAATACGGCGAGTATGATTCTGTTGTTGAAAAAGTGAATAACTTATATAATGAGTTTAATCTAAAAACAAAAGATTTAGAGAAAGAATATAATTCAAAACTTATAAACTTAGGAAATGAATATAACGATAAAGAAAAAAACCTTGAAAAAGAATACAGTAATAAACAGTCAAAGCTGAATGCGGAAATTTGTAATCTGAGAGCTGAATATAAGTCAGTCAAACGTGAACTTGAATCTTTAACCGCCGAAGTAATTGTTAAACACTATGATTTTTCTGATTATGATGGTATAACATCAGAAGAATGTAAAAATAAACTGACATTATTAAAAAATAAAGAGAAAGTATTAATTAAAAATAATGATGCTCTGTCAATTACTTCTAATGGAACGAAAAAAGAAATAAACGATAATATCAAACAAATTCTTCGTTGTTTCAATACGGAATGCGATAATGTTTGTGTTAATTTATCAGTTAAGAATATTGATTCTATGCGAAAAAAAATAACAAACTCTTTTGAGTCACTAAATAAAATTTTTGCCGTTGATGGAATTACGCTAAAACAAGAATTGCTTAAATACAAATTAGAAGAACTTAACCTTGTGTATACATATGAATTAAAAAAAGACCAAGAGCGAGAGCAACAGAAAGCAATAAAAGAGCAGATGATAGAAGAGGAAAAGGTCCGCCGGGAAATTGAAAGAGAAAAAGCCAAAATAGAAAAAGACCAAATACAATGTTCAAATGAAATAAATAAATTAATGTCATATTTACAAAAAACGGATAATGATGTTGAAAAGCAGTTATATGTTGATAAAATTCAAGAACTCCAAAGTAAAGTAAAGGAATTAGATGAGAAAAAAGAAGATGTATTAGAACGTGAAGCCAACGCAAGGGCAGGATTTGTGTATGTCATTTCAAATGTAGGCTCTTTTGGTGAAAACATATATAAAATTGGCATGACCAGGAGATTGGAACCAATGGATCGAATAAAAGAACTAAGTAGTGCTTCAGTGCCATTTGAGTTTGATGTACACGCAATGATATTTTCAGATGATGCACCAGCCTTGGAAAACGTACTACATAAACACTTTGAAAAGAAAAGTGTAAACAGAGTTAATTTAAGAAAAGAATTCTTCAATGTCTCTTTAGATGAGATTGAAAGTGTAGTCAAAGACAATTTTAACAACACTGTTACCTTTAACAAAATCCCTGTGGCCCAAGAATATCACCAAACTTTGAATATCATTAATTCAGAAAAATCTGCTTAAATAAAAAACCTGCCCCTGTACCAACAGGGGCCAACAAAATAATATATTTACCCGGGGAACCGAAGAGGGTGCATACACCAGCTGCCAATTCTTTACGGAAAGGAGCTGGTTGCGAATGGTTACATATGATGAATTATTCACTTTTGTAACAATGCTTTGTGCGGTCGTTACTCTTGTTGTTACTCTTACACAACACAAAAAGTAGCGCCCTCGTCCTGGTAAGATAAGGCGCTACTTTTAGCAAATTACTCTTCCGGCAGCTGGACTTCACCCAGCTTTCGGTTCTCTTGTTAAGTATATTATAACAAAATATACTGAATTGTCAAATAGTAAAAACCGCCCCAGTGTTACCAGCACCAGGACGGCTCATATCTCCGGAGAGATACTACATATTACTCAACCACTAATATTGTATCATCTTCGGTGACAGGTGGCAATAGACCATCTGTCTTTTTTGCACCTATTTTACCACAAGGAGGATGATATCATGGCAAAAGCAAAATATACCAAGCAGAAAAACGGATACTTCCAGACACGCGTCTGGGACGGTGTTTACAATGATGACGGCACAAAACATTACATCATGCTGCGGTCAAAGAAGAGTAGTAAAGACCTCGAAAACAAGGTCAATCAGCTTGCCCAGGACGTGGAGATGCGTAAACACCTGCGTATATCAGACGTAACATTTTTAGATTACGCCAAGGCGTGGTTGCAGGTGTACAAGGCCGGGAAGGAGACCAATACTCAGGCAATGTACAAAAATATCATAGATAAACATTTTGTGATCTTGAAGGGCGTCAAGCTGCAAGACATAGGCCGAGTGCATTATCAGATGCTAATGACCAGCACCAGTGATAAAAAGCGCACTCAACAACAGATCCAGCTTACATTTAAGCAGGTGCTCCGCTCCGCCGTCTCCGATCGACTCTTCGCGGCCAATGTGATGGAGGATATCTTTGCTAATATGGACGTGATTAAGTATCGCCCGACCGAAAAGCGTCCGTTAACGAGTTATGAACAGAAAGCTCTGTTTGCGGCTGAGTTATCCACACAAGACCGTGTATTTGTGTATATCTTATATGGATGCGGTCTCCGACGTGGAGAAGCCCTGCCCCTCACCAAATTTGATGTAGACCTCAAACGGCGCACATTGACCGTCAACAAAGCTATAGGATTTGTAAATGACAAGCCTGTACCCAAAGGTCCAAAGACGGACAACGGGTATCGTACTGTCCCCATACCGGCTGTAGTTTTTCCGGTCATTGAGGCTTATGTCAAGTCCTTGAAGCGTAGTCAGCTCTTTGTCATGCGCAATGGTCAGCCAATCACAAAGAGCAGTTATGATAAGATGTGGGCACGTATCATTAGAGCCATGCAGGCGGTCTCTGAGGAGCCTATAACAGGTCTCACCGCTCATGTATTTAGGCATAATTACTGCACCAACCTCTGCTACCAGATACCAATGATCTCCATCAAAAAGATTGCTGAGATGTTGGGAGATACCGAGAGGATGGTCATGGAGGTGTATAACCATATTGTACTGGACAAAGAAGACGCTGCCGGAGCGGCAGACAAAGCCTTTGAGATGTGATACGAAAATGATACATTACCTCTGCCATGACACCAAAATGATACATTTAAATGCCATTTATGGACAGTCATAGTAAGGCAATTATAGACAACAAAAAATGGCTCAAACCCTTATAAATACTGGGTTTAAGCCACCTTTAAAGTAGTGAAGCATCGGGGATTCGAACCCCGGACAACTTGATTAAAAGTCAAGTGCTCTACCAACTGAGCTAATGCTCCATAATTAGACTTTGAACTGGGCTAGCTGGATTCGAACCAGCGAATGCAGCAGTCAAAGTGCTGTGCCTTACCGCTTGGCGATAGCCCAAGAGCGCCGTAACGGCAAGGGTGGATAGTGGGATTCGAACCCACGGCCTCCAGAGCCACAATCTGGCGCGCTAACCAACTGCGCTATACCCACCATAATCCATTGTGCGTCATAAATACACACAAGCGTGCTTGAAGGGATTCGAACCCCCGACCCACGGCTTAGAAGGCCGTTGCTCTATCCAGCTGAGCTACAAACACATCCTCGGTTTTGCAACCGAAAGCGGGTGATGGGAATCGAACCCACATATCCAGCTTGGAAGGCTGGTGTTCTACCACTGAACTACACCCGCACGGGCATTTCATGCACTTGTTGAAACATCGGGGTGACAGGATTCGAACCTGCGACCTCCTGGTCCCAAACCAGGCGCTCTAGCCAAGCTGAGCCACACCCCGAAAGGTATCTTACCGTCCTGTGCAAGTGCTCTTGCCTGACGCAAGATAAAATATACCATAGGGAAAGTGAAAAGTCAACACTTTTTTTTAGAATATTTATTTCTATTCCATTTTTTTACAAAATGCCCCGGTTTCCCCTTCATCCATTAGCAATTCCCGTCAAATCATATATGACTGCGGGATGGCATCCTTCTGCGGGACTGAAACTGCCATCCCAGCATTTTTCATTATTTCAGATAATTAATTGTATAGTGAGCTTCTCCATCCCTGTCGATTTCCATGAGGATAAAACTCGGCTCGTGTCCCCACTGTCTGGGATAAGAAATACTCCCCGGATTTAATACCGTCAAGTCATCTTCTATCTTCAGTTCAGGTCTGTGGGTATGTCCATACATGGCTATATCAAAGCCCCTGGCCCGCGCCTCCTCCTCAAGGCGGCTGGTTCCCATGGAAACGCCATAGTAATGTCCGTGTGTGAGCAGTACGTGGTAGTCCTCCAGCCACAGTTCCTCCTCTCTGGGAAGGTCTGAAAAGAAATCATTATTTCCCGCCACAATATGTACCGGACAGCCTGAGATCGCTTCTATATAATCCTCATGCCCTTCCACATCTCCCAGATGGATCAGATGCTGTATATTTCCCACCTTTTCCAGAACCTTTTCAAAATTCTCCTCGTGACCATGGGTGTCGCTGACAATTAATACCTTCATATTTGAAAGTCCTTTCCATTTATTATAATAAATGTTCCTTTTCCAGCAAAGCTTTCATACTGCGCAGCGCATTTCCCCTGTGGCTCACGTTGTTTTTCTCCTCAGGCGGAAGTTCTGCAGTGCTGCAGCCCCTCTCAGGAAGGAAAAAGATGGGATCATATCCAAATCCATTTTCCCCTCTCTCCTCATAGCCGATGATACCCTCTATCGTACCGCGCGTCACCAGTTCCCTGCCGTCCGGAAATACGGCGGCTATGGCGCACACAAACCTGGCGGTACGCTTTTCATCCGGTACACCCTCCAGGCGGTCCATGATATTTTGGTTCTTGATCCTGTAAGAAGTATCCTCGCCCATGTAGCGTGCGGAATAGATTCCCGGCTCTTTGTTGAGGTAGTCCACCTCCAGCCCGGAATCATCAGCAAGTACCATCTCACCCGCCAGTCTGCAGACTGCACGCGCCTTGATCAGCGCATTCTCCTCAAAGCTCAGTCCATCCTCCACAATATCGGCCTCAATGCCGGCTTCTTTCATGGACAGGATTTCAACCGGCAGACCTTCCATGATCTCCCGTATCTCTTTCATTTTATTTTCATTGCCGGTTGCAAAGATCAATCTTTTCATCTTTTGTTAACTCCTCTTCTTTTTCGGGGGCTTTGGACCCAGGAACTGATAAAAGTACGTCTTGATCATACCATTGTATATCTTCCTGTTTTTATCCGCTTTTCTTCCTATATATCGCTCTGCATCCTCATAAGCGGTGATCAGATACATGGACCAGGAATCCAGTGCCTGATAGCGCTCCCCAATCGTTTCATAGAGAGACGGCAGATTTTCTTTGTCTTCCAGACGCTCCCCATAAGGAGGATTCGTGACAATAAAACCGTATTTCTTAGGATGGCTCAAATCTCTGATATTCCTCTGCTGAAAATGTATCAGCTTGTCAACGCCGGCCCGCTCCGCATTTTCCCTGGCTCCCTTCACCATCTCGGGGTCCAGGTCGTATCCCTGGATATCTGTATCTACGGACAGATCTATCATCCCCTGTGCTTCCTCCCTGACCTCATACCAATGCTTTCTTGATATGAGATGTTTCCAGTCCTCACAGAGGAAATTCCGGTTCATTCCCGGTGCGATATTGGCGGCGATCATGGCTGCCTCAATAGGAAATGTTCCGCTGCCGCAGAAGGGATCCACTAAAATGCGGTCCCTGTTCCATGGAGTCAGCATCAGCAGGGCTGCCGCCAGAGTCTCTGTTATGGGAGCCTTACTTGTCATCTGCCTGTATCCTCTTTTGTGCAGGGAAATCCCTGACGTGTCAATACCAATGGTGGCAACATCCTTCATAAAAGCGACACGGATAGGAAAACTGGCACCATCCTCCTCAAACCAGTCCACATGATACACCGATTTCAGGCGCTCTACCATAGCTTTTTTCATAATGGACTGGATATCGGAGGGGCTGAAGAGCCTGCTTTTGACAGAGTTGGCTTTGGCAACCCAGAATTTTCCGTCCTGCGGAATATATTTTTCCCAGGGAAGGGCTTTTGTCTTCTCAAATAACTCTTCAAAAGTGACTGCTTTGACTTTCGCCACCTTTAAAAGTACCCGTTCTGTGGTGCGCAGAAACATATTTGCCCGGACGATTGCCCCGGCATCACCTAAAAACGTTACTTTCCCGTCCTCCACCTCGCTGATCTCATATCCCAAATCCTGTATTTCCCTTTTTAACACTGCCTCCAGACCAAAATGGCATGGTGCGATCAATTCAAATTTTTCCATTATAATTTTAACTCCTTAACAATCTCCCCGTCAAATCCGCGGATTGAGAACAGACCGTCCTCCAGTACCGCATAGGTGGGAATATTTCCTTCCTTGGGAATGGAAACAGAACCCGGATTCAGAATGGTATAATTTTCTTTCTTTTCCGCACGCAGCACATGTGTGTGGC
The DNA here is from genome assembly GCF_040095955.1 of Blautia caccae. Classification (NCBI taxonomy): domain Bacteria; kingdom Bacillati; phylum Bacillota; class Clostridia; order Lachnospirales; family Lachnospiraceae; genus Blautia; species Blautia caccae. The sequence continues at coordinate 60,262 of NZ_JBBMFP010000027.1, read as the reverse complement.
CGTGAATAAAAATATCTCCATTTTTCAGCGGCGGCAGATTCTCTTCATGATATACGTGTCCATGGCTGGCATAAATAGTGCGCTCACCATCCATGATAATACAGTAATCCGCCATAATCGGAAAATGAAGCACCATCTGGTCCACTTCCGCATCACAGTTGCCGCGTACCACATACAAATCATCTCTATGTTCATTGAGCATGGCAATGACTTCTTTCGGTGCGTAATCTTTTGGAAGATCATTTCTTGGGCCGTGGTACAGCAGATCACCCAACAGAATCAGACGGTCTGCCTTCTCCGCCTTATATGCCTCCAACATCTTTTTACAGTAATAAGCTGAACCGTGGATGTCTGATGCAAACATGTATTTCATAAGTATATTCTCCTCTGTTTTTCCTTAAACTGTCTAATCTATTTTATTTTACTATGCTCTGAAGGAAAATACAAGTTCGTTCCTTTATATGCGTGGAATCCACCCACAACAGATTTTACACGGAAGCCTCTCTGCATCAGTTCTCTGGCTGCCAGAAGGCTGGCGCTTCCTCTATCGCAGTAGAGCACAAGGATCTTGTCAGCAGGCAGCTCCTCATAAATATCCAGCTCTTCATAGGGAATATTTACAGCTCCGTCAAAATGTCCCGCTTCATATTCTTCTCTGTCACGCAGATCTATAATCATAACATTTCTGTCACCATGATATCTGTCTAAATCATGGGCTGAAATTGTTTCAATACCAGTCATAAGAAATACCTTTTTCTTCTATTATATGCATTCCAAATCCAGGACGTAAATAACAGAAACCACGCAGAGCGTGGTTTCCCTAACATGAATCAGGGAGATTCCGGATTGGTGTCCGGAATCTCCCTGGCTGTATCCTCTTTTATACTAATTAATAGCCGTACTCAGAAGATGTGTTGTTTTTAGAAGAATTTTTGCTGTTGGAGTTCTGTGAATTTTTGCTGTTGGAAGAAGATGCATTCTGAGAGTTTCTTGTTCCACAGTTCTCTGTTCCGTTTTTACTTCCTGAATAGGAATTCTTCTGTGAGTTCTGGGAATTCTGGGAGTTCTGAGAATTCTGGGAGTTCTGTGAGTTCTGTGAGTTCTGAGAATTCTGGGAGTTCTGGGAGTTCTGAGAATTCTGTGAGTTCTGAGAATTCTGTGAGTTCTGGGAATTCTGGGAGTTCTGTGAATTCTGAGAGTTGTTTGCATTAGTGGATTTGTTGCTGCCTGATTCATTGCTATAATTTTTAGCCATGACTTTACCTCCTGGTTGTACATTTTTTATTTACAGTCTTATTATGTCTTTTCTGCCTCAAAATATTCGCCGCAGTTCAATTCTTCTTGTTTTCGTCAATATATCCGTAAAAAAGTAATAATATTCCTTTTTGTCATGCGTATCTCGTCAAAAAAGGATTGCATTTTTTTTCCTTTTATATTATAATATGGGTTGTAAAAAGAATTTACCCTTCAAAAATTTTTTTTACATTATAACCCCTTATTTAATTATTTATACTCCCCTCGAAACACCCTGTAGCTCCCCTACAGGGTGTTTCTCTTTTTATTTTTAAGAATACCGGGCAGCACCGGCTGCCCAGAAATACATTTTTGACACAAACGTGAAAAATCCGCAGCGGCCTCTCACAAAGCCCTGCGGATTTTCTTATTATGAGTTATCCAAAAACTGCCTCCTCCAGCATAGCACACAGCGTGTGGTACAGAGGCAGTGTATACTCCTGTACACGATATGTCTCTGTGGACGGCATGCGGAAACAGACGTCACAGTATTTTAAGAGAGCAGACTCCTTTTCTCCTGTTATCCCCAATACCTTCATGCCCTTTACTCTGGCAGTCTTTGCTCCCTCCACAATATTTGCGGAATTGCCAGATGTAGTCATTGCAATAAGCACATCTCCCGGCTGTCCGTAAGCATACACCTGCTGGGCAAATATCATGTCAAAGGAGGTATCATTTCCCACTGCAGTCATGAGGGAAGTGTAACTGTTCAATGAGATGGCCGGGATCCCCTGCTGCAGCTGCTCGGATAATACCTCTCCGCCTTCCAGACTCCTGAACTTTTCTTTCTCCTCGTCCGGCAGTTGGCGCTTCAGCAGGAAACCTTTCATCAGCTCTCCTACAATATGCTCTGAATCAGAGGCGCTGCCTCCGTTGCCGCAGACCAGGATTTTCCCTCCATTTCTGCAGCTTTTCAGAAGAAGCTCAAAAGCTTCCCACACAGGCTGTTCCTTAAGAACCGGATAATCCTTCCGGAATTTTTCATAGACTGCATTTTCTCTGCCCATTTTTACCTCCCTGAATCGCAACGGAAAGTGCCGCATAATCACCGATCTTATTTCCCAGCTCAGCCGGCACGATCCGGCATCCCTCTCTTGAAATAGCCAGTGCTTCCTGCTCGATGACCCGCTGCGCACATGGCCACAGTAATTCTTCGCTTCTCTCATAGACACTGCCCAGTACAATAATCTCCGGATTCAGTATATCTATAAGGATAGCCAGCCCCCGGCCCAGATAGTAGCCGCTGGTTTCATAGATGTCAAGAGCCAGAGGGTCCCCGCTTTTTGCGGCAAGAGCTACGGTCTTTGCTGACAGCTCCTCTATCTGTTCAAAGCTCTGGCAGAAAGAAGGACGTTCACCGATCTGCAGCTTCTCCAACACCTTCATCCTGGCGATCTGGGCAATGCCTCCGCCGCTGCAGAATCCTTCAAAGGAGCCGGACTTGCCGAATCCCACAGGACCGCTTTCCGTCATTCTCACATGACCTACTTCTCCTGCCATATTGTTGGCACCATTGTAAAGCTTTCCGTCCAATATAAGACCGGCTCCCATCCCTGTGCCGTAGGTGAGAAATATCACATGCCGGCAGCCTCTGGCTGCTCCGAATTTCCATTCTGCCAGTGCACAGGCATTGGCGTCATTCTGTATGTATGTGGGCACCCGGAATTCTTTTTCCATAATATCCACAATGGGAATATTGTCCCAGCCATATAAATTAGGCGGATTTTTAACCACTCCCTTTATATGATCCAAAGGCCCTCCGCAGCTTATCCCTATGGCCTGCAGTCTTTCCGTCTGTATATCATTACGCCCGAGAAGTGCCCGGACTGCTCCAAACAGATCATGGATCACGCAATCCGGTCCTCTCCTGGCCTCTGTAGCAAAGCATACTCTGTCAAATATTCGGCAGTCCTCATCTGCTTCCCCTGCCTCACCCAGCACTACTGCGCATTTTGTGCCGCCTATATCAATACCAATCACATAGTCTTTCATATCCCAATCTCCTCGCAGGCATTTTTAGCGCGTCACTTCTCCCATTCCATGAAATTCACCTCTGCAGGTTCAGAATCCACGGAACGGCTGACGAAAAATGTCTTAATCTCAAACGGCTTAAATTCCGCGCGAATGGTTTTTTCAAGGAAATGGATGCAGATATCTGCCTGACACTCCTTTCCCTCTGTCTCATAAAACCTGAGGATATATCCATCCTGCTTCTCTGCCTTTTTAAGGGCAGACAGCACCACATTGTTCCTGCTCACCGTCAAAAGTTCCGCCTTCTGCGGATATTCGCCCTTATGGTATGTCTCGATCACTGTAACACAGGGCTGATTGAGTTCTTCTGCACGCTGCACCAGATGCGCCTCTCTGCCGCTGCCCAGGTGTGGTACGATGGTATAAGAGAAGTTCTGTATTCCCTGGTCTGTAAACTGATAGTCGTCTTCCTCCTCATCCAGAATATACGGATTGTGGTGGGCGTATACAGGACTTCTAAGAACTGTCAGCTCCATACAGTTTCCTTCCATGCAGGCACTGTATTTGCAGTCATTTAATATACCGATACCACAGATTATTTTATTATTGGCCTCCTGCATACCTGACAGGTCCATCCAGCGCTGAACCGGTTCTTCCTCCCCATTGCATGCTTTTTCTATACAGCCAAAAGGAATTTCATAGAGTCCTCTGTACTGATCCAGAGCAACCGGGAACTGGATTTTTACACACCGGAATTTTTCCTGCCAATTGATCTTTGCAGACACTCTGACGGATTTATCTTCCTTATATAATGTATATATCTGGACCAGGGTAGAGCTTTTGTACTTGCTGATCACACGGATACTGCTCCTTACCGGTCCATCCTCTGTCTTTTTCACGGATTTCGGTTCAAAGTATCCCTCTGTCTCATGAAATCTCGTGACTCCGTGGCTCCATGTATCGGAGTTATCCTTTACCACCACAACTCGTCCAAAGGCTCCGTCACAGTATTCAATCTTGTTTTCCTTATCCCATATGGAAATAACAGCTCCTGTCTTCTCTTCAAACTGCACACGGACCAGAGCGTTTTCTAATACCAGGGCCTGCGATGTGTGTTCTGCCTCCTGCTCCTGATCCACTGCGTAGATGCGGAATACAGCGTAACCAAGTGACGAAACGCCTGCCTTGAAGACGATCCTGTTTCTGCCGTTTACCTTCGCGTCCGAAGATATTTTCTGGGACGGTACCACATTTCCGCTGCTGTCCTTTACGATATAAGACTCCCCTCTGCAGGAATTACCGAACATTCCGGTCTCCACTTCTACATATTCCTCTACGTCCCAGCCATGGGGATTGAAAACCACTGCGGGGAGCATATTCTCCTCCTGATCAATCCCGATATGGAAGGAAACTGCCTGAAGACTGTTATTCTCATTTCTCGCCGCAATGGACAGAGCTTCCCCTAATTCATTCCTGGTATCCTCATATGCCTTCTGAATACTGGAGCCTGCCAGGATGTCATGGAACTGGTTAAACAGAACACGTTTCCACCCCTCTGTCAGTCCCTCTGTATAGCCATGCCCTGACACAAGCTCTGACAGAACAGAAAACTTCTCTGCCCTCAGAAGCGCATTCTCCGCCTTGCGGTTATAGCGTTTCACCTGTGATTCCGCACTGTAACAGCCGCTGGAATGATGCTGCAGATCCCCATGCACTACCGGCAGGTCATATTCCCTCTCCTTAAGTTTCTCGAAGTAAAAGTCAGGATCCGCAAAAATGATCTCCACGTCATCCCATTCTCTCTGCAGCTTTTTCACAGTTTCAATATTTTCGATCGTAGGACCTCCACCGTGGTTACCCACACCGTAGAAACACATCAGCTCATCCACACCGGCGTCAAATTCCTCCCTGCAGGCTCTCATGTGATCCTCCAGTCTGCCGAATGTGCAGTAGGAAAACGGCAGCCGAAAAGCATGTACCCTGGAACCGTCATCTGATTCCCAGATAAAATTCCTGGCCGGCAGGCCTTTTTCATGAGGACCCGGCCGCATGAATACATAATTCTCCATGCCGGACAACTGCAGGATCTGCGGCATCATTCCCTGGTGACCAAAGCTGTCCACATTGTATCCTGTTTTGGCTGTTACACCGAATTTTTCCATAAAATAATTCTGGGCTATCAAGGCATGACGGGCAAAAGATTCTCCGCAGGGGATATTACAGTCAGGCTGCACCCACCAGCCTCCGCAGATCACCCAGCGCCCTTCTCTTATCCTCTTTTCGATCTCTGAAAACATTTCCGGATCATTTTTTTCAATCCATTCATAAAACTGTGCGGAGCTTGAGGTAAATATTACATCTTCGTATTCACCCAAACGCTCCAGCGCAGATTTACAGGTAGCTTTATTCTCCTGGAATCCCTCCTGCCACGGCCAGAGCCATACAGGGTCAAGATGTGCATTTCCGATCATATACATTTTCTTCATAAACGTAACCTCCCAATTTCAGTAAGATGTGCATTTGCAATCAGCCCTTTGACGCTCCGGTCATTGCAAATCCTTTTGACATATAGTTTTGTGAGAAGAAATATAAAACAAACACAGGAAGCATATAGACAATGGAATAAGCCGCCAGTTGTCCGTAGATGACCTGTCCGCGCTCCCCAAAGAAGCGGTAAATATTTACGGCAGCCGGTATCTTCTCTGTGGACTGCAGTAAAATGAGCGGTACAAAAAAGTTTCCCCAGCTTCCCACAAAGGTGAACATGGCAACTGTAAATAATCCGGGGAGCATCAGCGGAAGCACCACATGAACCACACTCTTGACGGCAGACGCACCGTCTATCCACGCCGCCTCCTCCAGATCCACGGATACTCCATCCAGAAAGTTTTTCATCATCCAGATTCCGTAAGGAAGACCGGAAGCTGAAAGAAAAATAATGGTTCCGCCTATAGAGTCCACCAGCTTCATCATGATAAACATCTGATAGACCGGCACCATAACCGCCGTTATGGGAATAGAAGTCAGAAACAGCATTCCCATAGTGATCTTCTGCCCCGTCTTCAGCTCATATCTTGACAGAGGATACGCTGCCAGCAGGGAACATACCAGCACTATGCCTGTCTGTACCACGGAGATGAATAGGCTGTTCAGGAATCCTCTCTGGTTTTTGGCATCTGTGAGAATAACCCTGAAATTCTCAACACTCATATGCTTTGGCACTGCGAAGGCCTGGCTGGCTTCCGGATTAAAAGCCGCAAACACCAGCCACAGAAGAGGAAGTAAAAATGCTCCCGCAATGATGAGCAATACCATATAGGGAATGACTTTCTGTAGGTTTTTCTTTTTTTTCTTCATGATGATCCCCTCCTAATTGCCGTCATTTGCACGTATCAGCCTGATATATACAAGGCTCAGCAGAATACCGATTGCCAGAATAAAGAGGGCAATTGCCATTCCGTATCCTATCTGATATGCAATGAAGGCCTTCTGATACATGAAAATAGAAAGTGTTGTAGTCATAATAGCCGGCCCGCCTCCTGTCATGGCGAACACAAGGCCGAAAGCGCCCAAGGTGGACAGTGTAACGATCACAAACGTAGTTGCCATGGTGCTCTTTATCATGGGCAGTGTGATCCTGAGCAGTATCTGGAGTCCGCCTGCGCCGTCTATCCTGGCAGCCTCCACAATATCATCTGATATATTGTCCAGGGAAGCCTGAAACATCATCATGGAATATGCGGATCCCTTCCATATATTTGCTATGACAACACAGGCCATCGGAAATGTAAAAAGCCATGAAACCGGTGATGCCCCGAAAATGCCTATGATTTTATTCAATGTACCGGCATCGGCAAAAAAGGAGCTGAACATAAACGCTGCGATCACCTCCGGAGTGATCCAGCCTGCCACTACTGTAAAGCCGACAAATTTACGAACCAGCCTGTTTTTCCCCCTCATGAGGGACGCAAGCAGAAATCCCAGGCATTGCTGCCCGATAATACCTGAAAACACCAGAAATACCATTGTATTCTTTAATACGGTAAGCAGTTTAGGGTCTTTGAAAATCTCAATAAAATTCCTGAAACCTACGAATTTCATTGCCTGTGCAGAACTCCCCGTCAGTGAAATGTCTGTAAAAGAAAAAAAGACAGTCATGATCATGGGGCCAATGAAGAAAACGCCCAGCAGTAAAATTGATGGGGAGAAAAAAAGTGCCGTTTTCCATATCTTTCGTTTTTGTTGATTTCTTGTTCCAACCATCCTCAGTCTCTCCTTTAAAGATTCAGCTTGGAGCAATGCTCCAAGCTGAATGCAGATCCCTTATTTCACAGTCACATTTTCCTCGCCCACAATTCGTTTCATCTCTGACTCAAAGGTAGCTGCCGCATCATCCGGGCTTGCGCTGCCCATAGCAATACTCTCCACTACCTCTGTGAACATAGTTGTAAGGGTGGAATATCCCTCTACAGAAGGTCTGAAATGTGCGTAGGGCAGCATTTCACCGGCCTCTTTTACTACAGACATCTTCTGTGATAAGTAAGTCTCATCCTCCATTACGTCTTTACGCACTGCCAGGTCTCCTGAGAACATGGCATATTTAAGCTGACAGTCTTTTCCTGCAATAAATTTCAGAAGCTCTTCGCCGCCGGCTTTATTGTTGGCATTCTTTGGAATTGCCCAGGTCCAGCCGCCTGACATGGTGCTGAAACCATCTCCGCTGCCATCATATGTAGGTATCTTCGCAACTGCCCAGGTATCCAGACCTTCCGGCCATTCATAGGTTCTGCCTTCGCCCCAGTTGCCTGGTACCCAGCTTCCTGTGAAGATCATACCCAGTTTGCCATTCTTCATATAATCACTTACAAAAAGGTCTTCTACTTTCTGCTGTGACACGATGCTGAGTGGCGCACCGATTTTTTCCACATTGTAAACGTCGTTTACAAAATTGTAGACCTTCAGTAAATTCTCTTTATCAACAACCCATTTCTTTGTATCAAAATCATAGAGAGTTCCGCCGGTTCCTGAGTAAAGTTCCTGGAATGTCCTCATGGAAGTCTCCTCAGGTGAGGTCTTGGACGCATACAGGAAGAATGGAATGAATCCGTCACCTCCCACTTCTTTCAGCTTCTTGCCGGCCTCAATGATCTCATCCCAGTTCTTGGGCTGGAAAGGAACAGAAACGCCTGCTTCTTCCATCAGTTTCTTATCATACCAGAGACACTGTGTATCTGTAGAGAACGGAACACCGTACTGCACTCCGTCAGCTCCCTTGGCACCGTCCAGAATAGCCTGCTCAAACTGGCCTGCATCCTCCCAGTTCTTCATGAATTCATCCAGCGGTTCCAGATAGCCCGCCTCGGCGTCAGACATGATCATGAAGCCGTCCTCTGTGATCAGGTCCGGGGATGTCTCTTTCGACTGCATCATCATGGTGATCTTGGTGTACATATCAGAGCCGTTGACGATCTCAATGATCTCCACTTTCTTTCCCGGATTCTGTTTCTCAAATTCATCTGCCAGCCCTCTGTAGAAATCAACACGGTCTGCCCCCACAGCCATTTTGATCACGTCAGAGTCAGCGGAAGTACTGCCGGTTTCTTCTGTTTCCGCCTTTTTTGTCTCGTCTGCCGGTTTGTCACCTCCGCCTCCGCATCCGATCAGTGATACACACATCATAGCTGCCAGCAGTCCTGCAATTTTCTTCTTAAACATAAAAATACCTCCTCCTTTGTACTGAAAACCAGTTTACTGGTTCTTTCTTTTTGATGAGTACATAGTAACATTAATTTACTATAAAGTCAATTCATTTTACTATATAGTGTGCAATTCGACCTTTTTCACATTTTTATTCTATTTTTTTTGTGCATTTTTCACTTATAGTTCCGCTTAGCGCAACCATAAAGTAAACCATCCGTACTATTGCCTTTTATTGACATCTATACTATAATGAATTTAAACGAATAAAGTTACTTTGTATTAAGGATGCACAATCACGATTTTATTATATAAAGGCGGTATTTTATGCAGGAAAAAACTGGTTCCAACATTCAGGATGTGAAATCAAAAAACAGAATGCTTGTTCTAAAACATATTGCAACAGGCAGTGGAATTTCAAGAGTTGATATTGCCCGGAGCACCGGGCTGTCAAAAATGACGGTGGGCAACATAGTGACGGAGCTTCTCAGTTCCGGCCTTGCGGAAGAAACTACAAATGCCTCCAACAACACTTCCGCCAATTATGGGCGCAGACCTATTTTGCTGACACTTGCCCAAAATTCTCCCTGTATCTGCGGTATGCTGATCAAAAGAAAACTATGCCAGGTCGTTCTCTCTGATTTGGGGGGCAGGATATTTAAACAGGTGGATTCCCCCTATAACACCCTTGACAGTTCAGAGGATCTGCTGCAGATTCTCCTCAAGGCTTATAACGAATGTGCCGGGAGCACAGAACGGAGTATCACAGCAATTGGAATAGCCTCCCTCGGACCGCTGGATTCCTCACGGGGGATTATTTTAAATCCGCCCTATTTCTACGGTATCGAAAATCTGCCCATTGTCTCTATCATCAGTAAAAATACAGGACTGCCTGTATTTCTGGTCAATGACGCAACGGCAGGCGCGTTTTCGGAAAAATTATTTGGCTCCGGCACCTCCATATCCAATTTTGCTTATCTTCATATTATGAATGGAATCGGAGCCGGATTTATTCTGAACCATGCCTTATATGATGGGGATTCCGGGCAGAGCGGTGAGATCGGACATACATCCATCAATTTTGACGGTCCTCTCTGCGCCTGCGGCAACCGGGGATGCCTTGATCTGTATGCGAATCTGGACAACCTGCAGCAAAGGATAAAGGAGCTTGCCCCTTTTTACTCCAATTCCCCCTTATCCACGCCCAAGACGCCAAGCTGGCTGGATATTATTTCAGCAGGTAATCAGCACGACCCGCTGGCGATCACTGTTTTGGAAGAATTCTGCTCTTATATCGCCTATTCGCTGACCAATACCCTGAATCTTCTGAATCTCTCCACCATAATCGTGGGATACGATTCTGATGGCACCAATACCATAATTGAGGACCTCTTGTATCACAAGCTGTCCAAAATAACCCTTACGGCAAAATTCAACCCGCTGTCCATCCTCCACTCCACTTTCGGCGGAAATGCACCTCTCATCGGCTCTGTCGCCCTTGCTGCAGACAAGATATTCAGCGGCCACCTCACACTTCTGGAGCTGGAAACTCTGTAACGCATAAAAGGCTCTGTATATTATGAAATAATCAACACTTATTCCATAATATACAGAGCCTTTCCATCTTCACTTTTCTTCTACATCTTCCTGCGCAGAAAAGAAAGCAGGATCAAAACCGCAGCAATAGGCAGTACCACCGGCAGAAGTGCGCTGACAATACTGATAATGAGAGCAATCACGCCCATCACGATCAGGATTCCCAGAACCAGACGGACCGTGGGATTATTATGCATTTTTTCCTGCACATGTTGAAATCCGCCGCCTGTACTTCCTGTACCATCCTGGCTGTAGGATGACTGGCTATAGGAAGATTGACTGTAAGAAGACTGGCTGCCATATCCGTCCTGGCTGGAAGAGCCGGATGCACCAGAAGTTTCCAGAATCGTGCGGGCAATCAGACGTGGATCTCCCAGACGCCCTGTCACCTCTGTCTCAGATGCACCTTTTCTTATCTCGTCACTGATATACTGGTCGTAATATTGTATATGTCCGTTCACAACATTTTGAGAAAGCTCCTCTGAGAGTGTTTCCCGCAGTACCTCTAAAAATTCTCGTTTGCTCATGGCCTTAAAATCCTTTCCTGTTATATCGCCATCTTATCATATCTTTCCCAAAAAGTAATGATAATTCATTAAAAATTTTCTTAAAAAAATAAAAACACCCTGCCTTCGCTGCATGTACAGCATCCGGCAGGGCATTCTTCCTTTTAACTTAATACGGAACCAAGCGCTCCATATCCCAAAAAGCACATGATGATCGTGGCCATACAGAGTCCCAGCAGAATGGCAGGAACGGATTTTTTCAGATCCACTTCAAGAAGGGACGCGATCAAAGCCCCTGTCCACGCGCCGGTACCCGGCAGCGGGATTCCCACAAAGAGAACAAGTCCCCAGAACTCATATTTTTTAATCTTGTCACTCTTTCCCATAGCTCTGTTTTCCAGCTTCTCGATCAGAGGGCGGAACAGTTTTGTCTTCTTCAGCCATTTAAATATCTGCCTGATAAAGAGCAGAATAAACGGGATAGGGATGATATTCCCGATGACGCAGGCAATGACAGCCTGAAGCATGGGAATCTTCAATACGGTTGCCAGTAAAAGTCCGCCCCTCAGTTCCAGAATGGGAACCATGGAAATCAGGAAGACCGCTGCCTCCGGTGTCAGAAAGGACGGCATATTTTCAGCAAACCAATGTACTACGGATTCCATTAAAACCTCCTGTTACTTCACCTGAAACTCCTCAGCAAGGGCTTTAAAGCCAGGCATAGAATTCATGATTGTTTCGTAGGATACGCAGTAGGCAATCCGCACATAACCCGGGCAGGCAAAGGAAGATCCCGGAACGATCAGGATATGATATTTCTTTGCTGCCGCACAGAAGACTTTCTCGTCTTCCACCGGAGATTTTACAAACAGATAGAACGCGCCTTCCGGCTTAATGCACTCAAATCCCAGTTCTCTCAGTCCGTTATATAAAGCCTCACGGTTGCGGTTGTAAAACGGTACGTCTACTTTGGCATCCAGACATTTTGCGACAACTTTCTGCATCAGGGACGGGGCATTGACATAGCCCAGAATACGGGTGGCCACGTTCGCTGCTGCAATGACATCCTCAGCATCACTCACTTCGTCCGGAATCACCAGATAACCGATACGCTCACCCGGAAGGGACAGGGATTTGCTGTAGGAATAACCAATGATAGCATTTTCATAGTATTTTGTCAAATAGGGGACCTCAATTCCATCGTAAACCAGCTCTCTGTAAGGCTCATCTGAAATAAGGTAGATGTCTGTACCCAGCTCTTTTTCCCTGCTGCGGAGGATATCTGCCATCTTCTTGATGGTATCCTCAGAATAGACAACACCTGTAGGGTTGTTGGGAGAGTTGATGATCACAGCTTTAGTCCTGGCAGTGATCTTCTGCTCCAGCTCTTCCAGATTCGGCTGGAAGGTCTCTGTATTCGGGCTTACTACCACAATTTTCCCGTCATAATTGGACACATAGCTGTTGTACTCGCCGAAATACGGGGCAATGACGATCACTTCATCTCCCGGATTCAGCAGAGTTTTCAGGATCACATTCAATCCTCCCGCTGCGCCCACGGTCATAATAATATTCTTCTCACCAAAGGAAGTCTGGAATTTTCTGTTAATGGAATCCGCGATTGCTGCCCTTACGTCCTCATATCCGCTGTTGTTCATATAACCGTGCAGTACAACCGGGTCCTCCTTCTCCAATTCCTCAAAAACTGCCTTCTTCACCTCAGCCGGTGCCGGAACATTGGGATTTCCAAGACTGAAATCATATACATTCTCTGCTCCGTACTTTGCAGCCATAATCTTGCCTTCCTCAAACATGGCACGTATAGCTGAACTGTTTTTTACCAAATTCACCATTTTATCTGCTATCATATTACTACTCTTCCTTTCTATGTAATCTTTCCCGGCAGCTATTCAGCCGGCGAAGCGTTACCGGCATCCACTCTTTAAGACCGCTCTGTAACAGGGTGATACCTGATGCCGCTGCTCTTATGTACGGCCGGCGCAGTAAATGCGCAGTCCCGGCCGGACAGTCAGCTCTCCTGAACATATTTCAGACTGCGCTTCACAGTCATACTCAATTTCGGATACTTAAGATTATACCATTTTCCACCAGACAAAATCAACGTTTTAACACATTAAACCAAAAAAATATTTCTTTTTCTATACAAAGGACAGTTTATAAAGGCTGCTGTAGAGACCATCCCTCTGCATCAGCTCCTCATGAGTCCCCTCCTCTGCGATTCCGTCATCTGTCAGTACAAGGATTCTCTGGGCTTTGCGGATGGTGGACAGTCTGTGGGCAATGACAAATGTAGTCCTGTCCTTTGCCAGACTCTCCAGGGACTGCTGCACGATCTTCTCGCTCTCATTGTCAAGGGCGGATGTGGCCTCATCGAAGATCAATATGGGCGGGTTCTTCAGGAACACCCTGGCAATAGACAGCCTCTGTTTCTGACCCCCTGAGAGTTTTACGCCCCTCTGTCCAATATCCGTGTCATAGCCATCCTCCAGTCCCATTATAAATTCATGGGCATTGGCTGCTTTGGCAGCGCGAAGCACTTCTTCGTCCGTGGCGTCCGGCTTTCCATACCGGATGTTCTCCATCACTGTTCCGGCAAACAGATACACGTCCTGCTGTACAATACCTATATGGTTCCTGAGACTCTGCAGCTTGATCTTTCTCACATCCGTGCCGTCCAGGCATACGCTTCCGCTGCTCACATCATAGAATCTGGGAATGAGGCTGCAAAGGGTTGTCTTACCCGCACCTGAGCTTCCCACAAGGGCCACATATTCCCCGGCCTTCACGGTCAGATCCACATGGCTTAACACTTCCTCCTGGCTCTCCTCATAGCGGAAGGAAACATCGCGAAAAGCAATTTCTCCCTTAACATCTCCAAGCTCCACTGCGTCCGGCACATCCTTGATATCCGGCGCGATCGCCATGATCTCCAGAAACCGGGAATATCCGCTGTACCCGTTCTGGAACTGCTCTGTAAAGGTAATGAGCTTTTTCACCGGATCTGTAAAGTTATTGATGTAGAGAAGCACTGTTACCAGATCCTCCACAGGCATTTTCCCCCTGGTCATAAAAAATGCACCGACCAGCAGCACTGTTATAGTGATCAGGGTTGTAAATGCGCCCATACCGGAATTGTAAGTACCCATGTACTTATAGCTGCGCTTCTTGGAATCCACAAAGCGCTCATTGCCCCTCTGGAATTTTTTCATTTCTTCCTTTTCGTTGGCAAAGGATTTCACCACACGGATTCCGGAAAGGCTGTCCTCGATCTGTGTATTGATATCTGCGATCCTGGCTCTGTTCTCTCTGAATGCTGACTTCATTTTCCTGTTGTAAATAAACGCATAGACCAGAAGAAACGGCACAAACAAAAACGCTGACAGAGCAAGCTTTGTATTGATAAACATGAGAATGATAAACGCGCCGATAAATTTAATGATAGAGATCACCAGATCCTCCGGCCCGTGGTGAAGCAGTTCACTGATATCAAACAGGTCAGAGGTGATTCTGGACAACAGATGCCCCACCTTCTGGTTGTCATAGAAGGCAAAAGACAGCTTCTGGTAATGTCCGAAAATCTCATTCCTCATGTCCCGCTCAATCCTTGCTCCCATGATATGCCCGTAATAGGCAATATAAAAATTACAGAACGCCTCAACCAGCACCAGCGCCACCATGAAGATTCCCAGCTTTACGATCAGATCGGTGGCTTCCTGCACAGGCTGATTCACCACCGTGCTGGTAATATAGCGTACGATCAGCGGTATCACAAGGGTGATCCCCGCTCCTAAAATAGCAAAAAACAAGTCAGAAAAAAACAAACCCTTATAGGGCTTATAATAGCTGACCAGTCTTTTCAGTGTTTTTCCCATCTCTTTTTGTCTCTCCTTTTCTTCTTGTCGTTGTGGGTTAGCATCATAATCCCAGTATAAAACAGGACACTGCTTTTGGCAATGTCCTGTTTTACAAACTTTTTCGTTCACTTCTTATCTATCTGCCAATATCCTTGTCTGGCAGAGCCTACACGTACAATTATTTTCTTCTCCCGTAAATTCTTTATAATTCTGCTAATCTTTCTAGTACTAAACCCAGTCTCATCACTTATTCTTTTTGCTGTGATTCCCGGCTCTTTCTGCAATAATAACAAAATTCTCTTTTCATCGCCATTTATATCGCCACTTATATCGCCATTTATATCGCCATTGGCGATATTCTTTTCATCATTGGATGATGAAAATGGAAAAATCACTTTTATATAGTGCTCAGATATTTCAAAAATATTTTTATCATAAAACTTTAAAATACGGCTCATTCCAGAGCCAAGTTGTTCAACCAGACCTACATCTTTAAAAACTCTCATCAATTCTCTATTTCTCGGCATGCTGCTGCAACTAAAAAAATCTTTTTTACTCTGACCTGAAATCAATCCGCCATATGAGGTAATTTCCATCCGATTACTGAAAATCTCAAATACTGGTGGAATCTCCCGTGAAAAATCATTATGCACAACTGCATTAATCAGTGCCTCTCTCAAAGGAACCGGTTCAATCAAATTCTTTTCAATCCGTTTCGCACTGGTCACTTTAGCCTTGGTAATATTCTCAATTTTCATTTTCTCTAAAACATGATTCGTTGCTTTTATTAATGAACAATACCCATATTCTTCATTTTCAATCAAATCCACCTTATCCGTACCAGCATACTTGGCGACTTTTATTGATACTCCGTTTTCGTCTGCCAGCAAATAAGCAATATAATTATATTTGCCATCTGGAGTAAGTAATTCCAAACTGCTGGCAAACTTTTTATTTAACTCTAACCCTCGCTCCTGATAGTATATTTTAAGCTGAGCAAACGAAAGGTCCTGTCTGGGTGCCGGAATATTACGCAATGTAGTATGGATTCTTCTGGCATATAATTCATCTATTAATGCCGTTGACATCGGCTGCGTTAATGTTCCCAGCCTCATATAACATCCACTTGGCGACATACCTTTATTTTTGATGTAATATGGTTTTTCCAAACCACTGGATACAATAATTTTTGTCACCAGTATACCATCTATCTCCTCCGTAGTAACATCAAACAACCCAAGAGGTGAGGGCAGAATATTGTTTTTAATTCTATCAGCAATTTTTAATTGTACCGAATCCATATCCAACGTTTTAATGGGATGCCCATCATCTTTAACTCCAATATAAGCACTCCACCCTCATGATTATTTAAAAATGCCACTATTTCTTTCTCCAGTTTATCATTTAACACTGCTTTAAACTCTATACGGTTACTCTCTTGCAATCCCTTCTTCCCCCTTTCTTAATTTATCAGACAGTGTCTGACAAATTACAATCGCACCTGACTCCTTCTATTATATTCCCAAGTCAAAACACTTTCAATCGCTTTATTAATGCAACCACTCCCCCACCTTTCCTGATGGGATTTACTCTCACACCGGAAAACTGTCCCGCACGCACAGCGCCCCATACCCGGTCTGGTTATTTGGATAAGGCCCTCCCAGCAGATGACGCGCACCCCTGCGGAAATACGCCTTTACTTTCTCCCCATAGAGAAAGGGATCATTCCCTCTCACGATTCCCCACTCCATCAAAAGGGCTGCCGAGCCTGTAACAAAAGGCGTGGCAAAGGAAGTTCCCGTTCTGGATGTATATCCGCCGTTTGGAGAAGCAGTTGTAATATCCACGCCCGGAGCCGCTATGTCCGGCTTTACCATATTGGTAACTCTGGTAAACCCCCGTCCGGAAAAATCCGCGTAGGCCTGATATCTGGAATTATAGGCCCCCACAGAGATTACCCGCCCTGCCGTGGAGGGAATGGTAAGGGTGATTTCCGGCACAGGAAACAGAAAACGTGTCCCCTCGTTCAGAGCAGCACCCCCGGGCATCCACAGATTGTACCTTCCATCCACAATTCTTCCCGGAATCAGATTGACTTTCCACACGCCGCTGTCCACATAGGTGTTCTGGGGGATAAAATCGATGAAAATCTCCTGCGACAGGCTGAAAGGACTTGGTTTTCCGTAGTATATGAGAATCTGCGTAGTCCCCAGATTAAATCGCTGAGGCCCCAATATCTCCTGAAACGGGCCTGCCACCTGTCCGTTTGGATGCTGCAGGGAGATATCCATCCGGTCCACATACTGCTTCCATATCTGCAGATTCATTCCCGTCTCATAACCGCCGATCTGAAGCGGAACCACCTGACTCTCTCCCTGTGCCAGGATTCCTGAGGTGTGCACAGCCTTATTTCCCTCATTTCCCGTTCCCACGCAGATCACGGTCCGTCCCAGACTGGATACATTGTCCAGATACGCCTCAATAAGTGATTCACCGCTGTGGGAACCGTAATTGTTTCCGAAGCTTAAATTCAGAGCAAGGGGCATCCCCATGGCAATGGACTGACGGATACAGTAGTCAACCCCCTGCATCAGCTCTGTCGTCCTGGGAAATCCCTCTTCCTGCGGTGTTCCCAGCTTCACAACAATGATCTGACTCTCTGAAGCCACACCCCTGTGAAGTCCTCCGGAAGCCCTTCCGCTGCCGGCCGCGATACCGAGAACACCGGTGCCGTGTCCGCTCAGATCACGGCTTGGGACCACAGAATACCGCTCCGATGACGCGGGTCTGCGAAGCGCTTCATCGATCTGCTCTTTGGTATACTCGGTTCCGATGACATAGCCCTGGGGCGGGCTGCCGGGCACAGTCTGATCCCACAGCCTCAGAATACGGCTGCTTCCGTCCTCATTGCGGAAATCCGGGTGTGCATAATCCACCCCTGAATCCACACAGCCCACAAGCACGCCTGCACCGAAAAGCGGCTGTCCGAGAGGTGAAAATCCGCTCTGCACCGGATTGATGCAGGAAGCAGCGCGCCCCTGCTCCACTGCGAAAAACAATCTTTTGGGCATTTCTATGAACTCTATCTGAGGATAATCCGTAAGACCCTGAATCTGGCTTTCCGGCACGGAGAGAATGGCAAAACCACCCAGCAGTTCCACTGCCCGAATCTCCGGATTCAGTGCCCCCTGCAGACTTCCTGAATATTTTACGATCAAATCCCATCTCCGCTCCTCCGGCTCAAATCCCACATCCAGCACAAGAGATCTCTCCCTCTCCCGGGGTGTGGCATCCAGAGCCAGATTCAGAAGATTTTCCAGCTTCTGATCCTGCATGGCAACTCCTGATTTTTGCTGTATCTCTCCATTATATGCAAAAAAAGCAGCCGAAATCTGTCTTTTATAAAACAGATTTCGGCTGCTGTCATATATTTGGTCAAACAGGCTTACGCTGACCGAATCACATTTAACCCTGAAGTGATTTCGTCTTGGTCATAACATGATACGGGCCTGCCACAAAGAACACACCGCCTATCATATTTCCGATCGTCACGAATAACAGGTTGTAGAAATAACCTCCTATGCTGACTGCCGCATCACCTGCGTTCAAAAGCCCAACTGCCAGAATACTCATATTGGCAACGCTGTGCTCAAATCCGCAGATCATAAATACGAAGATACACCAGAATACCATGATTAGCTTTCCTGATTCAGATTTCATCTTTAATGCGCACCATACAGCCAGACAAACCAGGATATTACAGAAAATACCCCTTACCAGAAGCTGTACCGGTGTCAGTGACATCTTTGCAGCTGCTACCTGTGCGAAATAAGCACCTATATCACCTTTCGGCACTCCGGTGAGCTGGAATCCTGCTACACCCAGCAAAGAGCCGAGAATATTCCCCACATAACACAATATCCATGCTTTGACCGTCTTGCCCCAAGGAATACATCCATTGAAAGATGCACTTCCGAGAACCATATTGTTACCTGTAAACAGCTCGGCACCCGCCATGATAACAAGGCTCAAAGCTGCGGCAAATGCAAAAGCCTGCACTGCTTTCAGCATTGGTGACCCTGCTGCATTCAAAGGTGTTCCCAGCGTAAATGTCACAAAACTTCCAAAGGCAATGAAAAGCCCTGCGGTGATGGAAGATACCATATATCCGAAGGTATTGTTCTCCATGAAGTTTATCTTTCCTTTTGCCGCGTTGCAGACTGCATTGAATTCATCAAAATACATACATTTTCCCCCGCTTCTTTAGCTAAATTATGTATACAAAATTCAGGTACGGCTTAACCGTACCTGAATTGTCCTATATTTAGTTTTCAATATGAATTTTGCTTAGAACAGACCGGAAATCTTTCCTGTCTCGTCAACATCGATTCTCTCTGCAGCCGGAACTTTCGGCAGACCGGGCATGGTCATGATCTCTCCGGTAAGAGCAACAATGAAGCCGGCACCTGCGGAAATCTTCAGGTTACGAACTGTTACTTCAAAGTCTTTCGGTGCGCCCAGTTTTGTCTGGTCATCTGTCAGGCTGTACTGTGTCTTAGCCACACAGATCGGGCAGTTTCCATATCCGAGAGCTTCTAACTGAGCAGCCTGTTTCTGCGCATTTGCAGTCAGAACAGCTTTCTTGCCGCCGTAGATCTTCTGAACGATCTGGTTTAACTTGTCCTCAATGCTTCCTTCCAGTTCATAGGAGAAAGTAAAGTCATTCGGTTCTTCCACAAGACGTACCACTTCTTTAGCCAGTGCAACGCCGCCTTCGCCGCCTTTTGCCCAAACTTCGGAAAGTGCAACATTAACGCCCAGTTCTTTACATTTTGCTTCTACCAGGTCAAGCTCTGCCTTGGTATCTGTCGGGAATGCGTTGATTGCAACAACACACGGCAGTTTGTAAACGTTTGTGATATTGCTTACATGTTTCAGTAAGTTCGGGAGACCTTTTTCCAGTGCTTCCAGGTTCTCGTTGTTCAGTTCTGCTTTCGGCACGCCGCCGTTGTATTTCAGGGCACGTACAGTAGCTACGATAACAACTGCGCTCGGTGTCAGGCCAGCCATACGGCATTTGATATCCAGGAATTTCTCTGCGCCTAAGTCAGCACCGAATCCTGCTTCTGTGATAGCGTAATCGCCTAATTTCAGTGCCATCTTGGTAGCGATCACAGAGTTACATCCGTGAGCGATATTAGCGAATGGTCCGCCGTGAACGATTGCGGGTACATGCTCCAGAGTCTGAACCAGGTTCGGTTTCAGAGCGTCTTTCAGCAGTGCGCACATAGCCCCTTCTGCATGTAAGTCATGAGCTGTAACAGGTTTCTGCTCGGAAACCTTACCATATGTATAACCAACGATGATTCTTCCCAGTCTTTCCTTCAGGTCTGTAATGTCTTTTGCCAGACATAGAACAGCCATGATCTCGGAAGCAACTGTGATATCGTATCCGTCTTCTCTCGGACAGCCGTTTGTCTTTCCGCCCAGACCATCAACTACGAAACGAAGCTGGCGGTCATTCATGTCAACACATCTTCTCCAGGTAATCTTTCTTGGGTCAATGTTCAGGTCGTTGCCCTGATAAATATGATTATCCAGCATTGCTGCCAGCAGATTGTTTGCCGCACCGATTGCGTGGAAGTCACCTGTAAAATGCAGGTTGATATCTTCCATTGGAACTACCTGTGCATAACCGCCGCCTGCAGCACCGCCCTTTACACCGAATACCGGTCCCAGGGATGGCTCACGGAGCGCTACCATTACATTTTTACCTAATTTCTGAAGGCCATCAGCCAGACCTACGGTTGTGGTTGTCTTTCCTTCTCCGGCAGGTGTCGGGTTGATAGCTGTAACCAGAACCAGTTTTCCGTTCGGTTTATCAGATTCTTTTAACAGATTGTAGTCAATTTTAGCTTTGTACTTACCGTACTGCTCCAGATATTTATCATCAATACCTGCTTTTTCTGCAATCTTGGTAATTGGCTCCATTGTGCACTCCTGTGCGATTTCGATGTCTGTTTTGAATCCCATGTTAATACCCTCCTTTTCATGGCAATAGTCTTGTTTTCTGCATGATTCCGCCGCTGTCTGCATATGAATGCTTTTGAAAAAAAAGGGCAACATTTGTCAATTACACAATTACAAACGTTGCCCAGACGGTCGGCTCTCACTTACATTTTGATTTCACTGTGGTGCTCCACATTGTAATCCGTCAGAAATCAAAACTATTATTTTGTTATGTCTATAATTTATCACAATTTCCGATTACTGTCAATGCTGTATTATATTAAAAATTCACAACAACATTTCGACAATTTTACTCTATTTTCCGGCGATAAACGTTAATACTTCTTCTTTTTTGGGCATAACACGGAGTGCCCCTTTCTTTGTAGTGATAAGAGAGGAAGCTCCGTTGGAGAATTCCAGCATTTCATAGAGCTGGTCCTCTGTAAGACCCTCAATTCCGTGCTCCAGCACATAATTCAGTGCGCATGCACCGAAGGTATCGCCTGCTCCTGTTGTCTCAATAGTATTCTCCTGCAGGAACGGTGCGTGGAATACTTCCCTGCCCTCATGGAACGCTGTGCTTCCCTCTTTTCCCATGGTCACGTTCATCAGCTTCAGATTCGGATACCGGGACAGCAGCATATGGGCGCCTTCCTTCACATCTTTCGTCCCGGTCATGAATTCCAGCTCTTCCTCGGAAATCTTCAGGAGGTCACATTTTGAAAGACCGTATGCGATCTGTTCTTTTGCAAGCTCCATGCTGCTCCACAGCGGAGGGCGCAGGTTCGGGTCAAAAGAGATGAGAAGTCCCGCTTCTCTAGCAATATCAATAGCCTTTGCAGTCGCCCGGCGCACACCCTCATGGGTCATGGACAGGGTGCCGAAATGAAAGGCTCTGGCTGATTTTATGTATTCTTCGTCTATCTGGTCAACGCTCAGCATCATGTCCGCACCGGGATTTCTGTAAAACGCAAAGTCCCTGTCCCCATCCTCAAAAGTATGGACAAACGCCAGTGTTGTGTGGACTTCCTGATCCTCATACAAATGACTGGTATCGATTCCCAGGCTGTTCAGCGTATTTCTCAGGGATGTACCGAACTGGTCTTTACCCACAACTCCCAGAAAAGATGTCTTTTTTCCAAGATTATTGAGCATAGCCAGCACATTACACGGCGCTCCGCCGGGATTTGCCTCAAAAATGGGGTTGCCCTGTCCGCTCACTCCGTTTTCCGTAAAGTCGATCAAAAGCTCACCAAGCGCGATAACGTCAAAATTCTTGTTCATATATGTTCTCCTTGTCCGTTTTATTCTACTGTGAATTATATTCGTTTTGCCTGCTTTACGCAAGTACCGCGGCACAATTATTCATAAAAAATACATTGTATGTAGAATTATTGTAACTGTTCAGTCAGGTCTGCGCATTTACTGCGCTGACCGTGCAAAAGAGTAGTGGCGGCAGGTATTCGCCCCATCGCGAAGCGATTTTTAATGGGCGAATACCCGTAACGATTCAGCTGGCTGAATAGTTACGAATTATTCTTAATGAATCGAAAGGTTTTCTTTAGAATTTCTTTAAAATTGAACCTGCTAATTCTTTTAAATTCTATGGTGTAATTAAGAAGGTAAGAAAAACGTCGAAATTGAGGTGAATTTTATGAATATATTGAACCAAATATGGGAATATGCCTCCATCTGCCCGGAAAGAACAGCCATCTGCTGCGACGGACAGTCTGTTACTTACAAAGAGCTGGAGTTATATTCTGAGCGTCTGGCCCGTCATATTGAGCAGCAATGCGGACAGAACTATGCCCCCATAGCTGTATACGGCCACAAACATCCCCTGATGCCTGCGGCATTTCTGGCCTGTGTCAAATCAGGCAGGGCTTACTGCCCCATTGACACCTCAGTGCCGGACTCCCGGGTGGAAATGATCCTGGATGCCCTGGATTCCCCGATTCTTCTCTCCCTCTCTCCTCTCCATGCGGACTGCAGGGATAAACGAATCCTTTCCCTGCAGGATATTGATGTCATGGTACATACAGATTTGTCCCGCATGGATAACCGCATGGGCGATACCGTACCCGAACCGGTTTCCGGGGATGATATCTTTTATATCATATTTACTTCCGGAAGCACAGGAACCCCAAAGGGCGTCACAATCACGGAAAGGAATCTCAGCAATTTCCTGGACTGGTCCATCACCCTGGGAACCTCCACCAATGCCAAAAAGGGAAAGGTATTCCTGAATCAGGCCCCCTTTTCCTTTGATCTGTCCGTAATGGATCTGTATACATGCCTTGCGGTGGGCGGAACTCTCTGGTGTCTGACAAAGGATGTGCAGAAGGATTACCAGAAACTGCTGGAATCCCTGAAACGATCGGATGCCGCAATTATGGTTTCCACACCATCCTTTGCCGATGTGTGCCTGTCAGACCCGGCTTTTGCACAGACGGCTCTGCCAAACCTTGGCCTGTTTCTGTTCTGCGGGGAAACCCTTGCCAACCGGACAGCCCGCAGGCTTCTGGAGCGTTTCCCCTCTGCAAAAGTCATGAACACCTACGGTCCCACGGAGTCCACCGTGGCTGTCACTCAGGTGGAAATAACGCCAGAGCTGGCTGCCGGCACTTCCCCTCTGCCTGTAGGCAGGCCAAAACCCGGCACCACACTGCAGATCTGCGGTCCCGACGGGCGCGTACTTCCTGAGGGAGAAAAAGGGGAGATCATCATACTGGGCAATACCGTAAGCCCCGGCTATTATCAGAACACACTGCAGACAGAAAAGCACTTTTTTACATACACAGAAGAGGGAATCCCCGCACAGGGATACCGCACAGGGGACAAAGGATATCTGAAAGACGGCATGCTATATTACTGCGGACGCATAGACCTGCAGATCAAGCTGCACGGATACAGAATCGAGCTGGAGGATATAGAGAACAATCTTCTCCGTCTCCCCCAGATAGAAAAAGCTGCCGTACTCCCCAACATAAAAGACGGGCGTGTCAAAAGCATCAGTGCCTATCTGGTCTGCCCCGGCATGACGGCGCCGGAGCGTACTTACGCGGAAATGCTGAAAGAGAGTCTGCGCACCTTCCTTCCGGAATACATGATACCGAAAAAACTCATCTTCATGGACAGGCTTCCCATGACCGGAAATGGCAAGGTTGACAGAAAGGCCCTCGGGAGCGCAGTTCTTTGAGTTTTTATGAAGGGCTTTCCTTCTTTATCTGCCTCTTTTTATTCCTGATTCCTGCCGTCATTCTGGGCATCATGGAAAAAAAGATGGGGCATTATACCCTGGCCGTATCCCTGGTCTTCATAGTACTGGTCTTCGGCCACAGCCCCGGACAGTTCCTCTATCTGCTTCTCTTTTACGGATGGTCCTATCTGGTGGTGCGCGGCTACGCTGCTGTCCGCGCCAAAAACGGCAGGAATGAAAAACAATACTACCTGTTCCTGGCAGCCATGCTGCTGCCCCTTATATTATGTAAACTATCGCCGCTGTTCCATATGAACATATTCGGATTCACCGGCATTTCCTATATGAGTTTCCGCAGCATCCAGATGGTCATAGAGATTTACGACGGAATCATTTTGGAGGTCCCACTCCTGGAATTTTCAGGATTCCTTCTTTTCTTTCCCTCCATCAGCTCCGGTCCCATTGACAGAAGCCGCCGGTTTCACGATGACTGGATGCGCATCCTGCCAAGGGCAGAATATCTGGACATGCTGGCAGAAGGTATCTTCAAACTACTGCTGGGCCTGGTCTACAAGCTGGCGCTGGGCACCCAGCTCTACACCCTTCTCACTATATGTGAGCAGTCCATGGGACGCCGGGACGCCCCCTGGTATTTCGCCGCAGGCTACGCCTGGCTGTACGGCTTCTACCTGTTCTTTGATTTTGCAGGCTATTCCCTCATGGCAGTGGGAACCGCCTATATTCTGGGTGTCAGGCTGCCGGACAACTTCCGCGCTCCATTTCGGAGCCTGGATATAAAAGAGTTCTGGGACCGCTGGCACATTACCCTGTCCCACTGGTTCCGCGATTTCCTCTTTACCCGTTTCATTATGAAATGCTCTAAGAAGAAATGGTTCTCCACCCGTTTAAACAGAGCCTGTGCCGGATTTATTGTCAACATGGGCGTTATGGGACTGTGGCACGGCGTCACGCCATCCTACATACTATACGGACTCTACCACGGCATTCTGCTGTCGGCCACAGAAGTTTACCAGAAAAAATCAGGCTTCTACAAGAAATATAAAAACCGGAAACTATACAAGGCAGTCTCCTGGCTGCTTACCATAAACCTGGTGATATTCGGCTTCTTTATCTTCTCCGGAAAATTCCTGGAGCTTTTAACCGCCTGATATCCTCAATAAACTTTAACAGAAAAAGGAGAAAACAAAATGGAAGAAAAAATTTTAGATTTATTAGCAGAGATCTGTGAGGATGATATTGTGAAAGAAGACTTAAAAACCGAGCTTTTCCAGTCCGGTCTTCTGGATTCCCTGGGATTTGCCGAATTTCTGGCTGGCCTTGAGGAGGAATGCGGCATCGTCATAGCCCCCTCAGAGGTCACCAGGGAAGAAATGGATACCCCGGAAAAAATCCTCAATCTTGTAAAATCCAAATGCTGACCAGAGAAAGGCAGGCGTAAGAAACATGAAGAGACTGACTGCATTTTTCACGGCCTTTGTGCTGTTCCTTGTCACCGCGGCAGGCATCCACCTGTCTGTCCGTGACAGGAAGATTCCGGACTCCCGGACATTTTCCACCTGGGCCAACGAGACAAAGACACGTTCCCGTGAAACCATAAAACAAAATCTTGGCCCTGACAGCCTTCTGGTATTCGGCTCCTCCGAGTTTATGCACGGGCAGGACACCCCGTACCATCCTTCCTCCATGTTCGCGGACAGTGACTTTGAGCCCATGCTCATAGGTGCCGGCTATTACCAGTCCCTGAGCCATGCCATTGCTTTAAGCGCCGTAGGGGAGGGCCAGAAAAAGGCCGTCCTTTTCCTATCCCCCCAGTGGTTCAGAAAACCCGGCATCCTGCCCCAGGCCTTTGCCTCCCGCTTCTCTGAGAACAACTATCTGGGCATGCTGCAGAACGAAAACCTCTCACCGGAAACAAAACAATACATCATAGACCGCACCCATACGCTTCTGAAAGATGACCCCAAAACCAAAGACCGTTTAAGCACATATGAGCGCGTATGGGTCACCAAAACCGCAACCACAGAGGACACCCTCATAGCCGGCGCCTGGCAGCACTTTCTGAACGAGAAAGAAAAGATCACCGTCCCTCTTCTCTTTGACCTCACCGCAAAAAAGAAAGCGCCGCCGGCCACTGACATATCCATAAACTGGACCAAATGGCTGGCCAAGGCCGAGGAAGACGGCTCCCGCCACCAGGAGAACCAATTCTACATAGACGACAAAAACTACAAAAAGCTGAAACCCCACCTGGCCAAAAAGAAAGACCTCAACAAAAAAGCGATACACGGCTACGGCTCCTCCCCCGAATACGACGACCTCCGCTGCTTCCTGGATGTATGCCGCGACATGGACATCGAACCTCTTCTGGTCATTCTCCCTGTTAACGGCTATTACTACGACTACACCGGTTTTCCCCGTACTGCCCGAGAAACCTACTACTCCAACATCCGCAGTCTTGCCTCCGCCTACAACGTCGAACTTGCCGATTTCTCAACAGATGAATACACCAAATACTTCTTTGAAGATCAAGTCCACATAGGACGGAAAGGATGGGTTCTGATCAATGAAAGCCTTTACAACTTTTATAAAAAACCTTAAAACCAACCCCAAAGCCCGTTTCCTCCTCCAGGTGCTCTCCTTCTACATCCTCCTCATGCTCCTCTACCTCTACTTCATGACTGCCAACCTCTCCACCGCCCCACCCTTCCTATATTCCCAATTTTGAAGCCGCGGGGCGGCTTCTTTTTTCTCCAACGCCATCCCTAGCCTCTTTCCCCCACAACCTGAATCCCATGAAAAACACCGCGGCCGGCAGTCTTCTCTCCGGACTGCCGGCCGCGGTGTTTTTCATGCTCACTACTCCCTTTTAATCATCCGATACCCAATCCCAATATGCGTCTGTATATACTTGGGCTCCGATGGCTCCTCCTCAATCTTCTTCCTCAGCGTCGCCATAAACACCCGCAGCGAAGGCACATCACTCTGCATCACATTCCCCCATACCTCATTCAGTATAAAGTTATGCGTCAGCACCCTCCCCACATTTTTGGCCAGAAGACACAGCAGCTTATACTCAATCGGCGTCAGATGGACCTCCTCCTCTCTGATAAACACACAGCCGGATGCATAGTCGATCTTCAAATCCCCGTTCACAAAAACCGCGTTGTCCTCCATGCCTCCGCTGCTCTGATACATAGCCCTGCGAAGGCTTGCCCGCAGCCTTGCCAGCAGCTCTTCCACGCTGAAAGGTTTCGTCAGATAATCATCTGCCCCTGCATCCAGGGCGTTTACCTTATCCGCGTCCTCGCTCCTGGCACTTACCACGATGATCGGTACATTTGACCAGGACCGCACTTTTTTTATCAGGTCCACACCGTCCATATCCGGCAGCCCCAGGTCCAGTATGATCACATCCGGCCTCTGGGATACCGCTTCCATCAGGGCCTGTGCCCCGTTTTTAGCCATATGGTACCGGTATTCCTGCATATCCAGTGTGGTTCCCATCAGATTTCTGACAGCCTTGTCATCTTCCACAATAAGTATCAATGGTTTATTCATGTATCACTACCTCCTCTGCCGGCAATGTGAAATAGAAAACGCTTCCCCGGGGGCTGTTGTCCCTTACCCCGATCTCTCCGCTGTGTGCATTTATAATGGCTTTACAGAGTGCAAGGCCAAGTCCCAGCCCGCGCCTGCCGTCCCCTTTCTGGTTCTCTGCCGTATAAAACATCTGAAACAGCTTATTTTTATCCGCATCCGCCACCCCGTTTCCGTTGTCCGCAATTTCCGTCCACACAAATCCATCCTTCTGGAACACATGAACCTTAATCTCTGACCCGGCCGGTGTATATTTGATGGCATTGTCTATGATATTGATAAACACCTGCACGATCAGCCTGGTATCCATCCTGGCCATCAGGAATTCGTCCTCCTGCTTCACTGTGATCTTGTGTTCTCCGCTCTTTCTGTCAAGGTGGTGCATGGCCTCGTTGATCACATCATCCAGAAGTTCTGTCTGCCGCTTCAGGTTCATGGTCCCATTCTCAATCCTTGTGACGGAGAGCAGATTCTCCACCAGGTTAATGAGCCAGATGGCATCGTCATAAATATCCCCGTAAATCTTATGCCTCTGGCTCTCCTCCATCTGGGCGCTGCCGTTTAAAAGCACACTGGCATTTCCGGAAATACCTGTCAGCGGAGTGCGCAGGTCATGGGAAATGGCCCGCAGCAGATTAGCCCGCAGCCGCTCCTGTCTGGCGTTCATCTCTACTTCCTTTTTCTCCTCATCCAGCTTCTGCTTTTCAAGTGCCAGGGCACATTCATTCAACATGGCAAGCAGCAGGCTTCTCTCAAAAGCAGTGAGTTCCTCAGCCCCCATAACAATACCTGCCACTGCCAGAGCTTCCTTCCTGCCTCTCACAGCCAGGTACAGACATTTTGCATCGGGCAGCGTATCTGTTGTGGCACCCGCATGCTTATTATTCTGATACACCCAGGATACCACTTCCTGTTCCTTCTCATTGAGATACTGCCCGGCATCCGACATATCCTGTTTTTCCATTCTGGGAACCAGATTTCCCTTCTCATCGGGCATATAGAAGATAACCGTCCGGCCCAGCATTTTCTCCATCTGCACCATGATCTCCCGGATGATCTGGGACACATCCCTGGCCTTCTGCAGCTTCTGGCTGGTCTCCAGCAGAATTTCCGTGCGGTATGCCTTTTCCGCTGCCTGGTGCGCCTGCTCCTTCACTCTGGTCGTCAGGGTGGAAATGAGGAATGCCACCAGGAACATAATGATAAAGGTAACAGGATATTCCGGCCCGTAGGCTTTAAACGAATATCTGGGGAGTGTAAAGAAAAAATTAAAGGTAAATACACTGATAAAGGAGCTCACCAGACTGTATGCCTTGCTCTCTGTCCACATGGCGGTGAGAACTACCCCCAGAATATACAGCATAATAATATTGACCTCTGAAATCCCATGGCTGTACATCCATCCGCCAATCCCCGTGGAGGCCAGTAGCACGCCCACTGTCTTCAGGGTATCCTTGAAGGTGAAGCCGGTTCTGCTGTGCCTTATGCGAAATCCCGCAGTACCGGTATTCTGCTCCATAGATGGGATAATATAAATATCGGGATTGGAGCCAAGTGCTGTCAGTTTGTCGGCAAAGCTGACTCTGGAAAAAGAGAGGCCTCCGATCCATTTGGTACGGCCCAGCACAATTTTTGATACACCTGCCATTCTGGCATACTCTGCGATCTGCTGGACCACATCATCCCCGTACATGGTGATGACCCTGGCTCCCAGTTTTTCCGCCAGTTCCATATTCTCTTTTAATATCCTTTTATCTGCATCCGGCAGATTTTTATCGTGGGACGTCTGCACATACAGAGCGGTAAACGCCCCGTGGAACGCATCCGCCATACGTGCCGCGGTCCTGATCACCCTACCGTTGGAGGGAGATGCGGAGATTCCGGTCAGGATATGTTCTCCCGGATAGGAGGTCTCCTGTACATCCTCCCCCTTTTCCGCGATCTTATTGATCCTGTCCGCCATTCTTCTGAGGGCCATCTCCCGCAGGGCAGTGAGGACACCTGTATCCGCAGCATTATTTCCAAGGCACTCCCGTACCTTTTCCGGTTCCGCGTCCACAAATTCCACCTGGTCTGCCTGATCGAATACTTTATCCGGAACGCGCTCCCCTGCCGGTCTGCCGGTCAGGGAGGAAATCACATCCGAAAGACTCTCTATCTGCTGTACATTCAGGGTCGTATACACATCAATCCCGGCCCGAAGAAGCTCCTCTATGTCCTGATAACGCTTTCTGTGCCTGGAACCCGGAGCATTCCCGTGGGCCAGCCTGTCTATGACCAAAAGCCCGGGCCTTCTTCTGATCGCGCTGTCCAGATCAAACTCCGGGGACAGATTCCCCTGATAATTATGAAAAACGGGGGCAAGCTTTTCCATTTTCTCCCCCAAATCCAGCTCCAGGGGAACACATCCGACCACTACATCGCAGCCCTCTTTTTTTCTCTCCGCTGCATCCCGCAGCATCTGTCCTATCTTTCCTGTTCCTTCCGCATAGCTGAAAAAGATCTTCAGCCTGCCGCTTTTATCCGTCTCCATCCCGGCTCCCCCTTTCTGCGCTGTTTGGTTTATTATAGCCTATTTCCCGCGGGAATCAAATAAATTATGCGGGGAAAGGCAAAGAGCGCCGGCTATCTCGCCTTTGCCAGCGCTCTTACATCTTTGTAATGTCCCATGATGATCAGGGTCTCACTTCCCCGAAAGATATACTCCGGGCGGGGAAGAGGATAGATTTCCTCCTGTTCCTTGACTGCCAGAATACTGATATGATATTTATTCCGCACTCCCTTTTCCACAATGGACTTGCCCACCCACGGTGCCGGGACCGGAATCTCATAAATGGAGTAGTCAGGGGTTAATTCAATGTAATCGAAAATATTATCTGTGCCGAATT
Organism: Blautia caccae; assembly: GCF_040095955.1. Lineage (NCBI taxonomy): Bacteria > Bacillati > Bacillota > Clostridia > Lachnospirales > Lachnospiraceae > Blautia > Blautia caccae. The sequence continues at coordinate 29,610 of NZ_JBBMFP010000027.1, read as the reverse complement.
TGACAGCCAGACGTTCTGCCATCTCCCGTTCCGGGTAAACTATCTTGTCCGCTCCGTTTCTGAGGAGAAACTTTGCGTGCACATCCCTGTTTGCCCTTGAGAGGACAAAAGGCGCCCCGTAATCCTTGAGAAGCGCTGTGGTCTCCAGGGAGCTCTGAAAATTATCCCCGATGGCCACAACGCAGAGATCAAAATTACCCACTCCCAGAGAGGCAATGAAATGCTCATTGGTGGTATCTCCAATCTGCGCATTTGTCACCAGGTCCAGCGCGTCATTGACACGCTCCTCATTTATATCAACTGCGAGGACTTCATTGCCCTCCTCTATTAATTTCGCTGCCATATGGCGGCCAAAGCGGCCCAGTCCCACTACAAGAACCGATTTCATTTTCTACTTTTCCTCCTTAATCAGCCTACAGATACCTTTTCCATAGGCAGTTTTGATGGTATGTTGGCAATCCGGTTGCCGAAAGCAATGAGTATGGTAATGCCTCCGACCCTTCCGATAAACATGAGCAGTATCAGAACAATATGTGAAACGGTTCCAAGCTGCGCAGTGATCCCCAGAGACAGTCCTACGGTTCCGATCGCGGAGGCCGCTTCAAACAGAGCGTCCTGGATCGCAGTTCCATCTGCAGAGGCGATCAGCACAGATCCCACCAGGATCAGAAGCCCATAAAGCATGGTTACACAGCTTGCGTGGCGCAGGGCATTCTCCTCCATTCTTCTGCGGAAACACTCGATATCCTTCCGTTTTCTGAATTCAGACCATATACTCAGGATCATGATGGACATGGTGGTTGTCTTAATACCTCCCGCAGTGGAACCGGGAGAACCGCCGATAAACATAAGCCCTACTATGAGGATTTTACTGCAGCCCGATAGCGTTGTCAGATCCACGGTATTGAACCCCGCTGTTCTGGGCGTTACGGCCTGAAAGAACGCGCAGAGTACCTGTTCCCCAAAGCTTCTTCCCTCCATGGAAGGTTTCCCCAGCTCAAAGAAAAACATGAGGACAGCCCCTCCGAGAATAAGTATCGCTGTTGCCATGAGCACGACCTTTGTGTGGAGCTTATAATTTTTATAATGCCATTTATGGTTCCTGACATCTGCCCATACAAGAAATCCCAGGCCGCCCACTATGATCAGCAGCATAATGGTGATACTCACCAGAGGGCTGCCTGAAGCGGTCATAAGGGAAGTTCCCGGATCAAAATAGCCCATCAGATCTATTCCCGCATTACAAAAGGCAGAAATGGAGTGAAATACGGAAAAATATATACCTTTTCCCGTACCCAGTCTCGGAACAAAATAAAAGCTCAGCAAAATGGCTCCGATCCCCTCGAATAATACCGTTCCGCCGAACACAAACTTTGCCATGCGCACAATTCCGCCCACCTGGGGTGCAGCCACGGATTCCTGCATCAGAAGCCTCTGCGACAAACCAATCTTTCTCTTGGTGATAGCGAGCGCGGAAATGGCGATCGTCATAAATCCAATGCCGCCTATCTGTATTAATAATAAGATGACACCCTGGCCAAATTCAGACCAGAATGTATAGGTGTCATGCAGCACCAGTCCGGTGACACACGTTGCTGATGTGGCGGTAAACCAGGCATCCATAAACGGAGCTGCTGTCATCTGCCGGTTGGACACAGGCAGCATCAGCAGGAGCGTACCTGTGGTAATCACTGCCAGATAACCGAATACAATAAGTTTCGTTGTGGTCCAGTGATGTTTTTTTATTCCTGACATAAGAGTCTTCCACCCTTTTTATTCTCTTTCTGTGTTATCCTGTAACTACATATTCTAAATTCTTTTATATTAAAACGGCATAAAGCTATGTTAAGGACGCATTAAGATAGCATAAAGATTTTACTCTTTATGCTATCTTGTTCTGTTCTATGATTCTTTATTCTCTATGTGCTCTTCGTCCCCATTGTTGCGGCAGATCCACTCCAAAAGATCCTCCATGGCTTCCTTTGCTGACTGGAGCGGTCTGTCAAACATACCTGATTTATAGAAATTGATCACAACTGCCCCTATGGGCACTGCAAGTATCATGCCAATGACACTGCTGACCCGGTATCCTGTATACATAAAGATCAGTGTAAGGAGCGGGTCCATGCCAATGGAATCCCCCACCATCTTGGGCTCTATGACCCTCCGCACCAACTGCGTCACCAGGTAAAGGATGATCAGACCAACCGCAAACTTTGTATCACCGGACAACAGCTTGAATACAGCCCATGGTATAAGGGCTGTCCCTGTTCCGAAGAACGGAAGCATATCCAGAAAAGAAATAAGGAATGCCACCAGCACGGCAAAGCTCACCTCCAGAAACAGCAGCCCTACACAGAGTATTGCCCAGATAACAGCCATGATCTTAAACTGTGCTTTGAAATAACCGCCGAAGACCTTTTTAAAGCTGTCTGCCAGCAGTCTCCATTTTTCCTGGATGATCTGCGGTGTGTTGTTCCGCCCAAACTCCAGGATTCCATCCCGGTCCGCGATGAAAAAATAGGCGGACAATATGGTAAATATAATAGATATCAGCACACTCGGAAGATGCTTGGCCATATCACCTGCGTAGCCAACGGTCCACTCGCTGATATTTCCCACCAGTTTTCCGATCCGTTCTCCCAGATCGTCCTGCACATTATTGATGGAAGTCTGTACATTTTCCGGAAGCTGTTTCATGAATTTATTGAGATTGTGCTCCACCTCCCGAAAATCCTCCCGGAATCCACTGTAAATATCCGGTGCCTGATTGATCAGGTCACTGGCCTCCTCCACCGCTTTTGTTCCTATAAAATACCCTGCTCCGATTATGGCGGCTAAAACTGCTATAATGATCAGCATGGATGTGTGCTTTCTGGCTATTTTCATCCTCTTTTCCACCATGCGCACCAGAGGGCTGGCGATCATGGCGATGATCCATCCGATGACAAAAGGCATAAAAAACCTGAGGAATTTAAGTCCCAGAACAATGACCAGTATAACGCCTAAAACTGTAAACAATGCCGCCAGAATACCTTTTACATACTTCTTCCACTTCATATATAAATATCTCCCATGCCTGCCTGTTTTGACTGCTGTCTGCGCAATCTGACAGTAGCCGGGGCAGATTTTGCCTGCACCGGCTACCTTAAGTATACTCTCATCCGCCCGGGATACAATGCCTATCCCGTTAATTTTTTATGAAAAATTTGCGAACGGTTTCTGATCTATAATTGATTCTGTGTCTTAGATTTCCTTCAGAAAAGCAAACGGCTCATCATCATGCAGAAAATGCATCAGCATATAAGCCGTCATGATCGCCGCTTTCTCTTCCCTCAGGATTCTTCTGACCTCTTCCCTGTCAGCCAGCACAATCTCCAGCTCCTCGGAATCCTCCAGTCCATCCCCGGACACCTGGCCGGAAGCATAACCGTATACACTGGCGCAGGATTCATCGGTCATGCCAATGGTAGTAAAATACGGTTTCTCATATGCCGGGTCCACATCAAGAGGAGTAAGCGTCAGGCCGGTTTCCTCTTTCATCTCTCTGATCGCGGCTTCTCTGTAGTCCTCACCGGGCTCTACCAGGCCTGCCGGAAACTCATAGATATAGCTGTCAATAGCATAACGGTACTGACGTACCAGCACGACCCTGTCTTTCTTCTCCCCATAGAGGCTGTAGATAATAACTCCATCCGGGGTGTTTTTCCTTGTTTTGATCTTCAGTTCATTCTCAGTCTTTGCCCGTGACGCCACATAGTAATGTCCCTTTCTTCCTGTCTTACTCTCCACATCCAGGTGGTAGAGATTTACATGGGGATTCTCTGTGAGCGGCGTCACCTTTTTTATATCCGGCATCTTTATTCTCCTCGCAGTAATACTCTGATTCTCTTATAAATAAGCAGTGTTACGGCAGAGATGATACATCCCTTCACCAGGTTAAACGGCGCCACTGCCAGCACCACAAAGGTAAACAGGTTATTGATTCCTGCATTGATAGATGTGCCCATCTGAATAAAGGCGCTCACCGGCATCCCAAAAGCTGCCCCGTATGCGGGGAGCAGGATAAATGCATTCACAACACAACCCACAACAGCCATACAAATGGTTCCGATCACCATTCCGATCACTGCAAATTTTTTGTTCCTGCGGTATTTATAGAAAAATGCTGCCGGAACGATAAAAGAGCATCCCATCAGGAAATTGGCGATTTCACCCACACCAGCTGTGGCGGAGCCGTGGATGACTGCATACAGCAGTACCTTCAGAAGCTCGATCATAATACCTGCCACCGGTCCCATAGCAAACGCGCCGACCAGCACGGGTACTTCTGAGAAATCCATCTGATAGAAAGGCGGTGCGATCACCGGGATGGGAAACTCAATCATCATCAATACCGTAGCCACGGCTCCAAGCATGGCTACCTGTGCCAGTGTCCTGATTTTTGAACGATTCTGTGCACCTGCAGGTCTTTTGTTTACAATTGCTTCATTACTCATTTTTATTCTCTCCTTTTTATGATGGTTTCATAAAAGGAAATTCTTCTTTTTCCGCTGCCGCTTCCGCGGCTGAAACGAAAAAACGCCCTGAAAATCAGGGCATTGATGAAATCTGCATTATGAAATACATTTTCTTCTCTCATCCAGACTTTAACTGTCGGTACCGGAATCACACCGGTTCAGCCATTTACATGGGTCGCGGACTATACCGCCGGTAGGGAGTTGCACCCTGCCCCGAAGAATTTTCTTTTATCTGAGAATTATTATAAACCTTTAAAGGCTTGATTTCAATGGGTTTTTGAAGATTTTTAAAGTAATCAAAAAAAAGCCTGTAATCCACACCCAACCGGGCTGAACTACAGGCTTATCCAGATTTCTCCTCATTTAACTATGTTTTTCAAGCGTTTTCACAGATGTCAGCTCAACCTTTCCACTATTTAAAAATCTTCTTCGCAATGTATAAGAAAATGCACGCCCCCAAAACAGATACCATAATATTGGCAAGAAAACCGTATGCATAAAATCCCACTAGCGACATGATTCCTCCGCCGACAAAGGAGCCTGCGATTCCAATTGCGATGGTTTTTATGAAGCCTCCCTTTTTTACGCCCATGATTCTTCCGGCTATCCAGCCTGATATGATTCCTATAATTAATGATGTAAGCATTTTTATCTCCTTTATGATGCCTGATTCCGCAAATTTTTCACTATTTTTTGATTTTGGCTTTCTACCTATTATACCCCATTCCATCTACTTTGTACATCTGACTTCCTAAATCATGGGCCAAAGCTTGTCTGCATCTGCTGTTCACTCCGGGCCCGGAAGCACTCTTTATGATATACAGATATGGAACATTCTGCTCCTTATCACGCTGGCAGCTCCCAATCCTCTGAACACAAGATAAATAAAAAATCCTTCTGCCGGAAACATTTCTGTTATCCGGCAAAAGGATTTGCATATATCAGAAGATTTCTCTTCCCTGTTCGTCGGGAATCATGGATTTTCTGTAAAAGAAGCTGTTGATCACATCGCACCATTCCCGGCTGTTTTCAACCTGGCGCGTGAACCGTTCCTTAACTCTTAAGAAAATGTGCTGCGGGATTCTGCCCTCCAAAAGTTCCCAGTCTTTCTGCATCTGCAGGACCTGTTCGTGTCCCTCAAAATGACTGTCATAAATGTGCTGTATCAATGTCTTTCCGGAATGCAGCCGGTATGTGTAGGGAACACGGTGGAAAAACAAAAGCAGATTTTCCGGGCAGGTTCCCTTTTCTCTGAACAGGGCAGCATTTTTCTCAAAATACTGTTCGCTGTATCCGGTACCCCCTGCGCTTCTGTCAACGCCCACTGCCAGGTGGTCGGCTCTGTGGTAGGTACCCCATTTGGAATATTCGTATCCCTCGGGATTGGGACCGTAATGATGTGCGGGGTTCACCATAAAACCGATTCCAAGAGGCGCAGTGTATTTTTCATAGACCTCTCTGGAACGAAGAAGGATATCTGAAATACTCCTGTTCACGTCGCTGTCTCTGCTGATCTGCAGGGAAATCCACTCGCTGGCGATCTCCTCTGCGGATAGCTGCGGAGCAAAGGCCAGACGTCCGAATCCGTACAGATTGGCGCCTGCCAGGTCATGGCCTGTCCAGTTGGCATCCCTTCCTGTGTTGGCTACTGCTGCCATACCGCATCTTTGCTGTCCGAATGTCCTGCCGGAAATGATATCCGCCACTGTGTCCTCCGGTTTTCCACATCCCGTGGAGAAATCCAGCACTTCTTTCCACATGGGAACCAGATAACACACATCGATCTGCTGTCCTGTGTACTCCTGGGCGATCTGAACTTCCAGCATCTGGTTTGTATGCTGCAGACCCCCGAAAAGAGGATGGACAGGTTCTCTCACCTGGAAATCAATGGGTCCGTTTTTAATCTGGAGAATGACATTATCATCGAATTTTCCGTCCAGAGGCATGAAGTTGTCGTATCCGGCACATGCCCGGTCTGTCCTGCGGTCACGCCAGTCCTGCTGGCAGTTGTACACAAAACATCTCCATATGATGGTCCCTCCGTACGGTTTAACCGCGCGGGCCAGCATATTGGCGCCGTCTGCATGGTTCCTCCCGTAGGCAAAGGGTCCGGGACGTCCTTCGGAATCTGCTTTTACAAGAAAGCCTCCCATATTGGGAAGCCGTCCGAAAATTTCACCGCATTTTTTCTCCCACCAGTCTTTTACTTCTTCCTTCAATGGGTCTGCGCAGGAAAGCCCGCCCAGAGTCATGGGTGCTGCAAAATCAATGCATAGATACATGGAAATCCCGTACTGTGCAAAAATATGGGAAATCTGCTCCAGTTCTTTATAATGCCTCTCTGAGATAAGCCATTCTGCACCGTTACGCACATTCACATTATTAATAGAAATTCCGTTGATTCCAACAGAGCAGAGCAGTCTGGCATAATCTCTGATCCGCTCAGTCACACAGACTTTCCCGTTTTCATAAAAAAAGGATCTTCCTGCGTATCCCCGCTCAATGCTTCCATCTATGTTGTCCCACTGATTCAGCATCCTTACAGGATTCGACGGTATCTCCCGAATAGAAATGCCGGCGATCTCTTTTCTGGAGGATACCATAATAAGAAGGCGGAATGTTCCGTATAAAAGCCCGTTTTCTTTTGCCGCGCGTATATAGATCCTGTCTTCTTCCTCTGTGATCTGATACCCTTCTTTTCCCAGATTCAGGGCCGGATTCAACTCTAATATAAGCCCCGCTTCCTCTCTGTTTTCTCCTCTTCTCACTGTGATAGAAAACAGTTTTTCGGCTGCTGTCTTTATTTCTCTGAGTGCGCTTTCAACCAGCACTCCGTTCTGCTGTGTATACACAGATTCAAAATACTTCTTATCTTTTTGATTTTCTATCGGTTCATATGCAAGCCATGCCTGCTCCCAGTTGCACATAGTTTCCTCCTAATCACTCTTCTGTGAGGTAATGTTTTAATCTGTCTGTCTCCACGCCTGCCAGCATAACGATACCGATTCCATGAGTATCGTTGAAATTCCATTCCAGGGCTCTGTAATACTCCCGTTCATAGGACCAGCCTGAACCCTGGCAGACACCGTATAGATTTCCCTTCCTGTCTATGGCCTTTTTCGTCAGACCGTTCCAGGCCCTGAATACAGATTCGGCAAAATCTGCCGTCCGTTCTTCCGGCAGCAGCCCATAACGGATCCCTCTGGACATGGCGCAGATGAACATGGCTGCAGCGGATGTCTCCTGGTAGGTATCCCTCTCGTCCAGAATCTGATGCCAAAGACCGTCCTCATCCTGGAGCTCCAGATATCCTTCACACAGATCATGGAAATAAGACATAAGTTCCTCCCGCATAGGTACATCCGGATTCTCCCTCATGAGCAGTTCACTGAGAGAAAAAACTACCCAGCCGTTTCCCCTGCTCCATGGGATCATATTCGCATGTTCAAATTCCAGTTTATACATGTGGGACAAAATGTGCCCGCTTCCCTTCACAGCACGCGGTTTGAAATAAAAATGCTTCTTATATAGGAGCAGTTGTCTGACGGCTTCCTCTATGGCATTGTCATCATGAAAAACTTCTGCGTACCTGATCAAAAAAGGAACACTCATATACATATCATCAATCCACATGCTGTTGTCTCTTCTCTTAAAAGAGCCGTCCGCATTTCGGATCTGTTCTTTTAAAATATATCTGCCGATTCTGCCGGCAATCCTCTGTACTTCTTCTTTAAAATATCTGTCTTGTTCCCCGGCGTATGTTTGAACATTGCTTTTGCCTATGCCGCAGCGGGGCGCACGCCGTATGTCCGGGAAAGTTTTCTGACATGCTTCCATGCAGTTCAGAAGGTATTCCAGCATACAGGAACCGAATGAACCACAGTCATCCAGGGCGTCCATCCAAAGAAGCTGCTGGTTGACACCGGGAAATCCGTATTTTTCCCGGTCATAGACTGCATAACAGTCAGCCATGACCACCATTTCTATGGAATCACGCACGTATTTTATCAGTTCCTGCATCTCATAATACAGACCTGTCTGCAGCATTCCGTACAGAGTCACCCCCAGGGGATATGTCCAGCGGCCGAACAGACAGCTCTCTGCAAAGGGACGGATAACAACAGATGGATATTTTGTTCTCCAGAAAACACCGGAATCAGATATCCGGAAGGGCTTTGTAAGAAATTCCCGTCTGTCGGGGATCCAGGTCATCAGTGCCTCTTCCGCCCGGCAATCCAGAGGCCCCAGAAAGAGAACATCACCGCAGTTTCCCTTTGCCTCCACCGGAATACGACATTCCCAACGGCTGTTTTCCCAATCAGGACAGGTCATCCCGCATGTTCGTTCCTCTGTGCGGATCAACCAGGATATCTGGCAGCAAGCGCGGAAGTGCTCCTGATATGGTTTTCTGCAGCATCCCGATTCCTTATCATCCGCATCCATCCTGCATCCATCTATCATAACTGCTCTGATACACGGATTCTTTTCTTTTTGCTCCCTCAAAAAGCGTATCAGCTCTTCCCACGCCTTTTTCAGGTCCGTACCCGGTACAGCACGTACCTCTGTCCATGCAAACCATATCTGGCCCGCTTCCTTCCAGGGTAATCTGGGGACGTCTGCAGCCGGCAGCCAAACTCTTTCTGTCTCCTTCTCCGTTTTTTCCCAGAAGGATTTCCTGAGAAAGAAATTCACGGCTGTTTTCTCATCCGCCTCCTCTGCCCTCAACAAAGTAAAGTTAAAACCAGCCTCTCCTCCCCTCTCCTCAAAGGGCATAAGATAAGAACATGGCTCCCACTGAGGCATTTTATTGGTCAGCGTACAGCAAAATCCTGCTTCTTTTCTGGAAACAAGGAAAAGCCGGTTCATCCCTTCATGCAGTTTGGCCGTCAGTTCATATTCTCCCGCTCCCGGACAGAGAAGTATCAGCTCCCGGTTGAGATATACTAATGTCCGGCTCTCACACTTCACCAGGAAACGGCTCTTTTTCCCTTCCGGGCACCACATTTCACCGGCTGCTGCCCCCCAGTCCCCCAAAAGGGCCCCGGGAAACTGCTGCTGAAAATCCAGGACTGCGTCCCCGTTCTTTCTCCTTCTGGCCCCATTTTCATGGAAAGCCCTGAGAAGAAAGGGCATGGGCGGATGATTTCCCATAAACCGGTACGCCATTGTGCGCAGCACGGCTTCTGTGTCATCGCCGTATATATAATGCATGCTGTCTGTTTCGGATATGTAGCTCTTCATATATTATCATCCCTTTAATCCGGAGGTTGCAATTCCGTCTGCCAGATATTTCTGGAAGAAAATGAAGATCAGCACAATAGGCACGATGGAGAGAGTCGCCATTGCGAACATTGCGCCATAGTCCGAGGAGGAGCCGGGATCGCAGAACAGTTTCAGCGCCAGGGCAACCGGATACATGGCAGCATCATTGATATAGAGCAGCGCTGACATAAAGTCATCCCATCTCCACATAAAGGAAAAGATACCGCCTGTGATCAGTGACGGAGCCATCAGCGGCAAAATAATACGGAAGAAGATCCCGTAATAGGAACAGCCGTCAATTTTGGCTGCCTCATCCAGCTCTGTAGGGATACCCTCTATAAAGTTCATCATAAGATATACAAAAAATCCCTGGATGGCAAAGAAAAACGGAATGATAAGGGGAGAAAAACTGCCGACCCAGCCCAGTTTTTCATACCACAGATACTGGGGCACCATAAGGATCTGTCCCGGCAGCATCATAGACGCCAGCATGGCGCCGAATAAGATCTTCTTGCCCCTGAACTGACATCTGGCAAATCCGTATGCCACACATGCGGAAGATGCCAGGGTTCCTATGGTTCCCACAACTGCTATGAAAAGAGAGTTTTTAAAAAATGTGCCAAAGGATACGCCTGCAAATCCTCTCCAGCCATTGGCATAATTCTCCAGTGTGAATTTCTCAGGGATCAGGCTTCCCGCTGTTGTAAATATGGTACTGGTTTCCTTAAAAGAGCTCATGAACATCCAGCAGAGCGGATACAGCATGGCTAATCCGAAACCGCAGACTAAAACATGATAGACAACTGTTCTTATATTCTTCGTTTTCACAATCTCACCCCTGTTCATATACCCAATATTTTTTGGTCTTAAATAACACAAATGTTATCACTGCAATAATTCCCAGCATAACCCATGCCATTGCGGAAGCATAACCGGATTTGCTGAAGGAGAAGGACTGCTGATACATGTACACCGCGTAGAATAAAGTGGTATCCATTGGTTTTCCCTGTGTGATGATCAAACTCTGTGTAAATGCCAGGAATCCGTTGATCATCTGCATAACCAGATTGAAGAAGATCGTGGGAGTCAGAAGCGGCAGGGTAACACGGAAGAACTTTGTCACCTTGCCCGCGCCGTCCACGTCTGCTGCCTCATACAGAGATTTCGGAATCTGTTTTAATGCGGACAGGAAGATCAGCATGGAAGAACCAAACTGCCAGACAGCCAGCAGGATCAGTGTCCAGATCGCTGTTCTGGTGTCACTGAGCCATGCAAAGTTGGTGTCAATCCCGAATATTCCGAGAATGCTGTTCACAACACCGTCGGGTGCGAACATTCTCTTCCATAAAATAGCTACAGCCACTGAACCGCCGATGATGGAGGGCAGATAGTAGGCTGCACGGTAAAATCCCGTAGCCTTTGTGGGTTTCACCAGTATCATTGCCACCAAAAGGGCAAAAATAAGCCTCAGCGGCACAGACACCAGCGCGAAATAAAGGGTAGCCTTGATGGAATGCCAGAACACTTCATCATTTGTAAACATATCTATGTAATTTTTCAGTCCCACAAACTCCGGCGGTGACAGAATGTCGTAGTCACAGAGCGAGTAATAAAAAGAGATTCCCATAGGTATGATCAAAAACACCAGAAATCCTATAATAAAAGGAAGACAGAACACAACTCCCGCTGTCTTTTCCTTATTTAAAAACTTATATAATCTTTTGCTAGTAGGTTTCAAAATCTTCTCTCCTTTCCAAAGGCAGAAAAAGGGCTGCCGCCGTCCAAAAGACTACAGCAGCCCTGATTATTTATTGATGTTCCGCGTAAATTTCGTTTGCGCTGTTGAAATATTCCTCCGCAGCCTTCTCGGAAGTATATTCCCCGTATTTCACCTTCTCTTCCAGTTTCCTTAACAGATCCTGGGCCTCACTGGTCCCCTCCGGTGCCAGAGGAGGCAGTGCACTGGAATTCGGAGTGATGACATCTGTGATGAATGCAGCATTTTCCTGGTCTTCCTGGCTCAGCAGAGGCATGATCTCCTCAGCGATCTTGCTGGATACCGGGATACCTCTCTCTGCAAGAAGAATCTTGTAAGCTTCTGAAGAGTTTGTAAAGTAATTCAATACCTTCACTGCCTCTTCCGGGTTCTTGGTATCAGCGCTCACACAATAATACATACTGGGTTTTACATAGTTTGATTTTTTCGGATCTGTGGAAGGAATTGTTGTGATGGCTATATCGGTTCCCTCCGGAGCTGCTGTCTGGTAAGCGGTCAGCATGGCAGAGCCGTTGATGGTACACCATGTCATGTTATCAGGATTGGAGCCATATACCATGGGGTCCTCCTCCACACTGGCTGTATCGGCAGCCTGACTCGGGGAGATGTGCCATCCTTCTTTTACACCGTTCTCAGAGATTTTAAAGTAATCCACATAATCCTCTGCGCTCTTGCCGCCAAGCTTGTCAACCACCTGGATATCATTTGCCCTTGCGTAAACTTCCATGTACATTCCGTAGTGGATCAGGTTTGCACGGTAGCCTGATTTCTCATAAACCTGTTTCGCGATCTCAATGAACTCATCCAGAGTCATATTGTCCTTTACAGTAATCCCCAGTTCATCAAGCAGTGTTTTATTATAGAACATACAGGAAGAACTGGTTCCGGATGCAACACCGTAAATCTTGTCTCCTACCTTGCCCATGTTGATCGCGTCCTCAGACAGATTGGAGGTATCCAGGGTTCCGTCTTCAATATATGGTGTCAAATCTAATAGCTGGCTCTTGTCTACGTACTGCTGCAGATATGACATATCCATCTGAATGATGTCCGGCATTTTTTTGCCTGCGGCTGAAGTAGCCATTTTACTCCAGTAATCGTCCCACTGGAAGAACTGTCCTTTGACTGTGGTTCCCTCTTCCTCTTTATATTTATCCAGCACCTGCTGTGTACGCTCATTTCTTACCTGGTTTCCCCACCAGGCCATGGTCAGTTCCCCTGACGCTGCTTCCTCTTTACTTCCGTTTCCGCCCTTATCTGATCCGCATGCTGTCATGGAAACTGCTGCCAGCGCACATGCCAGTGCCGCTGCTGCTGCTCTTTTTAAAAATTTCCTCTTCACCTGTTTTTCCTCCATATTTTCTTTTGAGAAGCTCCTCTTGATGTAACCCATTATATAATGGTTTCCCCCGGATGAAAATTGATAAAACTTACTTCCGCGCTCAAAAAACATACCTGCGTCCGCAAAAAAATTACTTTACCTGTAAAAAATTGACTTCCCGCATTTTTTCCGGGCAAATCAATTGCGCTTTTACTTTTATTTTAATATAATTTTTTTATCATTACATATAAGAAGGGCGTAAACCATGAAAAAAATGGGAAGATTACAAAGCATGTCCCTGAAACATAAAATTCTGGCTGTTATCCTGACAGGATTTCTGGTCCTGTTTCTGGCAGGTATTGTCAGTCTGGAGTTTGTATCCAATTCTTATGAAAAGAAACTGTATAATTCCATAGCAGCTTCCCTTACAGACTCCGCCCTGGAGATTTCTGACCAGTTAAAATACATAGATACGATCGTAGACTCCATACTGGCCAACCAGACCATACAGGAAAGCCTGGACCGGTCAGGCAAAAGCACACAGAATTCGGAAAAGCAACTCTGTTTCAACCAGGTATATTCCACACTGTGTGATTATTTCTTTATTTTCAACAGTGACGCCATCTCTTATATTTCCGTGATGCAGGGGGATGACGTTATCAGTACCTCCAACCGGAAATTTCAGACAGTGCCGGATTCTGTGCGCAGTAAACTGAAGCGGACAGCCTATGACAACCAGGGCGCAACGGTGACTGTCACGGACTACGGACCTGACCACGGTATTTTCTTAGTGAAAGAACTGCGTAAAATAGAAGGGCTCAGCCTGGATACTCTGGGTGTACTTATTATAAATATAGATATGAATGCGTTCATATCCGCAACCACGGAGGCCAGCACGGAATTTGAGGATATTTCTTATTATCTGTACGATGACAACAGCCTCATCTTCAACGACAGTGCGCTGTCCCGCAAAGAATCCGCAGAGCTGTATAAAAAACTGCGGGGAGATTATGGTGTGGTCACCCTGAAACATGAAAAACTGTTTGCGGTAAGCGGTCTGATCCCCACCTATGGATGGAATTACATCTGTACTGTCTCCTACAATTCCATCTACCAGGCTATCACCCTTTCCAGCCAGTCCTTTTTCCTCATCATGGTATTGGCTGTGATACTGGTGGGGATTTTCAGCACCAAACTGGTCTTTGCCCTATTCAGGCATTTTGACCGGCTGATCGAGAATATGAAACAGTTCGGAGAAGGAAAATATGAGATTGCCGTGCCCCCGATAGAATACCGGCAGGACGAGATAGGGCTTCTCTACAAAAATTTCGACACCATGGTGGAAAAGATCAATACTCTGATCAATGAGAATTACATCAACGAACTGCTGAAAAAAGAGGCGCAGATCAAGGCAATGGAGAGCCAGATGGACCCCCACTTTCTGTACAATACCCTGGATTCCATCAACTGGCGGGCACGCATGATCAAATCAGAAGAGATTTCCCGAATCACCACAGCCCTCGGCAATCTGCTGCGCCTGTCCCTTGGCAACAATTCCAGGGATTTCACACTGCGCCGGGAACTGACCCTTGTGGACAATTATATTATCATACAGAAAATACGCTATCAGAAACGGCTGGATTTCTCTGTGGATATTCCTGAGAGCCTTCTGGACATTCCCATTCCCAAATTTACTCTGCAGCCGCTGCTTGAAAATGCCATACGCTACGGACTGGAAGAATCCTCCGAAACCTGTTATATTACCATCACTTCACGGACAGAGGACGGCACATTGATTCTGAAGATCATGAATACAGGCTCCTCCTTCGAGGAAAATTTCATGGAGAAGCTGCTGGACGGAGAGATACAGCCCCATGGATTCGGAATCGGAATCCTGAATATCCATAAGCGGATACAGATGACTTACGGCAGTGCCTACGGACTGCGTTTATATACGATAGAAGACGAAGAAACTTACGAGGAATGCGCGGCAGCGGAGATACGCATTCCCTGTACACAGAAAGAGGAGAGCAAGCCATGTTAAAATTACTGATCGTGGACGACGAGGAAATGATCTGCCAGGCCATCGCCAATATCATTGACTGGAAATCTTACAATATCCAGCTTGTCGGAACCTGTACCGATGGTGTAGAAGCCTATCACACCATTCTGGATGAATGCCCGGATATCGTGATAACAGATATCCGGATGCCCGGTATCTCGGGCCTGGAACTGATTGAGAGGATCAACCGCACGGATTTATGCACACAGTTTGTGATCCTCTCCGGATACGGGGAATTTGAATATGCGAAAAGAGCTATGAAATGCGGCGTCCAGCACTATCTGCTGAAGCCCTGCACGGAGACGCAGATCATTGACTGTATTCAGGAGGTCACAAAAGATTACTATAAGGTCGCATTTGCAGGGGACTTAAAACCGGAGCAGGACAGCCGGGCCTTTCATAACCTGCACAAAACCCTGATTCGGAATATGATACGGGAAGGAATCTCCGGCACGCAGGTGACGGATACCTTTTTCGATCTGTACGAGCATTACATCAACCTGACAGATGTACCTTATCAGTTCTGCAGTGTCTATTATCTGGAAGAGAAAAATCTGGCAAGGTGTCTGGAACGTTTTGATGATTACTGCCGGAAAAATATGCCGGAGGTGGAGCGCTACGCTGTCTATATACAGAATGTACTCCTGGTCTTTTTCCCTAATTTTGAAACCTCTTATGTGCAGCTTGACAGCTTTTTCAAGTCTCTGGACTTTCCCGGCCAGACCGTATCCGTGGAATACAGCCGCATGAGATACACGGACTTGAAAACACTGCTCACCGTGCTGATCAAAAAGCTGAAACGGTATGACATTCTCTATTTTATAGACGGCACAGACGCGGTTCCCAATTTTAACTACGGACAGATCGTAGACCGGGTGAACAGGCTGGTGCCTGTGCTGGCGGATAAAAATGCCATGGGCAGGGAAGACACCGTGGCAGAGCTTAAGAAAATCCTCTCCGCCATCTCTAATAAGGACTTTCTGCTGCAGCTCTGCGACAATATTATTATTTCCCTGGGAACACAGCTTCCCTCCCACACGCTGCCGGAGATCACGGATTTCCTGTATCAGCTCCACAAGGAGGAGGACGCGGTCAGCATAGCGGACGCGGTGCTTGATCATATCAATAAGCTCTCCGAAGTGCAGTCCTTTAACACAAAACAGTACAGCCCCTTTATCTCGCGGCTGATCGACTATATCTATGAGCATTATTCCAATCCTGATCTGACGCTGAAATGGATCTCTGAGAATTATCTGTATATGAATGTAAATTATGTAAGCCGGTGCTTTACAAAGGAGACAGGGGAAAAGTTTTCCGGATTTCTTATGAAACTGCGGGTGCAGAAGGCAAAGGAAATTTTGTCCACACGGGATAATGAACAGATTCAAAATGTGGCGCAGCTTGTGGGGTGCGGGAATACGCCTTATTATTTCAGTAAGATTTTTAAGAAGTGTACGGGGCTTACGCCTTCGGCTTATGTGAAGAAGATGAGTAAATAATAATGATTCAGTTACGGAAAAAGGGGCTGTCGGGAAATCAATGTCAATAAGTTAAAGTAACATCTTCAAGAGCAGATTATACAATGTATGACCTGCTCTTTTTTTGTAATAATTCACCTATTGACCTAAAGAATCAGTTGCTTTCTATTATCTCACAGATGCAATCTGTATCTCACCTATTTGTAAAACAGACCGGAAAAGATTTTTCCAGAAAACGAAAAATTTCTTTCTCAGATACCATTCAGTTTCTCTTATCTATGGGTGGGAATACCATTCGTTAAGAATGGTTAGATTTCTGGGATTTTTCTCCGGATATGGCTTCGGTTCCTGCCTTTTGCCAGCAACGTCAGAAATTGTTGCCTGAGTCAATGGATTTCTTATTTCATTCTTTCAATGATTCTTTTTCATCGCTGGAAACTTATCGTGGATTTCGTCTGCTTGCCTGCGATGGTTCTGATCTGGCTATTGCTTACAATCCTGATGACAAGGATACTTATAGGCGGCATAATTCTTTGGAACGGCATGAGAAAGGATATAACCAACTTCATTTAAATGCTCTGTATGATTTGAAGAATCGAATCTATACGGATGCTGTCATTCAGCCCGGACGTTCTCCGAATGAGACAAAAGCGCTTATTGATATGATGAAGCGCTCTAAGATACAAGATCCGGTACTTTTGATTGCAGACCGTGGCTATGAAAGTTATAATATTTTGGCTCATGCACAGGAAAAGGGGTGGAAATTCTTAATTCGCGCAAAGGGTCTGGGGAGTCGTGGAATTCTTACACATTTGCCAATACCAGACAGTGGAACTTTTGACTGTACTTTATCGCTAATTCTTACAAGAAAACAAACAAAAGAAATCAAAAAACAGCCACAGCGATACCGATGCCTTACGAATAAGACATCCTGCGATTCCCGGTTACTGAGAATACTATGGAGTGTATTCTTACAAATTTAGATGAAAAGGATTTTCCAATAGAAGAAATCAAAAGGCTGTACGGATGGAGATGGGGGATTGAACGATCTTTTCGAGAACTGAAATATACGATAGGATTAACCAATTTTCACGCAAAAAAAGTGGAGTATATCCTGCAGGAAATATTCGCCCGACTAACGATCTACAACTTTTGTGAACGGATTATCACAACCATTGTAATCCAACAGAAACACAGAAAATATACTTATCAGATTAACTTCACTGTAGCTGTTTTATTTGTCGGGAATATTTCAGAGACAGAATACACCCACCAGATTTAGAAGCACTCATTCGGAAGAATATTCTTCCAATCAGAGAAGGACGAAAGGCTCCACGGAAAGTCTGTCCCAACTCAGCAATCAGCTTCTTATATAGAATAGCATAAATAATACAAAATAGCATTGGAAAAACAGAGTTTATATCTGTTTTATTTGTCGTGCAAAAAAATGGTCAAAAGCTTAAAAACTACTTTTGACCATTTAATCAGTGAGGCTTGAATCAATATCTGTAGGCTTAACTTATTGACATTGGTCGGGAAATAGACAGCCCCTTCCAACTACGCCTCCGTCCCATACACCTCCAGCTGAACAAGTGCCGGAAATGGGGATGGTTCCTCTGATTTTATCAATTCTCCTATCTGCAGCCATTCTATTTTCTTTTTCTCAAAAGTAAATTCCTGGGCTTCTCCTGTCTTTTTCAGCTCCAGTTCCATGGTGCTGCCGTCAGAAAAGGTGACTGTGGCCTTTTTCCACCAGTTATCGTGGGGATAGTCCGCTCTTGTGTAAAGAATGATGCGGTCAGCTTCCACCGTCCGCCCAAACTCCAGTTTTATGGCAGCATCTGCACGCTGGTTGATTCCCCAGGACTCATACGGCCATTCTCCGTGGCAGGCCGCTGCAGTGATTCCGTCAATGGCGTTCATGGCAGCGAAGACGGACTCGCCTCTGGTCTCCACATTGGCTGACGCGTGGGGGTAGCAGTTTGTCTCCCCGTGGCAATCATTTATATTCAAAGCCAGGTTCCTGTACGCCTCATACTCAAAGGAATAGGCTTTGCGGATGTGGATCAGGTGTTTGCTGCCGGAAAAGGTCTTGGGTGACATATTGACACGCTTTTCCCCAAAAGGTATCTTATACCACATATTCCCTGTCAGGTAAACCAGGGAGTGCCCTCTTGCATCATCCAGGGACAGCCAGTAAAAGGCCGGCAGTTCAGCCGCTTCCACTACGATCTGGTCCCCTTCTCTGTATTCGGCGGAGTAAGGAAGGTTTACTTCCCTCTCCCCACGGGCTACTGCCAGTGTGAAGCCGTTTTTATCCTGTACTTTTAAACTTATTGACATCTCATACCTCTGCTTTTTTATGTTCAGTCCAGTATCTTCTTTACTGCATCTGCAATCTTGTCACACTTGCAGTCTGCAAAGAAATATTCCCGGAATTTCTCACCGCCCAGGGCTCCTCTTACAAGCTCCCGGTCCAGATTCTCCAGAATTTCGGGAAGGTCTCTGTATGTGACTTCTTTTACCTTGTCCAAAATCTGTTTGTTGCGTTTTTCCGGAACTGCCCGTTCTCTCGGGTATCCCTGACCGCTTTCCTCCACAAAAAGCTTCTCAAAAATATACTGGAGATTCAGGTCACCGCCCCATCCGAATCCCTTTGCAAACGGAATGGCAATGGCATTGCCGTCATTGATCTGGGCAAAGGTGTATGCGTCCAGAGCGTCCTCCACATGGCCGCAGATGACTCCCGGGAAGGAATTACAGGCCAGCATGGCTCCCTCTCCTGTGCCGCAGCCTGTGATGACATAATCAGCCGCGCCGGAATTTAACAGAACCGCCGCAAGGATTCCCACCTGCACATAGGTGAGCTGGCAGTCATCCTCTGCGGTATACATACCGTAGTTACAGACTTCATGGCCCATTGGCTCCACTACTGTTTTCAGCGCACTGCAGATCATTCCGTTTTTAGCTGCCTGGCTGTTTTCATTTATTAATGCGATTTTCATGATTTTTTACTCCTCACTTGATGAATGGTTCGTAACGATTGAAATTTATCTGTTTTCTGTCACGGCTGTTTTCCAATGTATGCCAGAATGCCGCCGTCCACATAGAGAATGTGGCCGTTTACAAAGTCGGACGCATCAGAAGCCAGGAAAATAGCAGGTCCCATCAGGTCCTCCGGGGTTCCCCAGCGTGCCTGCGGTGTCTTTGCAAGGATGAACTGGTCAAAGGGATGTCTGCTTCCGTCCGGCTGTGTCTCTCTTAACGGTGCTGTCTGAGGTGTGGCAATATAACCGGGGCCGATGCCGTTACACTGGATATTGTATTCGCCGTACTCGGATGCAATATTTTTGGTCAGCATTTTCAGGCCGCCTTTTGCTGCAGCGTAGGCGGAAACGGTCTCGCGGCCCAGCTCGCTCATCATGGAACAAATGTTGATGATCTTGCCGTGTCCCTTACGGATCATACCGGGAATCACCGCCTTAGACACAATAAACGGGGCGTTTAAGTCAATGTCAATCACCTGGCGGAACTCCTCTGCTTTCATCTCTGTCATGGGAATCCTCTTGATGATACCGGCATTGTTCACAAGAATGTCAATAGTGCCCAGTTCTTTTTCAATGTCAGCCACCATATTTTCAACCTGTGCCTCATCTGTCACATCACAGATATAGCCTCTGGCCTCAATGCCTTTTGCCTTATAGTCCGCCAGCGCCTTATCCATATGCTCCCGGCCCCTGCAGTTAAACGCGATCTTGGCGCCGGCTGCCGCATAAGCCTCCGCAATGGCAAATCCTATGCCGTAAGCTGCTCCTGTCACGAGGGCAACTTTTCCCTCTAAAGAAAATAATTTATTTGTTTCCATATGGAATCTCCTTTCTGTTTTCCTGTCTGCTGTTACAGAATGTCTTCATTTCTGATACCGTCCATGTCATCAAAATCCTGGTTTTCGCCCACCATTCCCCAGATAAATGTATAATTCCTGGAGCCCGAACCTGCATGGATAGACCAGCTGGGGGAGATCACAGCCTCCTCATTTCTCATGACAATATGCCTTGTCTCCTGTGGTTCTCCCATATAGTGCATAACAAAGGCATCCTCCGGCATATCAAAATACAGATACACTTCCATCCTTCTGTCATGGGTGTGGCAGGGCATGGTGTTCCACACACTTCCCGGTTCCAGGCTTGTCATTCCCATTTCCAGCTGGCAGCTCTCCACCTGTCCCGGAAGAATATATTTGCAGATGGTCCTGTGGTTGGACTGCTCCAGACTTCCCAATTCCACCTTGTTCTCCTCTTTTATGATTACCACATCTTCCTCCGGCGTTCCCTCACGCTTTATGAGCACTGTGGGATAAGAAGTGTGGGCAGGCGCACTGTTGATGTAGAACTTGGCGGGATTTTCCTTATCTGTACTGGAAAATGTGATATCTCTTTTTCCCATGCCAATGTACATGCCTTCCCGCGGTGCCACTTCAAAGGTTCTGCCGTCAACACAGATGCAGCCCGGACCTCCGATATTGATCACGCCCATCTCACGTCTCTGAAGGAAATATTCCGCTCTTAACTCCTGGCCTGCCACCAGCTTCAGTTCTTTTTCTGCCGGGGTGGCGGAACCTGTGATGATCCTGTCAATGTGGCTGTATACCAGTCTGATCTCATCGGGTACAAATACATTCTGTATTAAAAATTCTTCTCTGAGGCGCTGGGTTGTATAGTGTTTTACATCTCTTGGTGATGCTGCTGTTCTGAGTTCCATTGTGATTCCTGCCTTTCTTTTGCTTTCCCTGGAGCGTGCAGATCATCGGAATGGATTTTCAGACACGCTCTGAATCTTTATACCCATCTTATCATGACAGATTTTCTGTTTCCTGTGTTTTTCTTTCAGAAATCTTGCAAATCTTACACTGATATCTTATACTGGAAGATATTAATGATCAAAGGAGGAACCGTCATGAAACTCTGCAGTTCCTGTAAGGAGGGCATCCGCTCCTGTATTGAAACGCAGACCTTCTCCGCCGCGCATCTGTACAGCTATGAAAAGCCCATGGATATCCACATCCACGACTGCTATGAAATCTATTATTCTGTCTCCGGCGGAAAACAGTTTCTGATTGATAACCGGTTTTATAATTTTAATCCCGGAGACATTTTTTTCATTAACCAATATGAGAGCCATTACCTGTCCCAGGTTGACAATGTGAAGCATGAACGGATCATTGTATCCATCTATCCCGATTACCTGAAACGATGCTGTACCGGAAAGACAGACCTGAATTACTGCTTTACCTGCAGAAATACCAACTTCGGACACAAGATATCCCTGTCCCCGGAAGAACAGAAACGTTTCCTGTATTTCATACATAAACTGTCGGAGAACGAAGGCTATGGACAGGATATCCTGGACCATGCCGTCTTTCTTCAGCTTATGACCTTTTTAAACGGTATTTTTTTGCGAAACTGCGACCATGACCTGCCCAGGCATGAACCTGCCGGAAGCCATCATGAACAGATGGACGCCATCCTTTCTTACATTAACCAGCATATTGCGGAGGATCTGAGTATTGAGCGGCTGGCAAAACATTTTTATATCAGTACCTCTTATCTGTGCAGGATATTCAAAAGTGAGACGGGTACCACTATCAACAAATACATCACAGCCAAACGTATCACTCTTGCCAAATCATACCTATCTGAGGGGTATTCCGTCACAGATGCCTGCATCCGCTG
The DNA here is from genome assembly GCF_040095955.1 of Blautia caccae. NCBI lineage: Bacteria > Bacillati > Bacillota > Clostridia > Lachnospirales > Lachnospiraceae > Blautia > Blautia caccae. Next base: position 7,458 of record NZ_JBBMFP010000027.1, on the reverse strand, counting down.
CGGTTTCGGGGATTACAGCAATTTCCTGAAATCTTTTACAAAGGCAGTGGGTATTTCCCCGAAAAAATACGCTCAGTTTTCTGCGTAAAAAGCCCTGCCTGCGCAGCAGCAAGGGTCAGCCCCTTGCCTACTTGACAAGGGGCCAATCAAACTGCTATGCAGACAGGGTTATTTTCTTTTGCGGGACAGGGGGAATCTCTCTATTTACGCAGCATACGTACGGATCAACTGCTCCAGATTTCCGATTCCTTCATCTGAATAGATTTTCAGTTCTACTTTCTTCCCTGCACCGATCGCCATCATTCCCATAATGGATTTGGCATCTACCATATAGCTGCCACAGCAGGCATCAATCTGGAAGGGCGCCTCAGATACTTTGTTGACAAACTTCACAATTTCGTCGATTTCTTTAAAACAGACCTGCACACACATAAAATCATTCTCCTTTTTTTAATCTTTATATAATCCGTGTTTTTTCTTCTTTCTTTGACTGAGTACATTATAATCGAATCATCCCTGAAAAAAAATGGATTATTTTTCGATTTTATGTGATATTTTTTTCTTTTTTACGCCTTTTTCTATTTTTCCTGTCTGACCCAAACGGTCATTTCATTTTTTCCCCGGTTTGCCCAGACATAATATGGTATGAAACGCAGCTTAACCGGTTCCTTCACAGCCGTTTTCAGAGGATGGTACAGGCCCTTTCGTGAAGTCTGTACCTGCTGCCTGAACCCATCCATGACAACAGCGATCACCTGCTCCCCGGCAACTGTAAATTCCTCAGTCTCTACCTCTTTGCCGCAGTCCAGCGTCAGCAGGTGCAGGTCCGTACCATTGTCAGCCTCCTCCAGACAGTATACCATGGGGCCTCGTGTCACAGCCACTTTGCCGATATCCTCCCTGACTCTCGGGTCTGCCTCCATGATCTTCACATCCATGGCAAACTTAAGGGATAAGCGCTCTTTCGGCTGCCAGCATCTTGTCACATACAGATATCCGTCTTTTCTGGTACACTCACTGTCCCTCACCCCTTCGATGGAGAATCCGGTATCTCCCTCCCCGCACCAGTCCGGTATGCGGAGGGCTATGGTAAATGGTACCGATTCCCCGCTCACCTCTATTTCCACCTGCCCGCTTTTGGGAAGCTTTGAGGATACTGTAATGGTGAGTTCTTTTCTGTTTACCTGTTTTTTAATGATACTTCCCATGTAGAGGTGCACGAACAGGGTATCCTCTGTCTCCGTGTAGGCGTAAGAGCTTATGGAACTCAGCATTCTTGCCAGGTTGGGAGGGCAGCATGCACAGCCGAACCATTTCTGACGCACCGGCTTTACATGGGCTTTTCTTTCATCCATGCAGCAGGCCTCCGGGTTTACTTCCAGCGGATTTACATAGAAGAAGCTTCTGCCGTCCAAAGCCATACCGCTGAGCACACAGTTGTACAGAGCGCGCTCCATCACATCCGCATATTGTGAAACAGGCTTGATCTCCAGCATTCTTCTCGCCAGAAATACAAGGCCGATGGCTGCGCAGGTCTCCGCGTATGCAGTGTCATTCGGCAGGTTATAGTTAAAGGAAAACGCCTCCCCTATGTGTGTGCCGCCTATGCCGCCCGTAATATACATCTTGCGTTCCACCATACTGTCCCATAATTTTTCACAGGCGTGATAAAGGCTTTCATCCTGTGTTATCCTTGCCATATCCGTCATCCCTGCGTAGAGATAAACCGCGCGCACCGCATGCCCCACAGCTTCGTCCTGCTCACGTACCGGGATGTGTGCCTGATTGTATGCATAGCGGAGGCCGTCCGGAGAATTTTTGACGCACTCCGGATGCTCTTTATCGAAATAGTATGGTCTGGCTCCTCTTTCATCTACAAAGAAACGTCCCAGGTTGAGATATTTTTCATTTCCTGTCACCTCATACAGACGGACAAGGGCCATCTCCGCTATTTCATGCCCCGGATAGCCCTTGCATTTTCCTTCCTCCGGTCCGAAATGTGCTGCGGCATAGTCCGCATATCCCATGGCCGCTCTCAGCAGCTTATCTTTTCCTGTAGCCTGATAGTAAGCCACTGCCCCTTCTATTAAATGTCCCAGACAGTAAAGCTCATGGTGGTCTTTCAGATTTGTAAATATTTTATCCCTGCCGTTCAGGATATAGTAGGTGTCCAGGTAGCCGTCCTCCTGCTGGGCCGCGCAGACAATGTCAATGGCAGCGTCCGCTGTCTTTTCAAGCTCCGGGTCCGGGTGCTGGGTGAGGGAATATCCCACCGCCTCGATCCATTTATAAAAATCACTGTCCTGAAATACAAATCCGTAAAATTTATCTTCCAGATGCTCCGGGTCCTCGGGAAGCGCCTCAAAACCGCGGAAGGTGTAGGACGGCTCCTGATACGCATCCCCCATCTCTTTTCTTTCCAGATTTTTCTTTCCGGCTGTTTTAAAATTTCTCATGCAGTAGCTGGGTGCCGCACCCTCCACCCGGTCATTCAGGGCATCCCACTGATAAGGAAGCATTTTGGTCCTCACCAGCTCCATCTCTTTTTTCCAAAAATCATCGGTTACCTGTACACTTCTAAGGGAAAGCGGTCTGCTGAAATCCTGTCTGTTCATGTGATTCATCCTCCATCTGTTTCTGTTTTTGAATCCCGGCATGGAAGCGCGGCCCCCAAATAAATTTTGGGCCACGCCCGGGAATGTACCGTATTGTTCTTGTCATGGTAAGTGTATCAAAACTACATTCCCATATCCATTGCCAATGAGGAACATAACATGTATAATATGGAAAACGTCATTGAAAAAGGAGGGAGTCCCATGCTGCTTTTAGAAAAAATGGCACATCGCCGGATTACCAGCGCCAACTATATCACATCTGTAAACGGTATGGTCCACCCTGACCGTATTCTTGCAGAACATGATTTTCTCTATATGCTGGATGGAGAATGGGAGATCATAGAAGACGGGCATATCTATGAAATGCACCGGGATGACCTGCTGATCCTCAGCGCAGGAAGGCATCACCGGGGTGAAAAACTCTGTAACCCCGGAAACAGGCACATGTATTTTCACGTACTTCCCACGGCTGCTGAAACAGGCGAAAAAAATGACATGGAAGAAATGGAATCATCCAAGTTTCTTCCATGCCATACCCTGCTGCACTGCCGGCACCATCCGCATATCCGCATGTATTTTGAGGAACTCATATCTGTCTTCTGGTCAGACAGCCCGGAAAAGCTCTGCCGCCTCTCCCTGCTTTTCAACCTGCTTTTGTGTGAAATCGCAGAACTGCATACAGTTTCCGGGGACAGGCAGCCCTCTGACCCGCTGGTAGAGGAAGTATGCAGGCAGATTCAGTCAAATCCTCAGACTTTTTACACTGCCGGGGAAATGGCGGAGGCGCATTTTATCTGTGCCCGCACCTTGAACAACCGCTTCCGGAAAGCTTGCCAAAAAACGTTCTACGCTTACCAGATGGAGACCAGACTGGAAATGGCTGGGCATTTCCTGACGCACCAGCCGGAGGCTACTCTCCATGAGGCTGCCGTCAACTTTGGATTTTATGATGAATTCCATCTGAGCAGGGCTTTTAAAAAGCATTTCAAAGTATCTCCCTCGCAGTTTCGGAAATCTCATGCCGTGGGCCGTACCAGCCCTTTGCCGTAAACTGCCGTTATGGGCTGAAATAGGCATCGATACCGTCCGCAATCCCCTGTACCATATTTTTCTGCATATCAGGGTCCTGCATTTTCTCGTCATCGCTCTGGTTGGTCATGAAACCCATCTCCAGAATGGTGACCGGTACTGTGCTCCAGTTGATCCCTGTCATATTGTCATAGAGTCTTACGCCGTTGTTCCTGATTCCCGTTGCCCGGCAGTAAGCATTGATGATATTTTCACCCAGCCTGCTGCTCTCCTCATGAAGCTGCCCCACATATGGGTTCTCGGCAGATGGAATCATGGTCATGGCACCGTTTGCGCTGTTGTCCTCGCTGCCGTCCGCATGAATCCTGACCAGGATCCGGGCTCCGTTTTCCGTGGCAATCTGCGCGCGCTCCACATTGCTTACGGCTGTGTCGTTGTCCTCCCTTGTCATGATCACCTCATATCCTCGGCTCTGAAGCTCTGTCTGAAGCTGTTTGGAGACTGCCAGGGTCAGCTCATATTCGGGAACTCCGGTGTAGACGCCCTGGGTGCCTGACGCGAATTTATCCTTCATCTCTTCAGAACCCGGGCCAAGGGGTTCTGTACCGCCTGTATCTGCTCCGGGGCCCTGGTGCCCGGGGTCGATGGCTACTTTTCTTCCGTTACTCCTCGGTTCTGCGGCGGATAACGCTGCTGTATCATCGGCATCCCGGGCATTTTTTCCGGCTTCAGCAGACAGGCTGTCTTCTTTTGTTTCCCCGTTTTGGCCCGCTTCTGCGGTATCTCCTTCAGCCGCCTCCAACGCGCGCTTTTCGGTTTCCTTTTTCAGTTCCTCCAACTCCTTTTCCATAGATTCGGAGGATTTCTGCATTTTGCTTATCTGTTTGTCCATGCGCTTCATCTCCTGCTGAAGTAACCTGCTTTTCTGCGCGTCGGTTACGGCAAGGACCGCCAGCACGGCGGCCAGCACAAAAATCAAACTGCCGAAGATCATTCCCATTTTCTTCATTCTCCCATTCCTTTCCTGCTGTATTTACTGCCATTGCTCTCCCTGTAACTGCCGGGGCTTATGCCGACATGTTTTCTGAATATTTTGGCGAAGTAATTCCCATTGGAAAACCCGTTTGTTCTGGCAATGCTGTCAATGCCGTGCTCCGTTCCCAGCAGGTCATTCATAGCTGACTGCAGGCGAAGCCCTGTAAGATAAGCCAGAGGTGTTGTCCCCATCTCTTCCCTGAATGCCCTTGAGAGATGTGCCGGGGAGATATCCAGCCTGGCTGCCAGCTCCTCTATTCCGCCAAGCCTCCTGTACTCCTCCTCCATAATCTCCGCTGCCTTCTGTACAGAGGAGCTTTTCTTCTGCGTAACCGGATGCTCCGTTTCCCTTAAAAGGGCGCAGAGAAAACGGTACAGAAACTCACCGCCTTCGTATTTTTGCAGACGCTCCCCGCTTGTCAGGCGCTTCTGCAGATGCAGGGCCATGCGGACAGGGGGACTGTTCTCATCCAGGGACATGATCTCCGGGCATATGTGTTTTATTTTTCTTACAAAAGGCAGGGCCGTGTTTCCCTGAAAATGCAGATACAGAAACTCCCACGGCTCTTCCCTGTCATGTTCCAGAAAGTATCTGCTTTTTTCCGGGAACTGTATGAGAAATCCCCGGCCGCGTCCTACGGCGTGCCTGAACCCGTTTTTCTCATACACACCCTCCCCCAAAAGCGTGTACTGGAAAAGAAAGCCTTCGTACCCCGGCCTGCTGTCATTTATAAAATCATATGCCTCCCCGCACCGACGCTCCACACCGCCGTCCAGAAGGACAAGCGGCTGTTCTTCCATGTCATCCTGATTCAGGACACCGAAGATACCCCTGTTGTACTCCATCAAAAATTTACCTCTTCATATCAAATTTCTATTCTTTTGTTTTTTGCACACTCTTATTATAATTACTGATATAGGATAAGTCAAAGGAAACAATAGAAGTCAAATTTCTACCTGTTTTCGCGTATCACCAACATCAGGAGGTTCTTATGAATAAAAACAGTTTCGCCAAGGTTCCGCCTATGGGCTGGAACAGTTATGACTATTATGACACAACGGTAAATGAGGAACAGGTAAAGGCCAATGCCGATTATATGGCTGCTCATCTGAGGGATTTCGGCTGGGAGTATATTGTGGTTGATATCCAGTGGTATGCCCACAAAGCCGGTTCCATGAGGGAACAGTTCCAGTATATCCCGTTCTCGGAGCTGGAGATAGACGAGTATTCGCGCCTGCTGCCTGACCCGGAGCGTTTCCCCTCTTCTGCAGACGGAAAGGGATTCGGCCCTCTGGCCGAATATGTGCACAGCCTGGGACTGAAGTTCGGCATTCATATCATGCGGGGAATCCCCCGTATGGCAGCCCAGAACCATATGAAAATAAAGGGGAGTGACGTGACCGCCGATATGGCTGCCAATCCCTCCTCCATCTGTCCCTGGAACCCCGACATGTACGGACTGCATAACTCTCCCGCAGGACAGGCTTACTATGATTCTCTGCTGGAACTGTATGCCTCCTGGGGGGTGGACTTTATCAAATGCGATGATATCTGCAACACCTGCAACCAAAGCCCCCACCGGGAAAATCAGTATAATGCTGCCCATGAAGTGGAGATGCTGGCAAATGCCATCAAACACTGCGGCCGCCCCATTGTATTCTCCCTCTCCCCGGGCCCCGCTCTCATAGACAGGGCATGGCATTATGAGAAATATGCCAATATGTGGCGCATAACAGATGATTTCTGGGATGAATGGAAATACTTAAAGGATATGTTCCGCCGCTGCGAACTGTGGCAGACACAGGTTTCCGAGGGATGTTATCCTGACTGCGACATGCTCCCCCTTGGCTGGATTGGAAAAGGATTCGGAAAGGAACGGATGACAAACTTCACCAGAGAAGAGCAGCGTACCATGATGACACTCTGGTGCCTCTTCGGCTCGCCCCTCATGCTGGGCGCAGAGCTGACCAAAATGGATGACTGGACACTGTCCCTGCTCACCAACCGCAGAGTTCTGGCACTTCTGCCGCCCTCCTGCCGACCCAGACAAATTTGTCTGAATGAAGAGAAGGCTGTCTGGATTGCCTGTGATGAAAAGGAAGTGACTTTATATATTGCTCTGTTTAATTTAGGAGACAGGGAGGCTTCTGTCTGTGCCAGCCTGGATGAAATCGGAAAGGAATTTCATGGGGATGTGGATCTCACCGATTTGTGGGATGGAACTACCCACAGGAGTGTAAATCAGGAAATAAACGCTGTGCTGCCTGAACACGGGTGTGCGGTGTATCAAGTTTCTATGTAAGACTAAAGCTTAACAGGACAGCAGTCAAACGTGAAAATTGAATTTTACGTTTGGTTGCCGCCCTGTTTTTCATATGCCTTGATTTCTACTTTGTTTGACTGTACTTCTTTCCGTCTTTGAAATTATTTGTTTCATTAAGATTCTGACTTGAATTTTTGGGGTACTCAAACGTACTTTCGGCTGATGAGATTTTATTTCTTCTGGTTGGTAGAGCCTTATCTGTGTTTTCATTGTTTCCGGCACGGATTTTTTCCTGTTTACCTATAATTTCCTCCTAGTGATTGCTCTTTATCTGCTTTTCTAAGTTTCCGGCATGGATTTTTTCTTGATTTACCTATAATTTCTTTCTGGTGATTGCTCTTTATCTGCTTTTCTAAGTTTCCGACATGGATTTTTTCTTGATTTACCTATAATTTCTTCCTGGTGATTGCTCTTTATCTGTTTTTTCTTAGTTTCAAGCCTGGATTCCTTCCTGA
>NZ_JBBMFP010000026.1:0-76214 GCF_040095955.1 Blautia caccae | reverse complement strand
ATGAGGTGAAAGTCTCATGTACGGTGTAGAGTGGGGGAAAATTCGGAGATAATATCAAAGAATTACCTATCACTATTCGGATATGCCTGTGCAGTGGCTGCAGTTTTCTTCGTCATTGTGGTCATATTGTCACTGGGCATGAAGAAACTGATCAAAGCGGATTAGAAAGGAGCGGAAAACTATGACACAGAAACAGAGAACCCGTCTGGGAAACGCAGTATTTTACATAGGGAATACGCTGGTTGCGCTGATCTTCGTATCCCCTCTCATCTGGATGATATCCTCATCCCTGAAGCCGGAAGCAGGTATTTTTAAGGGACTGAATTCTCTGCGTACGTTTATACCCACGGGAGCATCCCTGAGCAATTATCTGGAGGTGTTCCAGAGGATTGACATGTGGAAATTTATCTGCAACAGTTTGTTTTATGTCTTTGTCATTGTGGTGCTGGATCTGTTTATCAACTCCATCTGCGGTTACGCGCTGGCAAAGTTTGAGTTTAAAGGGAAGAATCTTCTTCTGACGCTGGTGATCAGCCTTATGGTATTTCCTCCGGAGGCCATTATGCTTCCTATGTACAGGGAGATGGCTGACTTGGGATGGATCAACCAGTGGGCAGCGCTTGTGGTTCCCTTTGTGGCAAAATGTTTCAGCATCTATATGTTCCGCCAGTTTTTCCTAGATGTGCCGAATGACCTTTTAGAGGCAGCAGCCATTGACGGATGCGGCCCGGTGAAAACCTTTTTCCGGATCGTCATGCCTATTTCCGGAACCGTGTATGCCACTGTGCTGATCCTTGATTTTGTAGCGCACTGGAACGACTTTATGTGGCCTCTGCTCGTGGTGACAGGTGAGGAAAAGAGAACCATCCAATTGGCGATTCAGACATTCTTTGGCTCCAAACCGATCAACTACGGACCAATCATGGCTTCGCTGACAATCTCGGCGATCCCCATGCTGATCATGTTCATTGTACTGCAGAAATACTATGTGGAGGGGATCGCTTCCACGGGTATTAAAGGATAAGAAAATATTTGCTGTTTCTCCGCCTGTCGTATATAATATGGGAAGAAATATATCAGGCATGGGAGGAGGCAGATATGGAATTTAACGAAAAGCTGCAGCAGCTCAGGAAACAGAATAATATGACACAGGAACAGCTTGCGAAGAAACTTTATGTGTCCAGAGCGGCTGTTTCCAAGTGGGAGAGCGGAAAGGGGTACCCGAATATTGAATCCCTGAAAGCCATATCAAAATTATTTTCTGTATCCATAGATGACTTGCTGTCCGGCAATGAGTTATTGACCCTGGCGGAAACGGAAAACAGGACAAATATCAATACCATATACGGTTTGATGTTTGGAATATTGGATCTTGCTGTATTGATTTTTTTCATTCTTCCGCTTTTCGGTGAGCGTGAAGTGGATTATATCCATATGGTGACACTGCTTTCCAATACGACGATTCCCAGCGTTATCAAAACAGTTTATTATATTGTGCTCATATCTATGGCGGCCTTTGGTGCTTTTGAGATATGGATACAGCGTTTTAAGGATGAGAGGAAAATGCATATCTGCAGTACCTGTTCTATCTGGCTGCACGCGCTGACCATTTTGGTTTTTGCCGTGTCCCAGGAGCCTTATGTGACTGTACTCTTATTTATGCTGTTCATGGTTAAAGTGGTTTTGCTGATAAAGAAAAGCAGTATGAAATAGCCTGTAATACAGGGAAAAAGCCCGTGATACGAAAAGTATCATGGGCTTTTTTGCGTTGTGACGACAGGTTTCTTGCTCTTTTGGGCATGAGAGGACAATAATACAGGTGCAGTCTGCAGAAAACTAGATTATAGAGAAAAGAGGAAAAACGATGAGTACAAAAAATAAGAAGAAATTTATTTTAACAGTAGTTTTATTTATGTTGTTCGCAGCCTTCACTGTTCTTACTGCAAAAGTAGATGTAAAACCCATTGGGCCGAAAGAATCGGAAGTGGGTCTGGCATCGCTCAATCAGTTCGTATTTCAATTGTCCGGAGTAAATCTTTTTTGGTATCATTTGACGGACTGGCTGGGTGTCATTGCCGTACTGACTGCTGTCGGATTTGCTGTTTTGGGAATGTATCAGCTTGTCAAAAGAAGGAGTTTATTTCAAGTTGACTATCGCATTTTGTTGCTTGGTGTTTATTATATTCTGGTTTCGGCGGTCTATATTTTATTTGAAAATTTTGTGATCAATTGGAGACCGGTTATTCTTCATAAAAGTCTGGAGGCATCCTATCCCTCATCCCATACAATGATCGTGATCTGCATTATGGGTACAGCCATGATGCTGTTTCACCATCTGCTTGCAGGAAAAAAGATATGGTTACAGATCGCGGACGGCATTTCCCTCCTTTTAATGGGGGTGACTGTGGCCGGAAGGCTGATATCCGGGGTTCACTGGTTTACAGACATTCTGGGCGGTTTGATACTTTCAGGTGCAATGCTTATGCTGTACAGTTCCATGGTGTCCTTTGCAGATGAGAAAAGAAAACGGCGCACACAAAAGGGGTAAACTTAAAAATAATGGAATAATTTGGTATAGTATGTTGTAAAATATAGACAATTCCTGTCAAACACAGTATAATAAGATTATATTTTATTCCATGCAAAGAAATAACCTGCCGGATACGGCACGGCATTTACATAAAAGTGCCGCACCGGTTCCGACAGAGAACAAGGGGAATCGAGGGGAGATACACATGGATGAACTGGAAGAGGCACGCAGAAAAGAGAGAGAAAAAGACAGGAAACGGGAAGCGCTCAGGCTGAAACGTGAAGAGGAACTGAAGAAAAAGTTTATACGCACAGGGATAATCGCCGCGGCTGTGCTCCTGTGTGTGATCTTGGGAGTGGTATCTGCAGTCCGGTTTTCAAAGGCAAAAGCCGCCGCAGCCGCTGCGGAGAAAAAGAAGCAGCAGGAAGCAGCACTTGAAAAAGAACAGCAAGAAAATATCATAGATTTTCTGGCAGTGGGAGACAATATCGCCCATCTGGGCATGAGGGAATCCGGCATGAGAGAGTCAGGAGACTGGAACTATGATGCCATTTACCAGCCTGTGAAGGAAGAGGTGGAGGCGGCAGATCTGGCGCTGGTCACACAGGAGACGGTATTTGTGGAAAAACGTGAGGATATATCCGGCTATCCGGCTTTCGGAACACCGCCGGAATTCGGTGACGCACTGGTGAATACAGGATTTGACGTGGTGGCCCATGCCACCAATCACATTCTGGACAAGGGGACGGATTCCGTTGCCTATACGATGAGATGGTGGAAGGAAAAGCATCCGGACACCCAAATATTGGGCATCCATGAGAGTCAGGAGGACGCGGATACCGTCACGGTGGTGCAGTGTAAAGCCTTAAAACTGGCTATGCTTGACTACACCTACGGGCTGAACGATATCCCTCTTGCTGAGGATAAATCCTATATGATCGATGTCTTTGATGAAGGACAGGCCAGAGGGGATATCAAAAAGGCAAAGGAATTGGCAGATGTGGTCATTGTGGTCATGCATGTGGGGGAGGAATATGTGCAGGACGTGGATGAGCAGACAAGGCAGTGGGTGAATTTGTTTCTGGAGGAGGGAGTGGACATTGTCATCGGTTCCCATCCCCATGTGATCCGTACCATGGAGACATTGACCGGTGAGGATGGACATAAAATGCTCGTCTATTATTCCCTGGGGAATTTTACCTCCACACAGAACGACCTGCCAAGCCTTCTGGGAGCCATGGCAAAGATCAGGATCAAAAAGGATGTAAAAACAGGAGCCATACAGATTCCGGAACATGAATTTATTCCGCTGCTCATGCACTATAATCATGACAGCCGTACCTATGGTATTTACAAGCTGGATGACTATACACAGGAGTTGGCCGACCAGCATACAGCCAATGAGAGAAATCCGGGTGAGTTTTCCATTTCGTATTATAAGGACCTCTTTGCGCAGATCAAGGCAAAGGGGAATGATGACGGAATTTGATGTATTGTGCAAAAAGTACAAAAAAACAAGAACATAATGTAAATTAATATGCAAAAAATCCAGAAGGGCCTTGCTACTTCCGGATTTTTTTGCTATAATAGTCGTCAGTGGTAATGAAACACAAGGAGGACGAGGCAAAATGGCAAAAAAAAGAAATATCATTGTAGGACAGTCAGGTGGACCCACATCCGTTATCAACTCCAGTCTTGCAGGCGTATATAAAAACGCGATCGAGAGAGGCTTCGACAAGGTATACGGCATGCTTCACGGAATTCAGGGACTTTTGGACGAACAGTACGTAGACCTTTCCACACAGATTCATTCCGAGCTGGATATCGAGCTGCTGAAGAGAACACCGTCCGCATTCTTAGGTTCCTGCCGGTTTAAAATGCCGGAGATTCACGAAGATAAGACAATCTATGAAAAAATATTTGGGATTCTGAATAAGCTGGATATTTATGCGTTTATTTATATCGGCGGAAATGATTCCATGGATACGATCAAGAAATTATCCGATTATGCAATTTTGACAGGACAGACCCAGAAGTTTCTGGGAGTGCCCAAGACTATTGACAATGATTTGGCTCTGACGGACCATACACCCGGTTTCGGAAGTGCTGCCAAATATATCGGAGCATCCACAAAAGAGGTGATCCGCGATGCACAAGGTCTGACATATAAGAAAAACATGATTACCATTATGGAGATCATGGGACGTAATGCCGGATGGCTGACCGGTGCCACAGCTCTTGCAAAGACAGAGGATTGTGACGGTCCGGATCTGATCTATCTTCCGGAGGTTGCCTTTGATATTGAGCGGTTCTTACATAAAGTCAAAGAATTACTGAAGAAGAAATCTTCTATCGTCATCGCAGTCTCAGAGGGCATCAAACTGGCTGACGGCCGTTATGTATGTGAGCTTGGCAGCGTGGGAGATTATGTGGATGCATTCGGCCACAAGCAGCTTCAGGGAACCGCTACCTACCTGGCTAATTTCCTGGCAGCGGAGTGCGGCTGTAAGACAAGGGCCGTTGAACTCTCCACACTCCAGAGAAGTGCTTCCCATATGGCATCCCGTGTGGATATTGACGAGGCATTTATGGTAGGCGGTGCTGCCGTGAAAGCCGCAGATGAGGGTGACACAGGCAAGATGGTAGTGATCGACCGTGTGTCCGACGACCCGTACATGAGCGCCACTGGTATCTACGATGTACACAGGATCGCCAACGAAGAGAAACTGGTTCCGAGGGCATGGATGAACAAGGACGCCACTTATGTGACAAAAGATTTTGTGGACTATGTAAAACCGTTGATCCAGGGAGATTACCAGCCGATCATGGTAAACGGTCTGCCAAGACATCTTGTGCTGAAGATGAAACGGAAATAGAACGGTTATTGATTTTGGGGAAAAGAGAAGGTATATGCATATAGAAACCGGATGCGCCGGTGCTTGGGGAAGCATTGGCGCATCCGGTGTTTTATTCTGTTTTATTCTGTTCTGTACAGGGAAGAGCAGGTTTCTTTCCATAAGGGAGGGCAATATCGATCAGTGTTCCCTGTCCGGGAAAGCTGTCAATAGTAAGTCCGTATTCCTTTCCGTAATAGCTCTGAATCCGCTGCTGTACATTTCTGATGCCTATGGAGTGATTGGAGGAAGTGTCAGCAGGGAAGTCTATCTCTTTGTCAAGAGAATCCACTAACTCTTCCAATTCATTTTTTTCCATTCCCTGTCCATTGTCGGCGATGAGAAAGTGCAGGGTATTTCCTTCCAGGTTAGCGCTTATGCTGATGTAACAGTTTTCTTCCCTTTCGGAAAAACCGTGTCCAATAGCATTTTCAACAAAGGGCTGCAGAATAAACGCGGGAATTTCAAGTCCCAGAAATTCGTCGGGAATATCATAATCAAATGAAAATTTTCCGGGAAAACGTATATTTTGTATGGTCATATAGCGCCGGATCTGTAAGAGTTCCTCTTTTAAAAGAACGATGGGAACCTTTTTCAGATTGTAGCGCAGCAGTTCGGACATACACATGGCAATGGTTTTGATCTCCGGGACATTGTGAATATCAGCCAGGGATTTGATCACATTCAGGGTATTATACAGAAAATGATGATTGATCTGTGCCTGCAGAACCTGGATGTGCATCTGCTGTTCATTCAGACGGCTTTGGTAGTTCTGCTGCAGACTCTGGGTCAGGCGGCTGTTCAGGCGGTTAAAGCTATGTACAACCTTCTGCAGTTCCTGGTTGGATATTCGACCCTCCACGGTTATGTCGCTGTAATTGGAGGTATCCCTGGAATCGATTTTTTCGCAGAGCTGCCGGATGGAGCGGGTCAGACCTCTGGACAGTAGCGCGGCAAGTATCAGTCCCAGGAAGATTGCCAGGAGAAAAATACCGGCATAGTGGTACAGGTTGTTTCTGTATGCCTGAGTGATCAGAGAATTGTTCATAAAATGCACAATATGCCATCCGGTGGTTTTGTTATAACATCCGTTTATCATGTAGGAATCAGACCCTACATTTAATTTTTCAGTCCGTACAGAGCTCTCTTTTGTTATTTTCTGGTTGAAGTTCTGTATGGCCTTTTTCAGTTCAGGGGAAGCATCCTTTTCTACAAAATCCTTATCAGAGGAGTAGGCAAGGCCGCCGTCCGCATTGTAAATAAGCATAACATTATTCTGGGTCTGGGCAGAGTTTGCAATGTTTTCAACTGCGGAAAAATTGATACCCACATAGCAGGTCCCGATTTCCTTGAAAGTATAGCTGTCGTACAGGACTTTTACCATGGGAAGGATACTTTTTTTTACGGTAGAGGACTGCTGTACAGGGGCAAAATACGTGTAGTAATCAGAATTCCGCGCAGTCCCTGCCCATTCGTCCATGTGGTCCAGAATGGCGTACTGATCCTTCACATTTGGAATATTGTAATCAAAGGTATAGCCGTAACGGTTCTTGAACATACAGGTAGTGACATTGGAATTCAGCCTGTTGGCCTGTATGAGCTGGGAGGAGAACAGATAGCTGTCCTGGGAATAGCTGAGCAGATCGTCCTCGTAATTGGTGATCATAGCTTTCCGGATATCTTTATTCAATATGTGCAGATCAGCAACCTTAGTGGCATCCTGAAGGAGGGTATCCAGGGTCAGGTCAGCCTGGGTGGTGATGGTGTCCATGGAGCGGCTGAAATCCTCCTGTACCTCATTGGAGGTTCTGTTCGCTGTGGCAATGCCCAGAATAATGGTAGGCAGAATAACGAGCAGAAGCGAAGAAAAGAATATCTGGGTTCTGTAAGAAAAATTTTGTAGTTTCATAAGGTCTCTCCTGTGATTGAATCTGTTGAAATTATAGAATGAAAAGCGGAGAAATACAAGAAGATAAGAAGAAATAGATAAAAATAGGGAGGGAAACTAAAAATAATTATATATTTTACCTAAGAATACTCCTATTTTACGGACACCCACTTGAGTATAATAAGTTCATATAATACAAAAGGGGGAAATGAAAAATGAACAAGGCACAGCGTGTAAAAGCAGTTATGAACCGGGAAGAGACAGATTATATACCGGCTGGTTTCTGGTTCCATTACAAACCGGATTTTACCGTGGAGGAAATGATCGGGGAACACTTAAAACTCTATCGGGAAACGGATATGGATGTGATAAAGATCATGCAGGATTATGCTTACCCGGTAACCGGTGAGATACACTGCGCCGATGACTGGTTTCACATCGGTATCAAGGGAACGGACAGTAAAGAACTGAAAAAAATGACAGAGGTTATCCGGGGCATCAGAGAGCAGGCAGGCGATGATGTGCTGCTTTTTCAGACAATGTTCGGGCCTTTCAAAGCGGCATCCATAGCCTTTGGGGATGATGTACTCATGAAGTACAGCAAGGAGGCACCGGAGGCAGTCAGAGCGGGCATTCAAAAACTGGCAGACGGGCTTGAAGCGTGGGCAGAAGCATATCTGGATGCGGGAGCTGACGGTATTTATTACTCCGCACAGTATGGTGAGGAAGGGAGATTTACGAAAGAAGAGTGGGAACAACTGGTACGGCCCTTTGATTTACAGATTTTACAAGCAGCGGATAGAAAAAAGGATAAGTATAATATTCTGCATATCTGCGGGGAGCCGGAATATGCGTTCAAAACACATGTGGACTGGTTTTATGACTATCCGGCAGACCTGGTAAACTGGTCCGTAAAAGACAATGGATACAGCCTTAAAAAGGGCAGAGAGAACTTCTCATGTGCTATTCTCGGCGGCCTGAACAACAAGGGAAATATTCTCAAAGGACCGAAAGAAGAGATACGAAAAGAAGTACAGGCAGTGCTTGAAGACTTCGGAACAAAGGGCATTATGATAGGTGCGGACTGTACCATACAGGGGGAAGGCATCCGTCTTGACTATATCAGGGAAGCCGTGGAAGCAGCACATACATACAGAAAAGGAGATGAGTGATTATGAAGAAGAAATTAGCGGTTTTATTGTGTACAGCAATGGCTGTTTCCAGCCTGGCAGGCTGCAGCAGCGGCGCGAAAGATCCAGGTAAGGACCAGGAGAAAACCAAAAAGGAAGACACTCAGGACAAGACTGAAGGAAAAGAGGATGGCAAAGATGTGCTGACACTTGAATTTTTCCAGCAGAAGTCAGAGGAAGCAGCCCAGGTAGGGTACCAGAATATCATAGACAAATTCAATGAACAGAACCCGGATATCAAGATTGAGATGAACACAGTACCCGATGCACCTACAGTATTAACCTCCCGTGTTGCATCCGGTGATATCCCTGTGATTTTCACAGACTTCCCTACACAGCTTCAGTTCCATCAGAAGGTGGCTAACGGATATGTACAGGATTTATCAGAACAGGGATTTTTGAAAAATGTGGAGCAGTCAGCCCTGGATATGACGAAGCAGGAGGATGGAAAATACTATGCGCTTCCCTTCAGCCGAAACTATATGGGGGTTTGGTACAATATGACGATCTTTAAGGAAAACAACTTGGAAATTCCGAAAACATGGGAAGAGTTCGTCAGTGTATGCAACACATTAAAGGAAAAGGGAGTAACACCACTGGGACTTCACGGAAAAGACCCGGGACGTGTAGGCCATACCTTCCAGTGCTGCACCGTTGCCTTTGATCCGGAGGGTGTGGAGACCATTGAGAAGACAGTTGCCGGGGAAGGTAAGATTGAAGGTGACGAGGGCTTTCAGAAGGTTGCGGAAAAGATGCTTACCCTGCTGGATTACAGCAATGAGGATGCCCTTGCCCTTTCGGATATGCAGTGCTATGAGAACTTTGCCAATGGACAGTATGCTATGTGCATCACAGGCTCTTATGCCCGCGGTACCATTATGATCGCCAATCCTGATTTGAAGCTGGGCGTCTTCCCTCTTCCAAATGACACGAGAGAGACTACAAATACTTTATCCGGTATTGACGCAGCAGTCTGTATTTCAGCCAAGGCATCCGAGGAGGAAAAGGCAGGTGCCTACAGATTTCTGGAGTTTTTGGCACAGCCGGAAAATGCACAGCTTTTCTGCGACGCTGAGGGTGCGCCTTCCTGTATCACAGGTGTGGTCCATAAGGATGAGGGAGTACAGCCAATGCTGGAACTGATTTCCGACGGACAGGTACATGACTGGATGGCATCCACCATTGACAATAATGTGGTGACAGACCTTTACAATGTGACCCAGGGCTTCTGGAGTGAGAAAAATGTGGACAATTATCTGAAGCAAATGGATGAATCCATTGCGATTACATCTGCGGAATAAGTAAGGCGGAATATGCAGAGGAAACGGCAGTGCCGGCATCGGCCTGCCGTTTTATTACTAAAATCATGAAAAACAGAAGGGGGTTGACAAAATGGATACAAAATGGAAGAAAAAGGGCTCCGGAAAATGGATATATTTTGGGTTTACACTGATTCCGGTGGCTCTTTACAGTTTCTTCTATGTATACTCCGTGATAAATGGCGTCCGCTACAGTTTTACAGACTGGGATGGGATGTCCACTACGTTTCATATTGTAGGGTTTAAGAATTATATATCCCTGTTTAAAAATCCAAATTTCTGGGGTTCCTTAAAAACTACGGTCTGCTACAGTATTCTTTTGGTGGCGGGAGTGGTAACGCTTTCTCTGGCGCTTTCTTTATCACTTAATTCACTGAAAAAATTTAGAACATTTACAAAATCTGTATTTTTTGTCCCTGCCATGATCGGGGGAATCACGATCGCCCTTATCTGGGACCAGCTTTTTTACAGAGTGGTTCCGCTGGTAGGGCAGGCACTTGGAATCGGATGGCTTTCACAGAGCCTTCTCATGACGGGAAAAACAGCTCTCCCCGCAGTGGTTTTTGTACATATCTGGCAGGCTGTGGCACTTCCGACGGTGATCTTTGTGGCGGGTCTGCAGCAGATTCCTGACGAGCAGTATGAGTCTGCAAAAATGGATGGGGCCACACCCTTTCAGCGGTTCCGGTTCGTGACATTTCCGTATCTGGTGCCCACACTGACTGTCAATCTGGTTTTGATGATCAAACAGGGATTTACCTCCTTTGACTTCCCATTTGCGTTGACAGGAGGAGGTCCGGTGCGGTCTACAGAGGTAATTGGCATCCTTATTTACAATGATGCCTTTAAGAACATGCGGTTTTCCATGGCAAACGCAGAGGCCTGTGTGCTCTTTTTGGTTGTGGCTGTCTTTTCCCTGACACAGTTAAAGCTTACCAGTAAAGGAGGCGTCCACGAATGAAATTAGAAAAAGAAGGTATGGGATGGATTATCCTGCGAAATCTATTGATCCTTATGGGGCTGTTCCTCATTTTGTTTCCTCTGTATCTGGTTGTCATCAACTCTTTTAAGACACTGGAGGAGGCAGGAAAAGATTTCTTTGCCCTGCCGTCAGGACTGAATCTGCACAATTTTAAGGAGCTGTTCCAAAACAATAATTACTGGGTATTCGCGAAGAATTCGCTGATCATTTCTGCGGTATCCGTGGGGCTTATCCTGGTTTTGGTACCCTCTGTATCCTATGCTATTGCCAGGAATTTTAACGGGAAATACTACAAAGGCGTGTACTATTATCTGCTTATGGGACTCTTCATTCCTTCTCAGGTCATCATGCTTCCGGTCACAAAACTCATGACAAATCTGAACATGCTGAACCGTCAGGGGCTGATCTTACTCTACGCCGCCTACAGTCTGACACAGGGAGTATTCCTGTTTGTGAACTACATCAGAGGGCTGCCTTTTGAGATTGAGGAGTCTGCTTATATGGATGGATGTAACGTTTTCCAGACTTATATCAGGATTGTAATTCCCCTGGTGAAACCTATGCTTGCCACACTTTTGATTATGGATCTTCTGTGGATTTGGAATGACTTTATGCTTCCGCTGCTTATTTTAAACCGTTCCAAGGATATCTGGACTCTTCCCTTATTCCAGTATAATTTTAAGACGGAATATTCTTTTAATTATACCATGGCATTTACGGCATACCTTATGTCTATGCTCCCTATGCTGATCGTCTACTGTATGGGACAAAAACACATTATAAAAGGTTTGACAGCCGGTTCTGTAAAAGGGTAAACTTTTTTTAACGGCAGCAGCCGGAGGAATGTTTTTAGCCGCCGGAAAGAGGGGATACGCAGATGATGAAAATACTGATTGCAGAGGACGAGATTTATGCCAGAAAATCCATGAAAAAACAGATAATGGAGTTGGATTTCGGACGGGAATTTCAGATCCTGGAGGCTCAGAACGGGGAACAGGGGCTGGCGCTTTTCAGGCAGGAAGAGCCTGATCTGGTATTTACAGATATCCGTATGCCCAGGATGGACGGCCTGGAACTGCTCAGGGAGATAAAGAGAGAGGACCCGGAGGCGAAGGTGATCATGGTCAGCGCTTATGCTGATTTTGAGTACGCCAAATCAGCCATAAAGTTCGGAGCCGAGGGGTATCTTCTGAAGCCAATAGAGGATGCGGAGCTGGAAGAATTTCTGATGAAATTCAGACAGCAGAGCACAAGAAAAAAAGAACAGGCCATGTTCTTGGGAAAGGATATGGTGACCAGATTTATAGCCCAGAGTGTACAGGAAGAGGAAACCGGAAAAGATTTGCTGGCAGAGCGGATGTTCGGTAAAGTCTTCTGGAGATATCAGGTTCTGGTACTCTGGTTTTCAGGGAGAAGGTATCCTGAGCGGGAGGAATTTATGCTCTGGCTCCACAATATATACGGGCAGGAGGTCTGGACTGCCTTTCGTCTGATAGAGCTCGAGAAGGGCATATGGATGATCGTTATGGGGGCAGACGGACAGAGCCGCTTTAGGCAGAAGCGTATTATACAGAAACTTCTGGAAGAGAAGTATGACTGTTACCTGGGAATCAGCGCAGAAAATCAGGCGCCGGGGGAATTGAAAAATGCCCTTGCACAGGCGACTGCAGCGTTGGAAAACAGGATTTACAGTGATGAACATCTGTTGGAGTACAGTGTGATCACTGATATAAAGGCAGTAAAATATGAAATGACAGAGGAACAGAAGAATTTCCTGCAGATTTCTCTGGAGAGAAAGAGCAGGGACAGGATACAATCCGCGTTAGATGAGATTTTCCGTGATATGGAGGAAAGAGGGAGGATTCATGTGGACAGTCTGGAAATCTTCCTGGCTCAGGCTGCTGTGCTGATTCATCAGGCGGCAGGCAGACCCATACCAAGGCTGCGTCTCATGGATTTTTCCAGTATGGGAGATATGAAGCAGAGACTCCTGGAGACCGCGGAGGAATACTGTGCCTGTAATGGGGAGGGCCAGTCTTCCAAGGGGGAAGATATCATCCTTGGAATGAAAGCGTATGCGCAGAAGAATTATTATATGGATATCTCGGTCAAAATGCTGGCGGAAAAGGTGTTTTTTATGAATGCAGCTTATTTGAGCCATCTCTTCGCAGAGAAGACAGGCATCAGTTATTCTGCATATATCCGCCGGATTAGAGTGGAAAAAGCAAGAGAATTTCTGGAGAAGGATACTTACTCTATCACAGATATCGGATCTATGGTGGGGTATAATGATACTTCCCGGTTTATACAGATATTTAAGCAGGAGACAGGGATGACTCCGAAGAAATACAGGGGTCAGAACCAGGACAGAAATTGATGGAGGACAGAAGATGGAGGAGAGCAGAAGGGCGTTTTACCAGAGTCTGCTGCACCGGGAGATAGCGCCGGCACTGGGATGTACCGAACCTGCAGCGGCTGCGCTGACTGCGGCCTGTGCCGCAGCATGCCTGGGAGAGACACCGGAGGAAATCTCGGTAAAGACAAGCCAGTATATACTCAAGAATGCCATGAATGTGGGAATTCCGGGTATAGGTATGACGGGACTTGATATTGCTGTGGCATTGGGCGCATTGTCGGCCTGCCCCGAAAAAGAACTTATGATCTTAAGCGGTATCGGCCCGGAGGAAAAAAGGCAGGCAAAAGCCCTGGCAGAACAGGGAAAAGTCAGGATAGAACTGGCTTCTACAGAGGAGAAAGTTTACATAGAAGTAACCGTTCGGGCGGGCAGCCATATGGCAAAGGCTATTACAGCAGAGACACATAAGAACATAGTTTATGTGGAAAAAGACGGCAGGGTCTGTTATCAGAAAGAGAGAAAATTAGGAAAGGCAGAAGAAACAGCAGAGGAGCCATATACGGTTACTCTGGAAGAAATTCTGGAATTTTCTGAACATGCAGTTTTTAAAGAGCTGGAATTTTTAAGAGAAGTCATGCAGATCAACCGGGAGATAGCCCTGGAAGGCATCAGCCATAAGTATGGACTTCAGGTGGGAAAAAATCTCATGGACGGCACAGAAAACGGACTTGTGGGACAGGACTCTGCCAATTATGCAGCAGCTATGACAGCGGCTGCCGCGGATGCCAGAATGGCCGGTTGTGAAAAACCTGTGATGAGCGCAGCCGGCAGCGGCAACCAGGGGCTTACGGCTACGATTCCAATTGCTGCGATTGGCGAGAAGCTGGGAATAGAGGAGGAGAAAATCCTGCGCGCGCTGGCCCTGAGTATCCTGCTCACAGTACATACCAAGCATTATCTGGGAAGGCTCTCCGTGCTGTGCGGATGTTCCATTTCCTCAGCCATGGGTGTGGCCTGCGGCATTGTCTTTATGCTGGGCGGGACTTATGCACAGATGACCTGGGCAATCAACAGTATGGTGGCAGATATTTCCGGTGTTGTCTGTGACGGGGCAAAGCCGGGCTGTGCACTTAAAATAGCTACGGCAGTCCAGTCCGCCGTGCGGGCAGCCAACATGGCACTGAATGGGAGCGGAGCGGACAGCCATGACGGAATCGTCCATGTCAATGCAGAAAAGACGTTGGAAAATCTGGGGATTCTGGGCAATTCAGGCATGAAGGATGCGAACCGGATCATACTTGATCTGATGCTGGAAAAGCAGAAGACATAAGGAGGATACTGTGAGAAATATGGCAACAGACAGGGAGCTGGAAGTGTGGCTTTCAGAAAAAGAAAATGCCATGGTGGAGGATATTGCCGCCCTGGTGGAAATACCCAGCATCTCCGGGGAGTCAGAGGGCAGCGCACCTTACGGAAGGGCCTGTCGGGAGGTACTTTTAAAGATATTGGAAATAGGAAGCAGATGGGGCTTTTCCTGCCGCTCTTTTGAAGATAAATGTGCGGTGATCCAATATGGAACAGGTACAAAAACGATCGGGATCTGGGGCCATCTGGACGTGGTCCCGGAGGGGACGGGATGGCTGTATCCGCCCTT
The DNA here is from genome assembly GCF_040095955.1 of Blautia caccae. NCBI lineage: Bacteria > Bacillati > Bacillota > Clostridia > Lachnospirales > Lachnospiraceae > Blautia > Blautia caccae. The sequence goes on along the minus strand of NZ_JBBMFP010000026.1, from coordinate 61,401 downwards.
TTCCTGCAGCAGGGAAGGGGATATTCTCATAGGCAGAGGTGTGCAGGATAATAAGGGACCGGTGGTGGCCTGTATGTACGCAATGGGGTATCTGAAGGAAAAGGGAATGGTTCCCAGAGTGACATTTCTGCAGATATTGGGATGCAGGGAGGAGGTAGATATGGAGGATGTTGTTTCATATTTAAATGAGAATCCAGCCCCGGACATGTCCTTTGTGACAGACTGTGCCTTTCCTGTGTGTTATGGGGAAAAGGGAATCTGCAGGGTGGAATTTGCCTCAGAAAAACTGGAAGGAAACATGATTCTCTCAGGCGGAAACGCCGTAAACAGCATCCCGGCATATGCAAAGGCTGAGCTTCGGCTTTTAGGAGGAAGAAAAAAAGAAATTTGGGCTGAGGGGATTTCCGGTCACGCAGCATTTCCTCAGGGGGCCCAAAATGCCCTGGGGATTCTGGCAGAGAAGATATACAGTGAGGATAAGAACTTATCTGTACTCTCAGAAAAGGAAAGAGCAGTTCTGGAATTTCTGGATAAAGCCTGTGCGGACGGTTTTGGAAGAGAACTTAACATAGACTGTGCAGATGAATTTTCCGGTGCGCTTACCGCATCCGGTACGGTTGTAAGAATGGAGGAAGAAAGGGCAGTCCTTGATATGGACATTCGCTATCCCATCACTGCAAAAGCAGAGAAGATTCTTGAACAACTGGGAAGAACTGCAGGAGAATACGGGTTTTCCATCCGCAGTTTTAAGGATGATCCGCCTTCTTATGTGGACAAGAATACGCCGTTTGTCACCTGTCTGACCAATGCCTACGAGGAAATCGTAAAGGATGGAAAAAAGCCGTACGTCATGGGCGGGGGGACATATGCCAGAAAGATTCCGAATGCAGTGGGATTTGGCCCGGGGCTTCAGTCTGACTGGGAAAAAGCAGGACTGCCAAAAGGCCATGGAAGCTGTCACAGTGCGGATGAGGCCCAGTCACTCAGCAGTCTGAAAACGGCAGTGCGGATTTATGTGAAAGCTTTACAAAATTTAAATGAACTGTAAAGGAAAGAACACGCAGACAGAATAGTTACAAGAAAACAAAAATATCCGGTGAGGATAAAAGCAGAGAAAGGGGAAGAAAAATGAAAAAAATAGAGATTGGAAAAGGAAAAATAAGCGCGTCGGAAATAGGGCTGGGCTGTATGAGGATCACCGGCCTGCCTTCTGTAAAGGAAGTCAGAGGCCTTATTGATACCGCTGTGGACTGCGGAATCAATTTTTTTGATCATGCAGACATATATGCAGGGGGAGAGGCGGAACGAATTTTTGGTCAGGCTGTAGACGCGGGGCTGAGAGAGAAGATTTTCATTCAGACCAAATGTGCTATCCGCCCGGGTATCTGTTATGATTTTTCCAAAAAACATATTTTGGAATCCGTTGACAAAAGCCTTGCCCGCCTTAACACGGATTATATTGATATCCTGCTGCTGCACCGCCCCGATACGCTCATGGAGCCGGAAGAGGTGGCAGAGGCATTTGACATTTTGGAAAGAGCGGGAAAAGTGCGCTATTTTGGGGTCAGCAACCAGAATGCCATGCAGATTGAACTTCTGAATCATTACTGCGGCAAAAAGATTTTAATAGATCAGCTCCAGTTCAGCATTGCCCATTGTGACATTATTGATTCCGGGATCAATGTTAATGTGCACAATGATGCCGGTGCCAACAGGGACGGCAGTGTGCTGGAATACTGCCGTCTGAAGGATATCACCATTCAGGCGTGGTCACCCTTCCAGTACGGAATGTTTGAGGGTGTCTTTTTAAACAGTGATAAATATCCGGAACTGAACCGTCTGATCGGCGAACTTGCCGAGAAGTATCAGGTGACCGGCAATGCCATTGCAGTTGCCTGGATCCTTCGTCATCCCGCCGGGATACAGACCATTGTGGGCAGTACCAGCAGGGAGCGTATACAGGGAATCTGCCGGGCATCCGATGTGCGTCTCACCAGAGAAGAGTGGTATGCTTTGTATATGGCTGCCGGAAAACAGCTTCCGTAAGCACAGACAGTCCGAAATGACGAATTTCGGACCGCTTTTCCCATAAAAACATGGGAAACCCCCAATTTTCATGATTTTTACCATTCTTACTTGACTAATATTCCCAAAATGATTAAAATAGGTTGTGTGCGGGCTTTGCCCGCCGGCGTGATACGGCAGAGGGGGATACGCTTCTCTGTACAAGTCATACAACTACTTTTAGGAGGAATGTTCAAAATGGCAAAATGGGTTTACTTATTTAGTGAAGGAAACGCCAACATGAGAAACCTGCTCGGTGGTAAAGGTGCCAACCTGGCAGAAATGACCAACTTAGGTATGCCGATTCCGCAGGGCTTCACTGTAACAACTGAAGCTTGTACAAACTATTACGACAATGGCAAAAAAATCTCTGAAGAAATCCAGGGTCAGATTTTTGAGGCTCTGACAGAACTGGAAAAAATTCAGGGAAAGAAATTTGGAGATAATGAAGATCCGTTACTGGTATCTGTACGTTCTGGTGCGAGAGCATCTATGCCTGGTATGATGGATACCATCCTGAACCTGGGTCTGAACGACATCGCAGTGGAAGGTTTTGCTAAAAAAACCGGAAACCCGAGATTCGCATATGATTCCTACAGACGTTTTATCCAGATGTACTCTGACGTAGTTATGGAAGTGCCGAAATCTTTCTTTGAAAAAATCATTGATGAAGTAAAAGAAGCAAAAGGCGTTCAGTACGATACAGAGTTAACTGTAGATGATTTAAAAGAGCTGGTGCAGAGATTCAAAGCTATCTACTCTGAGGAGATGAATGGTGAAGAATTCCCGCAGGATCCGAAGGAGCAGTTACTGGGAGCAGTAAAAGCTGTATTCCGTTCCTGGGACAACCCGCGTGCTATTGTATACCGCCGTATGAACGACATCCCGGGAGACTGGGGAACAGCCGTTAACGTACAGGCAATGGTATTCGGTAACATGGGCGAGACATCCGGTACAGGTGTTGCGTTTACACGTAACCCATCCACAGGTGAAAAAGGTATCTATGGTGAATACCTGATCAACGCTCAGGGTGAAGACGTTGTTGCCGGTGTTCGTACACCGCAGCCAATCAGCAAACTGGCAGAAGACCTGCCGAAATGCTACAAACAGTTCATGGAACTGGCTATGAAACTGGAAAACCATTACCGCGATATGCAGGATATGGAATTCACAATTCAGGAAGGAAAACTGTACTTCCTGCAGACACGTAACGGTAAGAGAACTGCTCCGGCAGCTATCCAGATTGCCTGCGACCTGGTAGACGAAGGCATGATCACACCGGAAGAGGCAGTTTGCCGTATTGAAGCAAAATCCCTGGATCAGTTACTGCATCCTACCTTTAATGCAGATGCATTAAAAGCAGGCGAAGTGATCGGTTCCGCTCTGCCGGCATCTCCTGGTGCTGCAGCAGGTAAAGTTTACTTCACAGCTGACGAAGCAAAAGCTGCTCACGAAGCTGGCGAAAGAGTTATCCTGGTTCGTCTGGAGACATCTCCGGAAGATATCGAGGGTATGCACGCTGCTCAGGGTATCCTGACTGTACGTGGTGGTATGACTTCTCACGCAGCCGTAGTTGCACGTGGTATGGGAACATGCTGTGTATCCGGTTGTGGAGAGATCAAGATCAACGAAGAAGAGAAATGGTTTACATTAGGCGGATATACATTCAAAGAAGGAGATTACATCTCCCTGGATGGAACATCCGGTAAAATCTATAAAGGTGATATCCAGACAGAGGAAGCTTCTGTAGGCGGAAACTTCGGCCGCATCATGAGATGGGCTGACCAGTTCCGTAAACTGCAGGTTCGTACCAATGCAGATACACCGGTTGATACAGAAAATGCTGTAAAACTGGGTGCAGAAGGTATCGGACTTTGCCGTACAGAGCATATGTTCTTTGAGCCGGATCGTATTCCGAAGATTCGTAAGATGATCCTGTCTGACAATGTAGAAGCAAGAGAAGCAGCCCTGAATGAGCTGATTCCTTTCCAGAAAGCAGACTTCAAGGCTATGTACAAAGCTCTGAGAGGACGCCCGATGACTGTTCGTTACTTAGATCCGCCGCTTCATGAGTTCGTTCCGACAGATCCGGAAGACATTAAAGCACTGGCTGACGATATGGGTCTGACAGCAGAAGAAGTACAGGCTAAGTGTGATGAACTGCACGAGTTCAACCCAATGATGGGTCATCGTGGATGCCGTCTGGCTGTTACCTATCCGGAAATTGCCAAGATGCAGACAAGAGCCGTGATCGAAGCTGCTATCGAAGTAAAAGAAGAGATGGGATATGATATCGTTCCGGAGATCATGATTCCATTAGTAGGCGAGAAGAAAGAGCTGAAATTCGTGAAAGATGTTGTTGTTGCAACAGCAGAGGAAGTTATGAAAGAGAAAGGCGAATACATCAACTACCATGTAGGAACCATGATCGAGATTCCTCGTGCAGCTCTGACAGCAGATGAGATTGCTGAGGAAGCAGAATTCTTCTCCTTCGGTACCAACGACTTAACTCAGATGACATTCGGTTTCTCCCGTGATGACGCTGGTAAGTTCTTAGGTTCCTACTACAGCAACAAGATTTACGAATCTGACCCATTTGCAAAACTGGATCAGACAGGTGTAGGCCAGTTAGTACAGATGGCTGCAGAAAAAGGACGTAAGACAAACCCGACTCTGAAAATGGGTATCTGCGGCGAGCACGGCGGAGATCCGTCTTCCGTAGAGTTCTGCCATAAAGTGGGTCTGAACTACGTTTCCTGCTCACCGTTCCGTGTGCCAATCGCAAGACTTGCAGCAGCACAGGCAGCGCTGAATAATAAATAATCTATTTTGCCAATAGAATAAATGTACGCGAAAGCGTATTGTGTCCAAGCAGAGGCTCCCCCGTATGAAAATGCGGGGGAGTTATTTCATGTCAGTAAGAGAACAGGAATCACGAAAGGCAGGACTATAAAATGCTGCAGCCATACTTTTTAGAGCATATGGTAAATCTGATCCATACTCCGTTTCATTTATTTAGTACAGATAAAGAAATTATACAGAAATTCGGTGCCAGGGACATAGAAACTTTGATTTTCGAGAAAAATCCGGAATTTGTGGAGAAAGTATTTTCCCAAAAAAGTGAACAGCATCCGGTTATTTTCACGGAGAGCAGCCTGGTCTATGCAATATTTGCCCAAGGGCTGTCAAAGGGAGCGGTAATCATAGCCGGTCCGGTAACGATCGGTCCTCTGAGCCAGGAAATTCTCATTCAAATCCGCAGATACTATAACCTGGGAAGGAAGAGCGGTTACATACCTCCTGTCTGTCCTCTGGACAAGTTCGTTTCCGGAGTTCTGCTTCTGCACTGGCATCTCACCGGTGAAGAGCTGTCGGCGGCCCGGCTGTGGAAAAGAAACCAGCAAAATTATACAGCCACCATGAATTTACAGAACCGCATCTCCCGGGATATTTTTGAACGGCAGGAAAGCGCGGGTCTGCATAACCCTTATGAGCAGGAACTGCGGGAACTGGACAGCATTGAAAAGGGTGATATCCAGGCTCTGACAAAGAGTATATCAGAGACTTATGAGGGAGAAATCGGAGTCCTTGCAAAAGATCCGCTCCGTTCCCATAAAAATGTGGCGGTTGGCAATATCACGCTGGCATCAAGAGCCGCCATCCGGGGAGGGATCAGCGTGGAAAAATCCTTTTCCCTGGCGGACAGCCTCATTCAGCAGGTGGAGGAGATTGATAATGTTCCTGAGGTGGAGGCATTTAAGCGCGAGGCGCAGTTTGTCTATGCTAGGCTTGTGGTTGAAGAGAACACACAGGGAGGAGAGAAGCAGAAGACAAAGACAAATCCTCTGATCGGACAGGTAAAGGATTACATATTCAGTCATCTGCATGATCCCATTCAGGTAGCCGACATTGCGGAACATATGGATATCAATGCAGACTATCTGTCCCATCTTTTCAGCTCTCAGGAAAAGATCACCATCACCAATTACATCCGCAGAGAGAAAGTGCGGAGGGGAGAAAATCTTTTAAAGTATTCGGATTACCGGATACAGGAAATTGCCTTTTATCTTGGATTCTGCTCCCAAAGCCATTTTGCCAGGGCATTTCAGCAGGTGGTGGGTATGAATCCCAATGAGTACAGAAGGAAATTCGGAAATAGGAAAAAATGGAAAATGAAATAAGATATGTGACTTTTGGCTAAGATATGTGATATATTTTAGCCGTTTTTTTATTTATAATTAGAAATGGTAGGCAGCATGACCGGCAGGACATGCAGCCCGGGAAATATCTGGGTGTACCAAAAAGAAAAAAGGAGGAAAGAGAATGAGAAGTTTTAAAAGAGGGATTGCTGCAGCCACTACCGCAGCACTTTGCCTGACATCCATACCGTTAGGCGGACTTCAACTGGTCTCTGCAGCGGACGCGGACAGAGTGATCAAGCTTCAGCCGGGCCTGGCATCTACCTTTCATGACACCAATGAGGATGGACTTGGTGAATTTGAGGGATGGGGTACATCACTTTGCTGGTGGGCAAACCGCCTTGGCTACAGTGATAAGATGACAGAGGAAGCGGCAAGGGTTTTCTTCAGTGATGAGGGCCTGGATATGAACATTGGCCGTTACAATGTGGGCGGTGGTGATCTGGTAGGAGAGCCGACAAAAGTGCCGGTAAACGAAAAAGCAGAATTTTACGACCTGGAGACAGAAGGACGCAAACCAGAGTACAAAGGCAAAAAAATGACTGTCGGAACAAATACAGCAATGAAAAGCCTGAAATACACAGTATCTGACGCGGACTTCGGTATTACAAAAGGCAGTGAGGTTGGTAGCTTTCAGTCGATTGGCTGGATAAACAAACTGGATGACGAGCCAGGCGATGGTGACAATCTGCGTTATACCGTTAAAGCCGAGGAAACAGGAAATTATACGGTTAAACTGCTTCTTACTCTTACCGGAAGCAATAAGCGTGATGTAGCAATACGTGTTAACGATGAAAAGGATTATCTGGTCGATGCAGATACCATTAACAGTCATATCATTGCTTCAGGCAATAATAATATGCTGTTTCTTGTAACAATCTCCGATGTTGCGCTGAATGCAGGAGACAATACGATTAATATCGCCGGTAAAAGTGACTGGACACTTGATTTTGTAAAAATGGCAGTCATCAAATCCGGTGAGGAGGGCAAACTGCCGGAAGGGGAAGAATTCCTTCACAGTGAGCATATCACCCGTTCTGATTCCGCAATTCCGGGATATGCAACGGATGTAACAAAGATAAATGAAAGTGAACATGAGCTTGCATGGTATGAAGAGAATTACGACAGAGCCGACGCAAGCTGCGGCTATGCCTGGAATTATAACTGGAAAGCAGATGAAAATCAGATCAATATTTTGAAAGCAGCAGCTGAGGCCAGCGGTGAAGACTTCATAGCCGAGGCATTTTCCAATTCCCCGCCGTATTTTATGACAAACAGCGGATGCAGTTCAGGGGCAGTAGATTCCAATAAGGATAATCTAAGGACTGACTCTTATCGTGCATTTGCAGTCTATATGGCTGATGTGATCGAGCACTGGAACAAGGAGGGTGTTATCACCTTTCAGAGCACAACACCTATGAATGAGCCGTATACAAGTTACTGGGGAGCTTACAGCAATAAGCAGGAAGGCTGCCATTTTGACCAGGGAGAATCCCAGTCAAAGATTATTGAGATGCTGAATGAAGAGCTGAAGAAGCGGGAAATCAATATCATAATCTGCGGCACAGATGAGACAAGTATTGATACGGCCATTACCTCCTACAATGCTCTTTCTGATGAAGCAAAAGGAATCATCCAGAGAATCGACACACATACATACGGCGGTTCCAGACGTGCTGAGCTGAAAGAACTGGCAGAGAAGGAAAACAAGAATCTGTGGATGTCAGAGGTTGACGGTGCCTATACTGCAGGAACAGATGCAGGAGAGATGAGCGCCGCCCTTGGTCTGGCAAAACAAATGATGACAGATGTAAACGAACTGAAAGCAAATGCATGGATTTTATGGAATGCCATTGATATGCATGTGGATAAAGAGATAAAAACAAGCAGCGATGCGGATTATGCCAGTCTGGAAGAGCTCTATAACCGTGTTAACATGAACAGCGGATACTGGGGAATCGCCATCGGCGATCATGACAATCAGGAAATACTGCTTACAAAGAAATATTATGCATATGGCCAGTTATCCAGATATATTCGTCCCGGATATACAATTATCGGTTCCAGCGATGACACACTGGCAGCATATGATCCGGAAAGCGGAAAAGTTGTCGTTGTGGCAGTGAACACAGCAGGAGAGGACAAAACATGGAAATTTGATCTGTCCAGCTTCAGTACCATGGGCGACAATGTGACTGCTATACGTACAAGCGGAACATTAAAAGACGGTGAAAACTGGGCTGATGTGTCTTCAGAAGATACCATTGCGGCAGACACTGCAAAGAAGAGTATTACTGCAGTACTGAAGGCAAATTCCATCACAACTTATATTGTGGACGGTGTGACTTATGACAGCAGTACAGAAGAAATCGTCAGGATTGATGATGTAAATGTATATACTGTGGAAGGCGTTGCAGCAGAACTGCCGGATACGGTAGAAGTGGTTACAAACAAAAACAATACGCTGGAGAAAAAAGTTACATGGGATCTGGAAGGCGTTGACCTGACAAAAGATACAAAAGTTACAGGTACCGTGGAAGGCACCACAATGACAGCAACCGCTAACGTACAGGTTGTGGCACCAAACATGATTTATTTCATTGACTGTAACAGCCCGGAATCTCCAAAATACGCAGCTATGGACCAGTATGCAGATCTTTTAAATGAAACAGCAGATCAGGCGTATACAGAAGGTTCATGGGGATACCTGGATGAATATGGTAAGTATAACGGAACGGTGACGGATGAATATGATACAGGTTGGTATGCGAATAAAGATCAGGTAATTAAGTATACCATTCCGCTGGAAGCGGGTAATTACAAAGTTAATTTTGGCTTTAAGGAGTGGTGGAATCAGCAGCGAGAAATGGTTATTACTGCAGAACAGGACGGAAAAACTGTAGAGATTGGAAAAACCAACACTTGGAATGGAAACAACCCGTGGAACACATACTCACAAGATATTACAATTGAAAATGCCGGGGATGTAACATTCTGTGTGGCAAAGCAGAAAAATAACGATCCTGTACTTTCCTTCATCCAGATTCAAAAGGTTCTGGATTTAAGTGAACTGCAGGATGCCATAACAGCAGCGGGTGAAGTGGACAGAGCCCAGTACCCGGCAGCAAAGCTGGCAGTTCTGGATGCAGCAGTAGCAGCAGGCAGAGAGCTGATGCTGAAATCTGCAACAACACAGGACCAGATCCAAGAAGGCGCAGCGGCAATTCAGGATGCCATTACAGGATTAGGAGAAGGCTATACGGAAGAACAGATCGCAGCCAATGATTATGTTCTCTATCTTGTAAACTGCGGAACCTCTGATGCCTCTGTCGTTCCGGATGGTTACAGACGTGGTTTATATCAGTCAAATGTTGACCAGGAATACAGTGCAGATGCGGAAACAGGCTTAAGCTGGGGATATGAGCCGAATGATGAAAATTCAAAGATCGTTAAAGGCGGCAGCGGTGCAGCGGATATCACAAGCAGTTATATCTATATGGCCGACACAGGCGTAACGTTTATCAAAGATGTCAGTGGATTCAAATATAAATTTGAAGTTCCTCAGAGATCCAATAATGATTATGTTGTAACAGCCGGTTTCAAAAATCCGTGGGATACCAGAAATGTGGATATTAAGCTGGAAGGAGAAACTGTTGAGAGCGATCTGAAACTCACAAAAGGCCAGTTAGTTGAGAAATCCTATAAAGTTGAGGTTCATGACGGAGAACTGAATGTGATGGTTCACAGCCCAAAACGTACGAACCAGTACGGAGACCCGGTTCTCAGTTATCTTATGGTAGAGGCAGTTGCAGCTTATACGGTGGAGGGCCTTGAGGCTAAGATCAATTCCTATGAGGCATCAATGGATGGACACAGCTATTCTGACGCGACAAAAAAAGACTTTGATCTTGCTGTGACAGAGGCAAGAAAATTGATCGAAGAGCAGTCAACAGACCAGAAAGCCATTAAAAATGCGCTGAATGCACTGGAAGAAGCATATAATGCGCTGAAAGAAGTATTCACCTACAGCTCTATCACAGGAACGAACGGAGCACAGCTTTTTGACAACAACGGTAATAAAATACAGGCACACGGCGGACAGATTCAGCAGTTCACCATCGATGGAGAAACCAAATATTACTGGTACGGCGAAGATAAGACAAATGGATACCGTCCGGTAGTAGGTGTTCATCTGTATACCTCTACAGATTTGTATAACTGGACAGATGAAGGTGCCGTTCTCAAGAGTATTCCGGTATCCGAAGAGGATTACGGCAAAGACCAGGAAGAGGGCTATGAGGCCGATCTTTCTATCTTTGAGACAGACGAATATTTCAGCAGCCTGTACGGAGATTATAAAGACCAGGCACCAGATGATACAGAGAATTACAGCAGCAAACTGGAAGAGGTTTACTGGAATCTGGCTGAGGACAGAACCGTTATTGAGCGTCCGAAAGTTCTGTACAATGACGCAACAGGAAAATATGTCATGTGGTTCCATGCAGACGGACGTACACCGACCAACACAGCAGACTACGGCAAAGCAAGAGCTGGTGTTGCCATCAGCGACAGCCCGACAGGTCCATTTAAGCTTTTAGGTACATACAAACTGCATGACAGCGCGGATGCAAACCACAGTTGGGATAATGTGGGCGGAGCCGTGCGTGATATGAATCTGTTCAAAGACGATGACGGACAGGCGTATGTGATCTATTCTTCTGATGGAAACCTGACAACTTATATCGCAAAATTAAACGCAGATTACACAGGACTGATCACAGACCCTGCGGATGCAGTGGAAGGAACAGGCAAAGAGGGAGAGGAACTGACAGCATCGGATTATACAAGAAACTTTATCGATGCTTCCAGGGAAGCTCCGGCTATGTTTAAGTACAAAGACAAATATTATATCATCAACTCCGGCTGTACAGGATGGAGTCCGAATAAAGCACAGTATGCAGTAGCGGATCATCCTCTTGGACCGTGGACCGTTATGGGAGATCCCTGCGTTGGCGATACAAAAGGTACTACCTTTGATACGCAGAGCACCTGTGTATTCCCTGTGGATGCAGCAAACGGCAAATTTATTTACATGGGTGACCGCTGGTTCAATCCGGATTCCGGCGGGGATTTAAGTGATTCCAGATATGTATGGCTGCCGGTAGAATTCCTTCCGGGCAATCAGATTCAGCTGAAAAATTATGCAGACTGGACACTGGACGAACTGGAGAATAAGGCAAGCTTTGAAGTGACCAGTGAACTTCCGACAGTTGTCAGTTCCGTATCCGAGATTGCAGACGTTCTGCCGGGTACTGTTATGGTAGACTTCGGAAGTGGTTCCGTTGAGAAAGAAGTGACATGGGATATCGGCAGTCTTGATGAAAACAAACTGGGTGTTGCCGCAGTGACAGGAATTTTGACTGATGGAAACAGAGAGTTTACACACGAGATCAGCATTGTAAATCCCAAGTTGATCTACTTCTTCGACAGTGGAGCAGATACATCAGAATACTATGACACTGTCAATGCAAATCTGTTGGGAAGACTGAAAAATGCAGTACCGGACGAAGCCTATACGGAAGAAAACGGCGCCGGATATGTCGGTGTTACAAATTTAGTTGACAAAGATAAATTTGATCTGGGACATCATGCTGGTGATACCTACCTGTCTAATGGATGGTGGGCCGCAAGCGGAAAAGATATCGTATATGCCTTTGATCTGGAACCGGGTACCTATACCGTATCGGCCGGTTTCCAGGAATGGTGGAATACAGGTAGACCTTCAAAAATGACGATTACTTCCGGCGATAATTTATTGGCAGAAAAAGCATTTACCGTTTATAACACGAGCACAGACCTTCAGGTAAATCAGACATTTGAAGTGACAGAAGAAACCAAAGGAAAGGTCACAGTTACAATCAGTAAGACCGGAAATCCGGATCCTGTAATCAGCTGGATTGGTGTAACTCATAATGATGCTGCTGTCAATAAAGACAAATTGAATACTCTGATCACTGCCGCAGATGCATTGAAAAAGGACAATTATTCAGAGGAAACCTGGGAAGCGCTGTCCATTATTTTGGAAGAAGCAAGAATAGCTTCCGGAAATGAAGAAGCTGACCAGAAAGCCATTGATGAGGTGACAAAGGCTCTTGCAAAAGCCCTGGAAGATTTGGAAAGCACTGCAAATAAAGATGCGCTGAATAACCTTATCGCTGAAGTAGATGCCATGGATAATTCCATTTATACATCTGCGTCCTGGGCAGAATATCTGTCTGCAGTAGAATCTGCCAGAGCAGAAGCCCAGACAGTGGCAGACAATAAGGCTGCATTAAAAGATGAAATTGATGCAGCAGTGGAAGCACTGCGCGCAGCATTTTACGCAGGCAAGGAAAAATTAGTTACGATCCAGTCCGTTCTGGAAAAAGGCATTGCCGCAAATACAGTTCCGGAGAGCAGTAAAGACAGTTATACGGAAGAGAGCTGGGCTGATTATGCGGCAGCATTGGAAGCTGCGCAGGCATTGATAGGCTCAAATGATGAGCAGGCTGTAAACGATGCAATCGCTGCACTTGAGGCGGCAAAAAATGCTTTGGAACAAAAACCTGAACATGTTGTAGATAAAACAGTTCTTACGGAGGCAATTGAAAATGCGCCTTCAGAAGAAGAGGCAGGATTGTATACAGCAAAATCCTGGGCATTATATGCAGATGTACTTACAAATGCAATCGATGTACGTGACAGTGAACTGGCAACACAGCTCGATGTTGACAATGCAGTGACAGCACTGACCCAGGCTCAGGCTGAACTTGTAACACTGGAAGAGAAACTTGCCGTTATGATAGAAGGCTATGAATCCCATGTTTCTTCTGCAGAAAGTTACACAGAGGAAAGCTGGACAATATATGAAAATGCTCTTGCAGCAGCAAAAGCACTTCAGAATAAACCAGGACTTACAGAGGAAGAAATAGACACAGCAGATCTGGCATTGTCTGAGGCGTATAATGGCCTTACTCCGGTGGAAGTTACCGTAGTGGATAAAGGCGGACTGCAGGCAGTGATCGAGCAGGCAGAACAGCTGAACAAAGAAGATTATACAGAGGAAGCATGGAAGGCTTTTGAAGAATCACTTAACAAGGCAAAAGCTGTTTATGATAACAAAGATGCATCTCAGAAGGATGTAAATAAAGAGATTACTGCACTGGCAGAAGCCATGGCAGAGCTTAAAAAACATCCTGCAAAGACAGAGGAAGAGACAGATAAATCCGCATTAAAAGCCCTGATAGATGAAGCTTCACAGCTGAAAAAAGATGACTATACAGGAACAACATGGAAAAAATTCCAGAAAGCCTTTGATGATGCGGCAAATATCTATGAAAGTGAAACCGCAACACAGGAACAGATTGATGCAGCCACGGCAGCTTTGCAGGCAGCAATGGACCAGCTTGAAAAAGTTACAGCCGGACCAAATCCAAAACCCCAACCGCCGACTGACAACAATAAAGACAAAGGCAAAAATCCAAGCAGACCATCCGGCGGTGGAAGCCAGAAAGGTACCTCTTCTGCAAAAACAGGGGATGAGACACCAATCGGCATGTTTGCAGGTTTGGGCGCCGTTGCACTGATCGCTATATTTGCCTGCACACTCAGTATCTTGAGAAAAAGAAAAAGGTCATAATCAAAAACAGAACAGCATAAAACGCAGTTCTTTTATCCCCCGGAAGATGACAAAAGTTCATCTGCCGGGGCCGGGGGAAATCAGGAAGGAGAAAGTACCCTTTTTAAAAAAGAAAATATAATTTCAATAGGTGCGAATCCCAAGTGAACATAAAATTCCAGGGAGATTCGCACCTATATTTTTATGGAAAAAGGAGGATAATTATGTTAAAATAAAAAATAAGGAATTATATATGTGTAATATTTGTGCAAGATGTTCTAAAACGATGTTGGTATTTTGGGAGATTTTGCTGTCACTCTCCGCGAGGAGGGTGTGGATTGAAATTATTAAAGGGACAGAGTATACCGTGGATTCCCTGCTGTCACTCTCCGCGAGGAGGGTGTGGATTGAAATTCTCCTGATCAGTGATATAGACCTTTTCCGTGAGTCACTCTCCGCGAGGAGGGTGTGGATTGAAATATATACCGGAACTATACACAGAAACTCTCCCTGAGTCACTCTCCGCGAGGAGGGTGTGGATTGAAATTCCTTCAGACCGATCAGCGGGTCGATCTTGCCGTCACTCTCCGCGAGGAGGGTGTGGATTGAAATATGATCCAGGGCGGTGACCCGAAGGGAGACGGCACGTCACTCTCCGCGAGGAGGGTGTGGATTGAAATTGAACGCCTACCGCCTGGAGGTCAGTATGCGCCTGTCACTCTCCGCGAGGAGGGTGTGGATTGAAATTTAATATATTTGATACCCATGCCTAATTGAGGATAGTCACTCTCCGCGAGGAGGGTGTGGATTGAAATTTCTGACGACCTGAAGCATTCCATCGCAGTCGCAAGGTCACTCTCCGCGAGGAGGGTGTGGATTGAAATAAAGAAGGCTGCAGAGAGGCAGCGGGGAAAGGACAGTCACTCTCCGCGAGGAGGGTGTGGATTGAAATTTTACAGGTAATGATTTTTTGATGGCTTCTAATGTCACTCTCCGCGAGGAGGGTGTGGATTGAAATCTATAAATAAACATATGATCACACTGGCAATGGGTCACTCTCCGCGAGGAGGGTGTGGATTGAAATTCTTCGGCAGAGCCAATCCATGCGGTAAGCTGGCGTCACTCTCCGCGAGGAGGGTGTGGATTGAAATCTGTATGTCTCTTCCGGTGTGGAATCCATTGTCATGTCACTCTCCGCGAGGAGGGTGTGGATTGAAATGGTTCCTACCTGGGAGCGAGAGCTGCCATCGATTTCCGTCACTCTCCGCGAGGAGGGTGTGGATTGAAATCGGGACACAGCCACCGGTACGGTGCAGATGGGAGGTCACTCTCCGCGAGGAGGGTGTGGATTGAAATGTAAATCTCACTCTGGATCATGGGACTGCTTTTGTCACTCTCCGCGAGGAGGGTGTGGATTGAAATCTCGGAGCTTTTCTTGGAGATATCACGGAAACCAGTCACTCTCCGCGAGGAGGGTGTGGATTGAAATTACCTCCAGCGCCTCGTAATGGTATCCGTTTCCGGTCACTCTCCGCGAGGAGGGTGTGGATTGAAATACCGATACCTTTATCTTTCAGTCGTGACAGGGACGGTCACTCTCCGCGAGGAGGGTGTGGATTGAAATCTGAGCCAGAACGAATTTGTCCAGCATTTTGCGGGTCACTCTCCGCGAGGAGGGTGTGGATTGAAATTCTTCCAGTGTCATCTGTTTTACAATTGCTTTCGTCACTCTCCGCGAGGAGGGTGTGGATTGAAATCATGCTTGTGAATATCCACTTGACTGCTTTAAGTGTCACTCTCCGCGAGGAGGGTGTGGATTGAAATTGGGTATACAGGATGCTGTTGAGGATAGTATGAAAGTCACTCTCCGCGAGGAGGGTGTGGATTGAAATCAGGACTGCCGAGAGAAGACATAGCCTAAAGGGCAGTCACTCTCCGCGAGGAGGGTGTGGATTGAAATCTATGTGCCGATTGATGCCGAAGAGGACCCAGCGCGTCACTCTCCGCGAGGAGGGTGTGGATTGAAATATCCCAGATTGTGTGTTTACTATGGATGAGATAGAGTCACTCTCCGCGAGGAGGGTGTGGATTGAAATTGTGTTCCCTCGGTAAAAGACAAACGACGTGAAGAGGTCACTCTCCGCGAGGAGGGTGTGGATTGAAATCTGGCCTACTGGTTGGGTGGATGGGACGCGCTGCGTCACTCTCCGCGAGGAGGGTGTGGATTGAAATATTTTCCTTTTCTCCTTCTCCCTATCTTTTTTCGTCACTCTCCGCGAGGAGGGTGTGGATTGAAATTCCACGTAAAGCAAAACCATTTGACCGGATTCCTGTCACTCTCCGCGAGGAGGGTGTGGATTGAAATCCAGTACATACAAAATAGAGGCTGAATTATTTCTAGTCACTCTCCGCGAGGAGGGTGTGGATTGAAATTATGGCACACTGAACGCCATGAGCTGTGCCATCCGGTCACTCTCCGCGAGGAGGGTGTGGATTGAAATAACGATGTAAAGCTTGGAATAAGCAGAGTACAGAGTCACTCTCCGCGAGGAGGGTGTGGATTGAAATTGGGGGATGATGTACTGCGTAAGTCGAACATGAGAGTCACTCTCCGCGAGGAGGGTGTGGATTGAAATAATGTATACTCCCCGGAAATCAGGGATGAAAGCTGTCACTCTCCGCGAGGAGGGTGTGGATTGAAATCGTACCCTGCGCCCCCTGTCCTGACCTTTATGAGTCACTCTCCGCGAGGAGGGTGTGGATTGAAATCAATACTCGTTTTTGATGAACTTAAAAAAAGAGTGTCACTCTCCGCGAGGAGGGTGTGGATTGAAATACATGTTCTGTCTGATACATCTGTCAGCATAACGTCACTCTCCGCGAGGAGGGTGTGGATTGAAATAATGATTTTATTGATAATCCATGTCATACCATCACGTCACTCTCCGCGAGGAGGGTGTGGATTGAAATCATGACTGTCCGTGTCTTACCTGCACCCGTCTCACGTCACTCTCCGCGAGGAGGGTGTGGATTGAAATTCTCCTGTAAAAATCCATTACCAGCCTTGATACCGTCACTCTCCGCGAGGAGGGTGTGGATTGAAATCGCCCAGGGAGCAGGGGAGCGGCGTCCTGCCTCCGTCACTCTCCGCGAGGAGGGTGTGGATTGAAATTGCATATCAGACAAGGTTGACGAGGACGGATGGCGTCACTCTCCGCGAGGAGGGTGTGGATTGAAATCACAAGCATCTCCTTAAACTCCTGCTTGTCCTCGTCACTCTCCGCGAGGAGGGTGTGGATTGAAATCGGCGGAAACGTGTTTGAATACCTTGAGATCCGAGTCACTCTCCGCGAGGAGGGTGTGGATTGAAATGGACAAGTAAGAACGGTAACTATTGAAAACGAACGTCACTCTCCGCGAGGAGGGTGTGGATTGAAATCAGGGCTTTGAGCTGCAGGGTCTGCCACTGTTCCCGTCACTCTCCGCGAGGAGGGTGTGGATTGAAATCCGGTTCTGATACTCGAAATCCGCCTGCTGGCAGCGTCACTCTCCGCGAGGAGGGTGTGGATTGAAATTATATCAACCTGGATACCGGGGAAGCCTCAATGAGTCACTCTCCGCGAGGAGGGTGTGGATTGAAATATGGCATCACCTCCGGGAAATCAAATATGCTCATGTCACTCTCCGCGAGGAGGGTGTGGATTGAAATCGGCGGCTGATTTCAGCCATGAGAAAGTGAATAGTCACTCTCCGCGAGGAGGGTGTGGATTGAAATTACATCTCTATACTGCCTTTTTACAGCAGCCATGTCACTCTCCGCGAGGAGGGTGTGGATTGAAATCCGGTAAAAAGCTATATGTGATAAACCCAGAATCGGTCACTCTCCGCGAGGAGGGTGTGGATTGAAATATGGGATACCAGACCTTTACAGCAGTGAACAGCTGTCACTCTCCGCGAGGAGGGTGTGGATTGAAATGTATCATCTCAGCATACACCTGACCACAACAACGTCACTCTCCGCGAGGAGGGTGTGGATTGAAATATGACACCCAGACAAAGAATACGGCCGGGGAAACGTCCCTCTCCGCAAGAAGGATGTAAACTGAAACAGCAATAAAACCAAATACCCAACAAAGGAAAAATCCACTCTTTACAAATCAAGTGCAGAATAGAGCCATTTATATCAGCGCTGCATTTGGAGATACCGTAGTTGTTCACAAACAACCAATCTCCCGATTACGCACATCCCCTTGACCATCATGACAAAACCCATTGACACCAGCAAAAAATCTAACTATAATAATGGCACAGTAACCCGGTAATTTACCTACAGCGTTGGTCGTTGGGCTGGCGCTGTTTTGTTATGCAGGATTTATTCTTGGATTTGGGAGAATATAACTGTCGGAGGATGAACATGGCAACAATCAAGGAAATTGCAAAGGCATGTAACGTCTCAATCTCAACGGTTTCTAATATACTAAATGGCAAGGAAAAGGCCAGACAGGAGACAAAGGAACTGGTTTTGCAGAAAGCAAAAGAGATGAATTACGTGCCAAATTATATGGCAAAAAATCTGAAACAAAAAAATACCAAAACAATCGGAATCATAGCAGAAGATCTGACTATATTCCATACCCCTGCCATTGTGGACGGCATAAGCGCCTGTCTGGAAAAAAAGGGCTATGCTCTGCTTATGGGCAACATGAGAATGTATCAGAAATACGGCAACGCTTTCTATACGTATAAAGAATACAGCAGCCTGGTTCAGGGCGAAATGCAGGAGATGCTTGCGAAAAGAGTGGAAGGTATCATATATGTGGAAGGCCATTACCATGTGATGAAACAATTTCCGGAACTGTTAGCGGTCCCAACAGTAGCAGTATATGGAAAAGTGGACAGCAGTGAGGTACCTTCGGTTATTTATGATGATGAACAGGGCGGATATGAGGCAGCAAAAACACTTATTTCCATGGGACATAGAAAAATAGGAGTCATCACAGGAAATCATCAAAGCCACCATACAATGGAACGAATGAGAGGATTTATGAAAGCTCTCTTTGACAACGGAATCCCATTCAATCCGTGTTGGGAAATAAGTGGAGAGTGGAATCGTGCGGACGGCTATACAGCTGCGGAACAGTTGATTCAGCAGGGAGTCACTGCGATTTTCGCTATGAATGACATTATGGCAGGCGGCGTATATGACTATGTCAATGAAAAAGGTTTGAAGATAGGAACGGATTTATCAGTTATTGGTTTTGATAACAGAGAAATTAGTGAAGCGTTTTACCCAACGCTGTCTACGGTTGCACTGCCATTGAGCTATATGGGAAATATAGCGGCAGAACTTTTGACCATGAAGTTAGAAAATCAGGCAGGAGAGGCGGAAAAGAGGGAATATAAAATACCCTGCCAGGTAATATACCGCAATTCCATTTGCAGGATTCAGTAATACTATCATCTGTTTCATAAAATCTACAAAGAACAAAAATATCATATCTCGATTCAACAGTCAAAAAACCGGTATATCACACTGACATCAGCCGATATTTTATCCAATTGCAGAAGAGTACGGTACCATCCAGTGATATAAACAGGTGAAACAAGTAAAACGTTATACTAAAATATAAAATTTCATACACAAAGTTCCTTAAATTGTATTGTTATTTAGACAAAATAGTAGCGTAAATAGGAAAAATAATATAAAAGGTACAAGTAGCCTGATGATTGCAGACTTGTACCTTTTTTGTTTCCTATTGCCAAAGTAAAACGAATTAAAATTGTATAAAATGTACAATAATAGGGCGATAAAATTTTCTATTTATCACAAAAACCATATAAAATAAGAAAAAAATGTTGTACACGGTATTGTTATAAAGTATAATTCTTCCATAGTTAGTAAAACGTTTTAAAGAAAGGGAGAATAAGATGAAAAAGAATCAATATGCACTCTCAGGATTGTCTTTAGCCCTGACAGCAGCCATGACTCTTGGAACCTGTCTGCCGTATCTCGGCCCAATAGAGATAAAGGCAGCAGCACGGGAATTCATCGCAGAGAAGACAGATAAGGGATATCATCTCCGCAATGAATATTTTGATGTAGAGACCGGCAGGTACGGGGAAATTACATCCTTGAAAATTGTCGGAGACGAATATGATACCAACTATGTCATGAACGTCAATGACAATCCAAAACAGGACACGCCTGCCCATGAATGGATGGGTGACCTGATGTTCAAGATAAAGAAGAGCGGGGAGGAGAACTGGACAGAAGCGCTGACAAATTCCTCTGATGCGGGAAGAAGCGTGGAGTTAAAAGACAATAAGATTGTTGTAACCTACGACAACACGAAAACGGAAGGGGAGAGAGCCATCAGGGATTTCAGGCTGGTGGAGACCTATTCCCTGGCGGATGACCAGCTTCGCTGGGAAATCACCGTAGAAAATACCACGGACTCAGATCTTATTTTCGGTGACTTTGGTGTGCCTCTGGCATTCCATGAAATATGGGTAAACCAGGGAGAGGCATACGAAACCTGCACTGTGGACCACAGCTTTGTGGGAAAAGACTCTTCCTATGTGTATGCCACAAGACCAAGCGGTGAGGGGCATTTTCTGCTCATGACTCCGGATACGGAGACAGGTGCAGGATTTGAATACCAGGACCACTGGCAGGTGGGACAGAGAAGAGCAGAAGAAAAAGAGTGGTGTATGGATCAGGCTGACTGGGCAAATGGTCTGAATGTATTTTATATTCACGCAGATGCTGTCAGTGCAGATGAGAAATCAGGCAATAAGGGCTATATGGACAGTACCAGTATGACGCTTGAAGCCGGAAAAAGCAAAACCTACGCGTTTGAATTCACAGGTGTGGCGGATGAAAAAGAGATGAAAGATACCCTGTATGAAGAGGGCATCATGGATGCAGTGGCAGTCCCGGGCATGACATTCGCCAGGGATATGCCGGCAAAAATGTATCTGCATACAAAGGTTCCGTCAGAGGATATATCCTTTGAATTCCGTTGTCCTCATACCAATAACCTTCACCGGGGCACCAATACGGTATCCAATAACCTGCCCTGCGAAAAGACAGAGGATAACACCTATGCAGAGTTTACAGAGACAAAAGTGGTTGACGGTGAGCAGTACCATATTTATAATATCGCTTTCGGAGATTTGGGACAGAATGATATCATTGTGAACTATAGACAGAACGGGAAAGAGAAGACAACCATGCTGCAGTTCTATATGATGGATGATTTACAGTCCGCTCTGAATCTGCACTCGGATTTTCTGCTGAAAACACAGTGGGACGCGCCGGGAGCTATCCAGGATAAAGTATTTGATGACTGGATGATGGACAGCAAGTCAAAACGCGGTTCCTTTGACGGATACTGGGGCTGGGGTGATGACTGGGGATATGTCCATGGAGAGTATCTGGCGGAAATGAATTCCTATAATCCTGTGGAAGAGCAGGTACAGGCCCTGGACGAATATCTGGATACAGCTATCTGGGAGAATCTGATGCAGGAACACCAGGAAGATTTCCTGATACACGATTTCCTGATGCCGGAACCGAACGGTACACCGACATACAGAGGATTCGCATACCCCCATATTTATAATACTTACTTTTCCATGTATAAAATCGCAGAGCAGTACCCGGATCTGATCGAGTACAAAGAGGATGCGGACACCTATCTGCTCCGATGTTATCATATTATGGATGCCCTCTATAACGAAGGAAGTGTAGGATACAACTGGAATACAGGACTTATGGGAGAGTCCACTACACCATCTATTATCCAGGCTCTTAAAGAGAGAGGATATGAGGAAGAGGCAGAAAACCTGGAATCTGTCATGGAGAAAAAATTTAATAACTTTGCCAATGACAAATATCCGTACATTTCAGAATACCCATATGACAATACCAGTGAGGAAGCTGTATATACCATGGCAAAAATGTTCGGAAACGAGGAGGTCATGGCAAAAGTAAACGAAAAGACAAGGGCCTGCCGCGGTGTACAGCCAATCTGGTACCATTACGGAAATCCAACTACCATCTGCGGCGAAAACTGGTTCAACTTCCAGTATACAGCCTCCCTGGCAGGATACTGCATGGATGACTGGCTGCGCAGGCAGGATAACGGCATGTCATCTGAGGAGGCAGGACTTGCACAGCGCATTAACTATGCAGGTAAACTGGCTAACTTCACTGTCATCAACTCCGGCCAGATTGACGCGGATGCGGAAAATGTGGGCACGGCTGCCTGGACATATCAGGCAGAGATGGGAAATGATACGGCACTGGGAACCGGAGGCGGAAAACTCCACAATGGATGGAGACAGATGTCAGGAGAGGCAGATCTGGCCCTGTTTGGAGCAATCAGGATCGCTTCCTCTGATGTGGCAGAAGACCCGGTATTCGGACTTCTTGGATATGGCTGTGAAGTCTCTGACAATGGCAGCAGCTATGAGGTGACGCCTCTCGACGGCGTATACCACAGACTGAACCTGATCAATGAGCAGGTTTCCCTGGAACTGTACAGAGATCAGTACAGCAGCGCAGTAGTTTCCAAAGACGGAAGCAGTATTTCTTTGGATATCGTAAATGTGACGGGACAGGAACATGAATCAAATCTGGACATTACCGGTATTCCGGCAGGTACCTATCAGGTTTTTGTCAACGGTCAGACAGCCGGAAGCTTTGAAGCTCAGGATCAGACCACGACCGTGGCTCTGCCTATTCCGGAAGGTGACAGCGCCGGGATCAGGATTCAGCCAGGGGAGCTTCTGAATGATACAACACCTGTTGTGGATGCAGGGGAGGATACCCGGGTTACCATGGAGGAAGAAACGGTTCTCCACGGTATGGCAAGAGATGCCGCATGGCTGCACAGAACCCCTGATGTGACATGGACAGCAGAGGAGGCGCCAGCCGGTGCAAAAGTCACTTTTGCAAACGATAAAGCGGTTTCCACAAAAGTGGAATTTGACAAAGCGGGGGAATACACCCTGAAACTTACAGCAGAAGGCAGAAGCAATACAGCCAGTGATACGGTAAAGATTACAGTGGAAGGCATACCGCAGCTTCCGGAAACCATCGCTTCTTATGATTTTGAGGAGGCAAATGTTGATACAGAGAATAAAACTGTAAAAGATATCAGCGGTTCAGGTATCAATGCTGAACTGAAAGCAAATGTGGAATTTTCCGAAGGAAAAGACGGCAGAGGTGTTTCCATGGATGGAGAGATCGGCGGATACGTAAAGCTGAAAAGCGGCCTTACAAAATATACCAAAGAGGCCACCATATCCATGGATATAAAACTGAACGGCAAACAGACAAACGGGACGAGACTTTTCGAATTCGGCGATATGGATGATAATTTGTTCTACGCTGCCTGCGAAAGCGCCAACGAACTGTCGCTGAATATAACAAACCAGAAGACAAAAGAGGTCATAACAGCAAAATCAGGTGTGCTCCTCAACCCGGATGCATGGCAGAATATTGAAGTCACCCTGAAAGACAACAGGGCAGTGCTGTATATCAACGGGGAAGCATACGCAGAGATAGAGGATGCGGAATTTGATTTCAGCCGATTGGGTACCACCCAGCGCAGCTTCCTGGGACGTTCTTATTCTGAAAGCACTCCATGGCTGAACGGTACCTATGATAACTTTAAAATGCTGTCAAAAGCCATGAGCGCAGAGGAAATCAAGGCGGCGTATGGATCCGATGAGGCAGTTACCGTGACAGAGGTTGTGGTATCACCAGTCATCACCTCTGTAGGCGTAGCACCTGAAATGCCGAAAACAGCCAAGGTGGAGTATTCCAACGGTCTGTGCCAATATGAACAGGTAACATGGAATGAGATTGACAAATCTTCCTACGCAAAGAAAGGGGAATTTGAGGTTTCAGGAAGAATTGATGCCCTGGAACTGGAAATTTCCACAATGGTTCAGGTAGTGGAGGGAAAAGAACAGAATATCGCTCTGCTGGCCGTACCCACAGCTGTTTTTGATAATCCGGATGACCTGGGCGGTGTAGCAGGCTTAAACGATGGATTTGACCCTGCAAACTCCAATGACAAGTCACACGGTGTATGGCACAACTGGCAGGGAGACCAGAAAGGAGAAGCCTGGGTACAGTACACCTGGAACGCAGAGGTTACCATTACAGGCACGGATGCTTATTATTTTACAGACGGCAACTTTGCGCCGGCCTCCGTCAATTTCCAGTATCTTGACCGTGAAGGTAATTGGAGAGATGTGGAGAACGGGGACGGCTTTGATACAAAATTAAATCAGTATAATAAAACCGTCTTTTCACCTGTGACCACCACAGCATTCCGCATGATCATGAACCCGAAGACACTGGGATGCGGTGTGATCGAATGGAAAGTATACGGTTACTCTGATGAATCCGCAGCAGATAAAAAACTTCTGCAGGCAGCTCTGGATAAGGCCAAAGCCCTGAATCTCCATATTTTTGAGGAAGGTGCTGAGGAAATCCTGAATACAGCCATAGCGGAGGCGCAGGCTGTCTTTGACAATACAGAAGCATCCCAGGATGAGGTGGATGCGGCAGCAGCCAGACTGGAGAGAGTGATGATCACCCTTCCTGTAATGGATGCAAATCTGGCGTACAGTGCAACACCGTCAACCAGCTTTATATCCGACTGGGAAAAGTTATCGGCGGTAAATGACGCAGTTGTACCTGAAAGTTCACAGGATCCGGATCCGTCATTGTACGCAAGATACGGTACATGGGGCAATGAAAGTGAATATGAAACGGTTACTTACACATGGGATACAGATGTGACATTAAACGAAAGTGATATTTATTTTTGGTATGACGGAAGCACCACCACAAACGGTGGTATTAATATTCCGGAATCTTATAAATATGAATATCTGGACAAGGAAGGAAATTGGAATGAGGTAACAGAACCGACCGCTTACGCAACAGAAATTGACGGTTTCAACACTACATCCTTTGAGCCTGTGACAACGAAAGCTTTCCGGGTGACCATGGTAAAACAGGATGAAGATAAAAATGGTAAAAATGGTGTTGGCCTGATGGAATGGAAGGTATACGGCACCATAGCAAAAGCAGATAAGACGGCTCTCACAGAAGCTGTGGAGGAGGCTTCAGGCATTGAAACAGAGATTTATACACAGGAGACAAAAACAGCCTTTGAAAAGGCACTGGCAGATGCTAAGGCTATCCTTGCCGATCCGGATGTAAGCAGTGAGGAAGTGAAGTTAGCCCTTTCCAGGCTGGTAAAAGCACAGAATAATCTGGAAGAAAAGGGCGGAGATGGTATCCGTAATCTGGCCTTGGGAGCTAAGACGGACGGCCTGTGCAATTATGACGGATTGGACGGACGGCTCAGTGATCTGGGCGGCCTTGCAGCCCTCAATGACGGCGCAGTACCCGAAAATTCTGCAGACCAGAGCAGCCCTGTATGGCACAACTGGCATGACCGTTACGGCAGTGAAAACCAGGTTCTTAACGGATGGGTATCCTACACCTGGGATGAACCGGTGGTTCTTGACAGCACCAACGTTTATTATTTCAGGAACGGAAGCGGAGATTTCCTTCCAAAAGCAGTACAGTTTGAGTATCTGGATGAGGAAGGCATTTGGAACGCGGTTACAGGTGCAGAGGGACTTGGCTGTGAAGCTGACCGATTCAATACCACTACATTTGACAGAATCACCACCACAGCGATTCGTATGAACATGGAACCGGCCCTCAGGGAAGAGAATCAGGAAGATCCTTCCAGAGGAACCGGAGTCCTTGAATGGCAGGTAATGGGCATTTACGCAAAAGAACTGCCAAACAAAGATACGCTCAGGAAAGCTGTAGAGGCGGCAGAGGAGAAACAGGAGACAGATTATACAGAGGACTCCTGGAAAATATTCGACCGGGCGCTGAAAAATGCAAAAGAAGTTCTGAATGACATATATACGGATCAGGAGCAGGTTGACAACGCTCTTGACAGCCTTATGGAGGCCATGGAAAACCTTACAGAAGCCAGCACTGAATCAGGGGTCAGAAATATGGCGGCCTGTGCGGCGGCAGAGGGATTATGCAGCTATGACGGACAGGACGGCAGACCATACGATCTGGGCGGACTTGCAGCTTTAAATGACGGCGCAGTACCCGAGAATTCTGCGGATACAGCAAACGGTGCATGGCACAACTGGTTAGACCGCTACGATGAGAACGGCAGCATACAAGACGGCTGGGTATCCTATACCTGGGAGAAACCGGTGGTTCTGGAAGGCAGCAGTGTATACTTCTTCCAAAATGGAAACGGGGATTTCCTTCCTGCATCCGCACAGATTGAGTATCTCAGTGAGGAGGGTACATGGCTTCCTGTTTCTGAAAATCGTATGGGATGCGATGCGGATACATTTAACACGATAACATTTGACAAGATTACCACAACCTCCATCCGGATGATTATGAAACCGGCTCTGCGGGAGGGCAGTGAGGAAGACCCGTCAAGGGGAACCGGAGTCCTTGAATGGCAGGCAATGGGCCGGTACGCAGATGAAATCAAGGAAAACGCGGATAAAACACTGCTGAAGGAAGCACTGGCTGAGGCGGCAGGAAAACAGCAGGCAGATTACACAGGAGCAAGCTGGGAAGCGTTCCGAAAAGCTTATGAAAAGGCAAAAGATATTTATGCCGATACAGATGCGGACCAGACACTTGTGAATGCTGTACTGGCAGAACTGAACGATGCCATATCAGGCCTGACCGAAAAAGCAGATCTGACAGAGCTTAACAGTATGATCGCCCGGGCTGAGAAGAAGACAGAGGATGCTTACACAGAGGAAACCTGGAATCTGTTTGCAGAGGCTCTGACAGCAGCGAAAGCTGCGGCGGAAAAAGAAGATATCACACAGGAGGAAGCCGACAACGCAAGAGATGCCCTGCGGTCTGCTATGGAGAACCTGGAGAAAAAAGATGCAGATGTGGTAAATAAAGAAGCTTTGAAAGCAGCGATTGAGGAGGCAGAGAAAAAAGAGGAATCCAAATATACAAAAGAGAGCTGGGAAGGATTTGCCCGGGCCTGGAAGGCAGCAAAAGAAGTCTTTGAGAATGAGGCCGCCACTGCGGAGCAGGTGGAGGAGCAGACAGCTCTTCTGAATGCAGCCATGGCAGCCCTGGTATTAAGGGAAAAAGATCCGGAAGACCCGGAGCAGGAGGCAGACAAGGCAGCACTTGCAAAGCTTGTGGAGAAGGCCAATGGTTTTACAAGAGCTGACTATACGGAAGATACATGGGCAGTCTTTGACCTGGCACTGGTAAACGCCCAGAAAGTTCTGGCTGACAAAGCAGCGGACCAGGAGACTGTGGACAAGGCAGGTAAAGAACTGCAGGCAGCAATGAATCAGCTTGTGAAGGTAAACAACGAAAGCAGCCTGGATCTGAGCCGCATCAAAGCCCTGATCCAAAAGGCGGAAAAGCTGGAAAAAGAAGATTACACAGCAGCAAGCTTTCAAACCTTCAGCCAGGCATTAAAGGAGGCAAAGGCAATCCTGGACGCTGACGGCGCGTCACAGAGTGATGTAGACAAAAAAGCGCAGGCACTTGAAAAAGCCATGAAGAATCTGAAGAAAAAATCAGGTTCCGGACCCAAGGCGCCCGGAAACACTGGAGGAAAAGGCAGTTCAGGCAAAGGAAGCGGTTCCGGTTCCGGAAATGGTGCCAAAAGTGTGAAAACAGGAGATGAAACACCAATCCTTCCGTTTGCAGGCGTTGCTGTGCTCTCCCTTGCAGGAATCGTGTGTCTTCTCAAGAGAAGACGGACAGAATAAGAAATAACAAAATAAAATAAGAATTTTTTACAGAGCATCTGCGGCGACTGAGCCGGCAGATGCTCTTTTGCATTAACCTGCGCAAAACAGTAAAATATTGTTATTAAGATAATTTTATTAGACTATTTGCTGAAATCTGTTATAATACCTTTTAGATGTATTAAGGAGACAGACTATGCAGAACAAACAGAAAAAGAATGCATGGATTCCCTCATACGCAGTATTTCCGCTGCTTTCCTGTGTGACAGTGAACTGTATTGTGTATTTTGGGATTGCCAAGCTTGCCGGCGAATGGAAGCATTATGACCTGACGCTGCCCTTTGACAGGGCGGTACCTCTGGTTCCCGGATTTGTATCCGTCTATCTGGGTTGCTATCTGTTCTGGATTATAAATTACATACTGATCGCAAGGCAGGGCGAGGAACATTGTATCCGTTTTGCCACGGCAGACATGATGTCAAGGCTGGTCTGCTGTGTGTTTTTTTTAGTGCTGCCAACAACGAATGTCAGGCCTGCGCTTGAAGGGGAGGGCATCTGGGTGACTCTGCTGCAGGCTGTATATAACATGGATGCGCCGGTGAATCTCTTCCCCTCCATCCACTGCCTGGTAAGCTGGTTTTGTTTTATCGGCATTCGGGGAAGAAAATCGGTTCCGAAGGCGTACCGGGTATTTTCCTGCCTGTTTGCCCTGCTGGTATGTGTGTCCACGCAGGTGACAAAACAGCATTACATAGTGGATGTGTTCGGCGGGATCGCCATAGCGGAAATTACTTATTATATTGCATTCCATACGAATATTTACAGGCTGTCTAAAAAAGTATTTGACAGATTATATGAAATGTTTTTTAGCAGGAGAAAAAGTGCCTGCGGGAAAGAGAGTGAAGTTTGACAAGTAAAAAGAAAAAAATAGGAAACGGACTGTTTCTTGCAGCGGTTTTCATTTTGACCATATACAGTGTTTTCCACGGGGAGGATCTCCATGCTGTGCTGAAGGCCATCGTCAGGGTGAACCCCTGGTATCTTCTTCCGGCGGTGCTGGGCGTGATCATTTTTATCTGGGGAGAATCCATCATTATCCATTACATGCTGGGAACACTGAGTATCAGGACAAAGAAAAGGACCTGCTTCCAGTATTCCTGTATCGGGTTCTTCTTCAGCTGTATCACGCCGTCCGCAAGCGGCGGGCAGCCTATGCAGATTTATTATATGAGGAAAAACAAGATTCCCGTTCCGGTGGCTACACTGGTGCTTATGATCGTTACCATCACGTACAAATCGGTGCTGGTGTTTATCGGCCTTTTTGTTGCATTTTTCCAGAGAGGGTTTGTACATAAATATCTGGAAGGAATTCTTCCGGTCTTTTATCTGGGAGTGGCTTTAAATGTATTCTGCTGCATTGCCATGTCTGTCCTGGTGCTGTGTCCCTCACTGGCAAAGTTCATTATGATGAAGGGACTTGCGATTCTGGAACATGTGCGGATTTTCAGGAAAAAAGAGGAGAGGACCAGGAAACTGGAAGAGTCCATGAATCACTATACGGTTACTTCGGATTACCTGAAAGGACATGGGAAAGTGATCGTAAATGTGCTGCTGATCACATTTCTGCAGAGATTTGCCCTGTTTTTTGTGACATGGTTTGTTTACCGGGCCTTCGGTCTGCACGGGGCAAGTGTCTATGATGTGGTCATGCTTCAGGCGGTAGTGTCTGTGTCTGTGGATATGCTGCCTCTGCCGGGAGGAATGGGAATCAGTGAGAATCTGTTTTTGATCATATTCAAGACGATTTTTGTGGGCAGCCTGCTGCTGCCCGGCATGGTTTTAAGCAGAGGGATCGCTTTTTACGTGCAGCTGCTTTTCAGCGCGGGTATGACTGCAGTTGCGCATTTTACAATAGGACGTAAAGTCCAGGACAGTGCCGCGTAGGGTTTTGAGAACCGGCGCCTTATGTACCGGGAAGGATAAAGAAAAGAGGGACAGAAAAAAGATGATAGGATTTTATAATTATTCAGTGATATTGACTTATATAAGCCTGATTTCTTCCGTATTCGGAATGTCGCAGGCAATACACGGCAGATTTAAGGTGGCAGTGTTCTGCCTGGCTTTGTCAGGACTGTGTGATATGTTTGACGGAAAAATCGCCCGCTCCATGAAAAACAGGACAGAGGATGAGAAATCATTTGGCATCCAGATCGATTCCCTGTGTGACGTGGTCTGTTTCGGTATATTTCCGGCTATGATATGTTACCTTTTAGGCGTGAGGGGGCCTGTGGGGCTGGTGATCATAGCGCTGTACTGTGTCAACTCTGTCATACGGCTCGCTTACTTTAACGTGATGGAAATGAAAGGCGCACTGGTCAGCGAGGAGGGGGAGAAATACTACAAGGGCCTTCCCATCACCTCCATGGCTGTGGTGCTTCCGCTGGTGTTCATGATACAGTTTTTTGTACCGGATTTTGTATTCATCATATGCCTGCACCTGGCGCTTCTGGTGGTAGGGACACTGTTCGTGGTGAATTTCCGGTTTAGAAAGCCAAAGAACTCCACGCTGGCAGTTCTGGTGGCAGTGGTGGCTGTGGCTCTCTGCATTATGATTCTCAGGACCAGATACCGCATAGAATTCAGACACGGCTGGCCATGGCTTCCCTGGCTGCGAAAGCTGTAAGATACAGGAGGATAACGGGATGAAATACATAGACAGAGAAGGAAAGATCACAACAGAGGATTCCGGGCAGGACAGACTCCTTCGGTGGATGTATACCCACAGGGCAGGACGTCTGGCTTTAAAGGTCCTGGTTTTGCCCGGAGTTTCCAAAGCAGGTGGATGGTTTCTGGACAGCAGGTGTTCCAGAGTGCTCATCAAACCCTTTGTGAAACGGCAGGGCATCGACCTTGACTTGTATGAGGGGCGGGAATATGCCTCCTACAATGATTTTTTTACAAGACAGATCAAGAAGGAACACCGGCCCATAGAGGGGGATGCAGGCACTTTGATCAGTCCCTGTGATGGAAAGCTGAGCGTCTATCCCATTGACGGGAAAAGACGCTTTTCTATTAAAGGGACAGAGTATACCGTGGATTCCCTGCTGCGTTCCGGACGTATTGCCGGGAGATACCGGGGAGGATACGCGTGCATTTTCCGTCTGACCGTAGATGACTATCACCGCTACTGCTATGTGGATGACGGCGTCAAATCCGTCAATATCAGGATACCGGGTGTATTTCATACGGTGAATCCGGCGGCAAATGAGGTCTGTCCCATCTATAAGGAAAATACAAGAGAATTCTCTCTGCTGCAGAGTGAGCATTTTAAGGTGGTGCTCATGATGGAAGTAGGTGCACTCATGGTGGGGCGTATCACCAATTATCATGAGGAGGGCAGCGTGAGAAGGGGAGAGGAAAAGGGACGCTTTGAGTTCGGCGGTTCCACTGTGATCCTGCTCTTTCAGAAGGATGCGGTGAAGTTTGACCGGCGTTTTTTGGAAAATACAGAGAACGGTTATGAGACCATTGTGAAAATGGGAGAGAGACTGGGGGAGGAAACGGAAAGGGAATGACAGAGAGAAAAATAGCAGATTTGGATCTGCGGCAGATCGCAGAGTCCGGGCAGTGCTTCCGAATGGTCCGGAAAAGGGAAAATGTGTATGCCCTTACCGCTTTTGGAAAGTATCTGGAAATAGAACAGAACGGAGACATGTTTTCTTTTTCCTGCACAGAGGAAGCGTTTGGAGAAATCTGGGAGGATTATCTGGACCTGCATACAGATTACGGCGCGATCAAAAGATTGGTAGATGCGGAGGATACCTATCTTCTGGAAGCGGTGCGGGAAGGATGGGGTATACGGATCCTGCGTCAGGATTTATGGGAAATGATAGTGACCTTTTTAGTATCCCAGAACAACAATATCTCCCGCATCAGAAAAAGCGTTGAACTGCTGTGCAGTACCGTAGGAACAGAACAGTATACAGAGGAAGGGCTGCGGTATGATACATTTCCGGAACCGGAAGCAATCGCGCATGCAGGTATGGAAGTCCTTTCCACCTTGGGACTGGGATACAGGGATAAGTACATTTTAGGTGCAGCGCAGGCTGTCCTGGACGGCAGTCTGGACCTGGAAATGCTGCGTTTGGCAGATTATGAGACTGCCCACAAAGAGCTGGTAAAACAGTATGGGATCGGAAAAAAGGTGGCAGACTGTATCTGCCTTTTCGGACTTTACCATATAGAGGCATTTCCGGTGGATACTCATGTGAAAAAGATTCTGGAGGCTCATTATCCGGGAGGATTTCCCCATGAAAGGTATAAGGGATATGCGGGAATCCTGCAGCAGTACATGTTTTATCACGATTTAAATGCCGCGGCATAGAAAGGCAGCAGGCCTTATACATAGCCTGCTGTCAGATAACAGCTATAGATCGATGGAAGTGATTTTGGGATTTTTCCTGAGAAGCTCCAGGGTATGGAAGATATCATAGCTGTCCGGGAACTTTACGAAAAGCTTCACTTCCACCTGATTGTCTTTCAGGCGTTTTACCTTCATGCTGGTGATCTTGATCTCATCCAGGTGAAAGGTATTCTCCAGGATGCTGCGCAGATCATCCTCCTGCTCCATGATAAGGGTCACCTGCTCAATGCTGGAGGATTTCAGCCAGCGGAAATTTCGGTGGAAGAAAAACTGCAGAAGCAGTATCAGGACAGTGGCAGTGATGCCGGGAACATACATACCTGCGCCCAGTGCCATGCCCACGCCGACCGTTGCCCACAGCCCTGCTGAGGTGGTCAGGCCGCTGATATTCATCTTGTGGGTGAAGATGACCCCTGCGCCCAGAAAACCGATAGCAGTGACCACACCCGCGGCGATACGGGATGGGTCCAGGTTTACGTGGGAGGACAGGACATCGAAAAATCCGTATTTTGATACGATCATCATGAGTGCGGAGGCAAGGGACACAATGGAATGTGTGCGGATGCCGGCCATTTTCATTTGATTTTCCCGCTCGTATCCGATGAGGGCACCACAGAGAATGGCGCCCAGCATGCGGAGCGGATACTTCAAATAAAGCAGAATAAGTTCCATATAAATCCCTCCGTTTCTATTTCCATCTATTATAACAGAATATGATTTCAATAGCCAGCAAAGGAGGATTTTGCCATGATAGTGATCAATCAGGAAACTTGTGTGGGATGCGGGGCATGTGTGAAGGACTGCCCGGGCAGTGCCATTCATCTGGATGAGGGAATAGCTGCGGCCATTCGTCCGTGCATCCAGTGCGGCCACTGCGTTGCGGTCTGTCCGGTCAATGCGGTGTCCATCCCGGAATTTGATATGGAAGATGTGGAGGAGTATCGGGAGGGTGAGTTTTCCGTTTCCGGTGAACATTTTTTAAGAGCTGTAAAGTACCGCAGAAGCATCCGCAGTTTTAAGAAGGAGATTCCGGACAGAGAAACCATAGGAAAGATCCTGGAGGCGGGCCGCTATACAGCCACAGCCAAAAATATGCAGGACTGTACTTTCGTGGTGGTCCGAGAGCGGCTGGCAGAGTTTAAAAGCCTTGTCTGGCAGGAAATGCCGGGGATCATCCGGTCCTTAAAAGAGACAGGGCCGGATTATGCCCGGGCATTTTCCTTATTCTATAAATTATGGGAGCGGGACAGGGAGAAGGATACATTCTTTTTCAATACACCTGTATTTCTGGTCATTGCTTCGGAAAATCCTCTGGATGGAGGCCTTGCAGCCGCCAATATCGAGAATATGGCCGTTACACAGGGCCTGGGAGCGCTCTACAGCGGCTATATGATGCGTGTTATTAAGGAAAGCCCTGTTCTGCGGGAGTGGCTGGGAATCGGGGAAAAGATGGTTTCCTGCTGTATGCTGCTGGGATATCCGGATGTGAAATACAGACGCACCGCGCCCAGGAAAAAAGCGGATATTCTGTGGAAATAGTAAGGAAAACTGAGGTAAAGAGATGAAAATAGACAGGCTGATCGGCATACTCTCTATATTGCTGCAGCAGGATAAGGTGACAGCCCCTTATCTGGCAGAAAAATTTGAGGTTTCCAGACGAACCATTAACCGGGATGTGGAGGATATCTGCAAGGCGGGGATTCCGCTGGTCACGACCCAGGGGCAGAACGGCGGCATTTCCATTATGGAGGGATACCGGCTGGATAAGACGCTTCTGACTTCCGGGGACATGCAGTCCATTCTGGCAGGGCTCAGGAGCCTGGACAGTGTGGCGGGAACTAACCGGTATCAGCTTCTAATGGAGAAGCTGTCCGTGGGAAGCCGGGACGTGCTCACCAGCAATGACCATATCAGAATTGATCTGTCCTCCTGGTATAAATCCGCCCTTGCGCCAAAGATAGAACGGATACAAAATGCCATTGAAGCCTGCCGCCTCATAAGCTTCCGGTATTATTCCCCAAGGGGAGAGGGGGAGCGGGAGATTGAGCCGTATCTTCTGATTTTTCAGTGGTCTTCCTGGTATGTGTGGGGATACTGCAGGCAGAGAAACGATTACCGGATGTTCAAATTAAACCGTATGGACAGTCTTCGGGATACAGGCGGGAAGTTTGAAAAAAGGCAGCTCCCTGACTGTGACTGGTCCCCCAGGCGTATCTATCCCGCTTCCATCCATGTGAAGGTACGGTGTGCATCCGGTATGAAATGGCGTCTCATTGAAGAGTACGGGGTGGAGTGTTTTACAGAACAGGAGGATGGATTCCTGCTGTTTGAATCAGATTTTGTGGACAGGAACAGTCTTTATGGATGGCTTTTAAGTTTTGGGGAACAGATAGAGCTTCTGGAACCGGAAGAGCTGCGGAAGGAACTGGCGGACATGTTCGGCAGAATGCAGAGACGTTATCAAAAAGAAACGGAATAACCCCGGCAATGATGACAGACAGTTGTCATGGTTCATCTGTTATAGTAGCCTTATCCCGTATCCGGCGGTTCCTGTGGGTTCTGTCCGGGCCGGAAAATCAGAAGAGATGAGGCTGTTATAAATGGAATATGAAATTGTGGAATTAGAAGAGAAAAAGGTTTTTGGCCTGAGAGCACGTACGAATAACCAGGCACCTGATGTGGGAGCCGTGATCGGCGGACTCTGGGATAGATTTTTTGTGCAGGGAATCCACGATACGATACCGGATAAGTGCAGCGGAATGCCGCTGGGGATTTATTCCGGATATGCCGGAGGGATTCTGGACGATTATGATTTTACCGTGGGGTGCGAGACAGATGCAGAAGGGGAGGCACCGGAAGGTATGGTGAGCCTGCGGATTCCTGCGGGCAGATATGCCAGATTTACAGTAAAAGGCCATATGCAGCGTGCAGTGGCGGCATTCTGGCAGGAGCTGTGGAAGATGGATCTGGACAGGGCATTCGGCGCAGATTTTGAAGAATACCGGAATCAGGATGTGGAGAACGCAGTCATTTATATTTATATAGGTCTGAAATAAAAATAAGAAGCTCAGTCTTTTCCGAGGACGAAAAATATGGTATACTGGCGTTGTTGTCCGCAGATGCATTTTGCGGCCAAAATATAGACCATAATATAAGACAATATGGCCGGAGAACGTGATATTCCGGTCAAAACAGGAAGGGCATGAGATATGAAAAAATGGAACTGTTTACTTGCGGCAGTGACTCTGGCACTGTCTGTTCTGCTGACAGGATGCGGCGGACAGCAGGAGGAGCCGGTCAGCCAGGCATCACCTGAAGACCTGCATCATGTGAAAATCCATATAAAGGATTACGGCACCATCTCTGTGGAGCTGGACAGCTCGGCGGCGCCTGTGACCGTGGAAAATTTTATGAATCTGGCCGGGGAGGGTTTCTACGATGGCCTGACTTTTCACAGGATCATCAAGGGATTCATGATCCAGGGCGGTGACCCGAAGGGAGACGGCACCGGCGGTGCGGATCAGACCATCAAAGGTGAGTTTTCCAAAAACGGAGTCAACAATCCTCTGAAGCATACGAGAGGAACCATCTCCATGGCACGTTCCAGCGATATGGACAGCGCCAGTTCCCAGTTTTTTATTGTACAGGAGACATCCTCACATCTGGACAAGGAATATGCCGCTTTCGGTCATGTGACAGAAGGCATGGATGTTGTGGACAAAATCTGTGATGAGGTGAAAACAACGGACAGTAACGGAAGTGTGGCGCCGGAGGACCAGCCGGTCATAGAGAGCGTAGAAGTGGTGGACTAGATTGTATTGAAAAGTAAAAACTGCCGCATCGGCGGACGGGAAGAATATTTCCCGGCAGCCGGTACGGCAGTTTTTTACTGCATGATATTGGAACGGAACAGATACGTGTCACCGCTTCTCTCCAGCGTCAGCGCAGTGTGAATGTCGCCGCTCTCAGTCTGGCAGTCAAGATAGTACATGCCGTCCTCTGTCCATCCGCTGGTGCAGAGAAAGGTCACACGGTTGGTGTCTCCGTGCTGGACATAATAACTGTCAAACTGTTCCAGATAAGTCCAGCTAAAGCGGCTGACTTCGCTCAGGCTGATTCCCATCTTGCGCTGAAGAAAGTCCTCGATCTGCTGTGAGGTCAGATGTGTCACATCTGTAAAGACCGGTTCCCCCTCCGCTGCCTGCAGTGCGGCGCTTTCCTCAAAAGTAAGCGGTTCAGAACTCATACCTGCGCCGGTGTATAAAACCTGATCCAGGTCAACCTCCTGAGGAACGCTGTAGGTAGAGCACAGAAAACCGTAATTCTCCATGTCACTGACAAAGGCGGAGAAAGCGTCCAGTTCCTCTGCAGTCAGATCACGGCGTTCTTCCGTACCTGCCAAAGGGTCCGGAATCTCCTGAGGGCCGGTCTGGGTGCTGCCCGGAACTTCTGTCTCCGCTGACTCTGCAGGGACTTCTGTCTCCTGGGAAGGTTCCCCGTATGACTGCGGCGTACCGGCATTGTTCTCCCCGTTATTCAGTGTAATGCCCTTTCCGTCCAGTATTTTTACGGTGCTTTTCGGAGCTTCCGTATTCTCTTCCTTCGTATCTTTGTCAGAAGGAGAATCCTTTTTCGTCTCTGCGGCCGCCTCCGTCTTCTTGGATGCTTCTTCTGCCTGACGGCTGCCGCAGCCGCTTACTGAAAAAAGCATGGCGGAAACCAGGATGGCCGAGAGCATCCGTGCTGCAATTTTTTTCTTCATTGGTATACCCCCTTTTGCCGGCAGCATGTAAATGCTGTATTTCGGCATAAAAATAATGTCTGTATCCCCTTATTTTATCAGGATACAGACATTTTAACATACGATCGGATGATTGTACACCCTTTCGGGTGTTATGCAAATCACGGCAGATGTTTTTCTTATCTTTGATTTGCAGGTTCAATGGCTATGGTATTTCCTTTGATCTTGGCGGTCTTCATGGCATTCAGCACATCTTTGGCATACTCTCTGGGAACCTCCACAAAGGTGTATTTGTCAAACATATCAATGCTACCGATAAGTTTGCCGGGCATTCCGCTTTCCCCTGCAATGGCGCCCAGGATATCTCCGGGACGGACACGCTGTTTTTTACCGATATTGATGAAGAGGCGGACCATGCCGGGCTCCTCAGCTCCGGTGTCACCGAAATCCACAACTTCCTCGTCCGGCTCCTCCTGCACCATGCCCATGTACATTTTCAGCAGGGCAGCAGCCAGGTCCAGAGTTGTGTAGTCAGAGTTGTTGACTTTCTCATCAATGGCATCGATCATGAGAGAAAGATTTTCTCTTTCAATGACAGAGTCCACATTTTCCAGAATGTTTTCCATTTTGGTGTTGGCAACATCGTTTAAGGAAGGTACCTTCTGCGCATAGATTTTTGTCTTGCAGTAGCGCTGGATCTCTTTTAATTTGTAGAGCTCCCTTCCGCTGGCGAAGGTAAAGGCACGGCCTTCTCTTCCTGCACGTCCGGTACGTCCGATACGGTGAACATAGTATTCATCGTCCTGGGGGAGATCATAATTAAATACAGCTTCAATGTCATCCACATCAATGCCGCGGGCAGCTACATCTGTGGCAACCAGAATGTCGGTTCTTCCTTTTCGGAAGCTCTGCATCACGCGGTCACGCTGGGCCTGTTTCATATCTCCGTGCAGGCCGGCAGCGAAGTAGCCCCTGCCGATCAGGGCATTGACCAGGAGGTCCACCTGCTTCTTTGTATTGCAGAACACTACGGAGAGTCTTGGGGAATAGAGGTCCAGAAGACGGGAGAGCACTTCTTCCTTGTTCTTTGGCTTTACATCATAGTAGAACTGTTCAATATTGGGAACGGTCAGTTCTTTTTTCGTCACCTTAATGACCTCAGCGTCCTTCTGGAACTTCTTGGTGATCTCCAGGATGGGTTTGGGCATGGTGGCGGAGAAGAGTACCGTCTGGCGTTCTTCCGGAACTCCGCTTAAAATGGTCTCGATGTCTTCGCGGAATCCCATGTTGAGCATCTCGTCCGCCTCGTCCAGGACAACGGTGTGCACATCTTCCATTTTCAGGGTTTTTCTGCGCATGTGGTCCATGACACGGCCCGGGGTACCGATGATAAGCTGTGTTCCGCTTTTCAGGGAACGGATCTGTTTTACGATGTCCTGGCCGCCGTAGATGGGGAGCACTTTAATGCCGTGCAGGTATTTTGCCAGATTACGGATTTCATCCGCCACCTGAATGGCAAGCTCTCTTGTGGGACAGAGTACAATGGCCTGGAGTTTCTTGTTTTTAATATCTATCTTCTGCAAAAGAGGGATACCAAAGGCTGCGGTTTTTCCTGTTCCGGTCTGTGCCTGGCCGATAATATCACGGCCGCTTATCATTGCAGGAATCGCTTTGGCCTGAATGGGGGAGGCCTCCTCAAAACCCATGTATCTCACTGCTTTTTCAATTTCCGGGAATAAATCCAATTCTTCAAATTTCGTTGTTTCCATATAAAATAAATAATCCTTTCTATCGGGGGACTGCCCCGAATCCTTCATTATATAAAGGTTCGTCACGCTGAAATGTGCTGCTGCATGAAAAAGGGGTGTCGCATAAGCGCAGTAAATGCTTATCGCGGCACCCTCTTATACACAATCAGCAGCTTACATCATACCAGAATCAGAAACCAATGTCAATTAGAAGATATCGACAGGATAAAGAGGCAAAAATGACGATATTGCATAAAAACAGCAGGTTTTCTTAAAAAACCTTTGCGGGTATTATACAAAACAATTACAATAAAGGAAAACGGAGAGAGAACTCCGGAAGAAAAAAAATTTTACAGGAGAGGATCAGACATGAGCGGAATCAATGAAAAGCTGGAGGCAAGGCCGATGGCCAGAAAAGAAAGCATTATTCAGGGGGAAAACTACA
Organism: Blautia caccae; assembly: GCF_040095955.1. Taxonomy (NCBI): domain Bacteria; kingdom Bacillati; phylum Bacillota; class Clostridia; order Lachnospirales; family Lachnospiraceae; genus Blautia; species Blautia caccae. The sequence goes on along the minus strand of NZ_JBBMFP010000026.1, from coordinate 22,309 downwards.
GAATCACAGTTCTGACGGAATCTCTTCTGCGTCTGGAATACAGCAGAGACGGAAGTTTTGAGGACAGGGCAACCCAGACAGTTCTCAACCGGGATTTTCCGGTGCCTGTATTCAAGGTGTCAGAGACAGAGGGGGAACTGAAAATCTTTACCAGTGCCCTGGAGCTTACCTACAACAAACAGGAATTTGCCCCAAACGGTCTTTTTATCAAAGTGACAGGCGGAAAATCCAATGAGACGAACTGGCATTATAAGGACCCTGTAAAAGATCTGGGAGGAACAGCACGCACTCTGGACGAGGCGGACGGGGCTATTCCTCTGGAAAGCGGTGTGGTGTCGAGAAACGGATTTTCCATTGTGGATGACAGCCGCAGTATGGCAGTTACAGAGGATGGATGGGTGGACTTGCGTCCGGAGGGAAGTATTGATCTCTATTTCTTCGGCTATGGCCACAGGTATCAGGAGGCAGTAAAGGACCTCTACTATCTCTGCGGCAGAACACCACTGCTGCCCCGATGGGTGTTCGGAAACTGGTGGAGCCGCTATCACAGATACACAGAGCAGGAATACAAGGAGCTGATGGAGCGTTTTGAGCGGGAGCGGATTCCCTTCTCGGTGGCCGTTGTGGATATGGACTGGCATCTGGTGGATATTGATCCGAAATACGGAAGCGGCTGGACCGGATATACCTGGAACCGTGAGTTTTTCCCGGACCCAAAAGAGTTTATGGACTGGCTTCACAGCAGAAATATGAAGATCACACTGAATGTACATCCTGCGGACGGGGTACGTGCCTATGAGGAGGCCTACGAGCGGGTGGCGAAACGTATGGGAATAGATCCAAAAAGCGGGGAGCCGGTGCCGTTTGATGTGACGGACAGGCATTTTCTGGAGGTGTACTTTGAGGAGCTGCATCATCCTCTGGAGGACGAGGGCGTTGATTTCTGGTGGCTGGACTGGCAGCAGGGAACCGTCACAAAGATTCCGGGACTGGATCCGCTTTGGATGCTGAACCATTTTCATTATCTGGACAGTGCCAGGAGAGGAAAACGGCGTCTCACCTTTTCCAGATATGCCGGAATCGGAAGCCACAGATACCCCATCGGATTTTCCGGTGATACGGTTATTTCCTGGGAGAGCCTGAGATTCCAGCCCTACTTTACCGCAACTGCCAGCAATGCAGGATATGGGTGGTGGAGCCACGACATCGGAGGCCATATGCACGGGGTTCGCGATGATGAGATGACTGCCCGATGGGTGCAGTTAGGTGTATTTTCACCGCTGAACCGCCTGCACAGCACGGATAATCCTTTCAATGGCAAGGAACCATGGAAATATAACAAGATTACGCAGAGCGTCATGGAAGAATTTCTTCGCCTGCGCCATAAATTAGTGCCGTATCTGTACACCATGAACCGTTACGCCAGCAGGGACGGCCAGCCTTTGGTGCGGCCTATGTACTGGCTGGAGCCGGAGAGGGAGGAGACTTACCATGTGCCGAATGAATATTATTTCGGAACAGAGCTGATCGCAGCACCTATCACAGATCCGGCAGATACCTGCACCTGTATGGGATGCGCGAAGGCATGGCTTCCAAAAGGCACCTGGTTTGATTTCTTTAACGGGCGCCGATATGAAGGCGGACGTCTGCTTTCTGTCTATAGATGTGTGGAGGAGATGCCGGTATTTGTCCGTGCCGGAGGCATTGTGCCCATGCAGGAGCTTCCGGAGCAGATGAATGATCTGAGTAATCCGCAGAATCTGGAAATCTGTATCTTCCCGGGAGCTGACGGCAGCTTTTCCCTCTGGGAGGATGAGGGGGATTCACCGGAGGATGCAGATGAAAACTGGGTCTGCACAGAGCTGACACAGAAAAACGGGGAGAGTTTCCTGATCTCTGCCGCGAAAGGAAATATTTCCGTGCTGCCTGAGAGAAGGACATGGACACTGTGCTTTAAAGGCGTGGAAAATGCTGCTGCAGAGGTGCTGGCAGACGGACAGGCCATGGAAGCAGTGCAGTCCTATGATGCCGATACACGAACCCTTACGGTCAGGGCAGAGGAAGTACCGGTGACAAGTGAGATTAAAGTTCGGTTTATAAAAGGGCTCATGATGGCTGAAAAGGATATGACAGGAAGTGTATATGAGATCCTGGAGCGTGCGCAGATTGCCTATGATGTAAAAGAGGCTGTGCTGAAAACTGTGGAGGAGCTGGGTGAGAGAGCAGTTCCGGCCCTTTTTGCCATGGAGCTGGAGGAACCGCTGCTGTGTGCGGTTACAGAAGTGCTGACCGCCTGCTGAGAAGAAATTTTTTAAAAAGACAGAAGAGCTGCTGTGCAGGAATTTATCCTGTACGGCAGCTCTTCTTTATATGATATATTTGTCCAGAAATCTGTCTACGGTACGGAAATACAGTTTGGGGTCAGTGGCACAGGACAGCGCATGTCCGGCACCGTCCACAACCAGCTTTTCCTTTTCGCATTTGGCCGCGTGGTACAGCTTGTTCAGCATGTAGAAGGGAACAAAGGTGTCCTTTGAGCCGTGAATGAAGAGGATGGGGCGGTTGCATTTTGCCACCTGCCGTATGGCACTGGCTTCCTTGAAGGAAAAACCGTAACGAATTCTGGAGGCCAGGGAGGACAGGTACAAAAAGGGGAAGGGCGGCAGGTGGAAATAATTGTGGATCTGCACGCTGAATTCTTCCCAGACACTGGTGTATCCGCAGTCCTCGATCACAGCCTTTACATTGGACGGAAGATTTTCGCCGGAAGTCATCATTACTGTTGCTGCGCCCATGGAAATGCCCATCAGGACTATCTGGGCCTTGGGGTCCTTTTGGCGGAGAAAGTCAATCCACTCCAGCACATCTTTTCTCTCCTGCCATCCCATACCGATGTATTTGCCTTCGCTGTCCCCGTGTCCTCTGGCATCGGGAAGAAGCACGGAATATCCTCTGTGCCAGAAGTGTCTGGCATACATGCCCAGCTCACAGCAGTTGTTGCGGTAGCCGTGGCATAGAATCACATAGCGTGTGCTTCCCGCCTGGATGGAGGGGAGAAATAGCCCGTTCAGCTTCATGCCGTCCCGGTTGATCAGAGTGACTGAGGAAGCTTCTTTCCGGATCCATTCCTTGCCTGGACGCAGGAAATCGCCCAGCGGATCAGGCTTGTCTGTATTTTTCCGCTCCGTCCGGTACATGGGAAATGTGCGGGAGAGGGCAAAACGCCTCAGAAAACTGGTGAGCACATAGGAGGCCCCTATACAGACACCTGCCCCTGCGACCGCGGCATGTTTTAAAGTTTTGGAAGATAATTTTTCCTTCATAGTATTATCAATACTCCTTTTCTCTTTCCGGCGTTTACAGTATATGAAAATCAGGAGGTGATTATTCGGTCAGGTCTGTGCATTGACTGTATAAAAAATCAAAGATTCTCCATGGCTTCCTTAACGCGCTCCAGATCGTCGCGGATGGACATGGCCTGGGGACAGACTTCCTCACATTTGCCGCATTTCTGGCAGTGGTCAGCCCGGGCATCTTCTTCCAGGTCATTAAAGTAGGCACGTTTGGCCTGTTCTTTATTTTCATACATGGACAAATCATTCCAGATGCGGAAATTCTGGGGGATGTTCACGCCAAAGGGACATGGCATACAGTATGCACATCCGGTACAGCCGTTTTTGGTGCGCTGTTTGATAGCAGTGGCAACATCAGCTACGATTTCCTTTTCCTGCAGGGAAAGCGGCGTAAAGTTCTCAAATGTGCTCAGGTTGTCCTCCACCTGTTCCATAGTGGTCATACCGCTTAAAACTACTTTTACATTGGGTTTGCTTGCCACCCAGCGAAGCGCCCAGGAGGAAATGCTGGCATTTGGTTTGTAATCCTTGAATGGTTCTGTGACGGAATCCGGCAGAGTGGCGAGAGAGCCGCCCTTGACAGGCTCCATGATCACCAGAGGGATACCCAGCTCCTGTGTCAGCTCGTAGCCTTTGTCACCGGCCTGTATGTCTGTGTCCACGTAGTTGTACTGGATCTGACAGAAGTCCCATTTGCGGTAAGTGGCTATGGTTTTAAAGGTTTCAAAATCATCGTGGAAGGAGAAGCCGAAAAACTTGATCTTTCCTTCTTTTTTCAGCTCTTCCATATAAGGGATGATACCCAGATTCAGGACATTCTGCCATTTTTCTTTGTCCAGGCAGTGAAGCAGGTAGAAGTCCACATAATCCACATCCAGACGGTCAAGCTGTTCCTGGAAAATACGTTTTGCGTCATCCAGGGTTTTTACATTCCATACGGGCAGTTTGGTTGCCAGATAGAAGCTTTTGCGGTCGTATTTTTTCAGGACTTTTCCTACAAAGGGTTCGCTGTCGCCGTTGTGGTATGGATAGGCTGTGTCTATGTAGGTGACTCCGGCCTTAAGTGCGCGGTCCAGCATTCTCTCAGCTTCCGCCTCGTCGATATTTCCGTCAGGTGTCTGCGGAAAGCGCATGCAGCCAAAGCCCAGAAGGGACGGAGATACGCCCAGATTTTCAAATTTACGGTATTCCATAGTGTAAAACCTCCTCGTTTCAGTCAAAATGGTTTCATTAGTAGCTGATATCTATTTTATCATTCTATGCAGGGGAATGACAAGAGATTTCCTGAATTATTAGGGGTTTTTCGTGGAAATGTGTGAAAAAATAAAGTATACTGAACTTAATGGCCAGAATGCGCAGGAATGTCCCAAAAAGGAGGGGCAGCCCAGGCACGTACCGCCTGGGAAAGCGCATGGAAGAACAGGAATTACGGGAGAAAAGGAGAGAAATTATGCAGGAATTTATTTATTACGCACCTACAGAAGTAGTGTTTGGAAAAGACGCGGAGAAGAAAACAGCAGAGGAAGTAAAAAAATGGGGCGGGAACAGGGTACTCCTTGTCTATGGCGGAGGCAGTGTGAAAAGAAGCGGGCTGCTTGACAGGATCGAAGCGGAACTTGAGAGGGCGGGGATCGCCTTCAAAGAGTGGGGCGGGGTGAAACCAAACCCGCGGCTGTCCTTTGCACAGGCAGGTGTGGAGGCTGCGGTTTCCTTTGGAGCAGACTTTATTCTGGCTGTGGGCGGGGGAAGCTCCATTGACACGGCAAAAGGGATCGCACACGGGACGGCGAATCCGGGAACTGCGCTCTGGGATATCTGGACACAGAAAGTGCCTCTGACAAAGAGCCTTCCTGTGGGAGTGGTTCTGACCATTGCGGCAGCGGGAAGTGAGATGAGTGATTCCGCGGTGCTGACAAATGAGGCCATTGGAAGGAAGCAGGGACTGAGCACGGATTTTAACCGGGTGAAATTTGCCATTATGAATCCGGAGCTTACCTACACGCTGCCAAAATATCAGGTGACATGCGGAATCGTGGATATTATGATGCATACCCTGGACCGGTATTTTACCCATACAAAGGGAAATCAGATGACAGACGAGATTGCGGAGGCGCTGTTGCGGACTGTCATTGAAAACGGGAGAAAGGCGTGGAAGGACCAGACGGATTACGAGGCCATGAGTGAGCTGATGTGGTGCAGCAGTCTGTCCCATAATGGAATTACGGGGCTTGGAGCGGAAAAAGATTTTGCACCCCATAAGATCGGACATGAGCTCAGCGCAAAATACGATGTGGCACACGGAGCTAGCCTGTCTGCTGTCTGGGAGTCCTGGGCACTGTATGTGTATATGGAGGAGCCGGGGCGGTTTGCGCAGTATGGAAGAAAGGTGTGGGGTGTGCAGGCGGAAGATGATGTGGCTGCTGCGAGAGAAGGGATAAGAAAAACGGTGGAATATTTCAGGGAACTGGGAATGCCGGTTTGTTTGGGAAAACTGGAGGCCGGGGTGCTGACGGAAGAAGAACTGGTGGATATGGCTGAGAGGGCAACGGGGAAGGATACGTTTACGGTGGCGAAGTTTAGGGAGCTGCATCAGAGGGATGTGTATGAAATATTGAAAGGGGCAAATCATTTGTGAGTTGAAAATGCGGACGGGCCGGGAGAAAAAACTTTTGAATACATAGTTGACATATGCTAATAACATGAGTATAATAAGCATATGTTAATAATGAATGCATGAGAAGTGAGAGGCTGCGGGAGGTGGAGAGATGCCGAGGCCGAGTAAGGAAAAGAGGATATGCAGGCTGCCGGGGTGCGGTTTTTTTGTGCCGGGTGAGGGCGGTCAGCCTACGCATCGGATACGGATGACAGTCGAGGAGTATGAGACGATTCGGCTGATTGATTATATGGGATATACCCAGGAAGAGTGTGCGGTGCAGATGGAAGTGGGAAGAGCCACTGTCCAGGCGGTCTATACGGAAGCCAGGAAGAAGCTGGCGCGTTTTCTGGTGGAGGCGTCATCTCTGGAAATCAGCGGCGGGAGCTACAGAATCTGCGGGCAGAGAGAACACCGGCAGAATGCGTGCGTTCAATCATTCAGGAGAGGAGATTCAAACATGAAGATTGCAGTGACATATGACAATGGAGAGGTATTTCAGCATTTTGGACACACAGAACAGTTCAAGGTATATGAGGTGGAGGACGGTAAGATCGTATCCTCTGAAGTGATAGATACCAATGGCAGCGGACATGGTGCCCTGGCCGGATTTCTGAATCAGTGCGGTGCTCAGGTGCTGATCTGCGGAGGTATCGGCGGCGGTGCAAGGAATGCGCTGGCAGAGGCAGGGATCCAGCTTTATCCCGGAGCATGCGGAGATGCGGATGCCCAGGTGGAGGCATTTCTGGCAGGAAGCCTGAATTATGATCCGGATACAGTCTGTGCACATCATGAGCATGAGCACGGAAGCGGCAGCTGCGGTGAGCATTCCCATGAGTGCGGCCATCACTGCGGAAATTAATTTTATACTCAAAGTCAGGAAAAAGGCATCGGCAGGTGAAGGTTCATCTGCGGATGCCTATTTTCATGGAATGAAATGCGGTGCTTTAATCTTCCAGATTGCTTTTTATTTCCCCGCACGCTATTTTGCTGCCGGAATCCCCTGAGGGCTGGGTTTTGAAGTCGTCAGGGTTTTCGTGGATCACAACCGTCCGGCCAATGATTTCCTCCGGGACGAACCGGTTGGTATAAAACATGGAAAGGGCATAGCCGTCATTTTCAAAGAGCGGAGGCAGATCTCCGGCGTGTTCCGGGTGCGGACAATCCTTTGGATTTAAATGGCTGCCGGTCAGTGGGAAATCCCCTTCTGCATTTTCTTCGCAGGAAGAACCTTCATGAATGTGAAAGGCGAAGATTTTTTCCCGGCAGGCAGCTTCCGATGTGGGAAGTCCGGCAACATCAGCAAGGACAACCGTACCTCCCCACAGCGGGAAAAAGTATACGAAACCTTTGATATGAGGATATTTTTTTCCACCGTAAACAAAGGCGTAAGCTTCCGGTGCAGTGGTGATCACCTTTTGCATGGCTTCCAATAATTCCCGGCGCATGAATGTCATTTGCTGCAGCCTGAATCGCAGCTGCATTTGGCAGGCATGTCAAAGCTGGGATTGAATGCATAGAAGTTTTTGAAATCCAGTTCTTCCTGAACGGAACGGAGGGTTTCACCGAAACGCTGGAAATGCACAACTTCTCTTTCACGCAGGAAACGGATGGGGTCCACAACATCCGGATCTCTGATGACACGCAGAATGTTGTCATAAGTGGTGCGCGCTTTCTGTTCTGCTGCCATATCCTCAAACAAATCCGTGATAGGATCACCCTTTGACTGGAACTCACAGGCGTTAAAGGGGACACCCCCGGCAGCCTGAGGCCAGATGCCTACTGTATGGTCAATATAGTAGGGACCGAGGCCGGATTTCTCGATTTCTTCCATGGAAAGGTTGCGTGTAAGCTGGTGTACAATGGTGGCTACCATTTCCATGTGTGCCAGTTCGTTGGTATATTGAGGTTATCAATGATATTACTATTGGATTTTGGGGTAGATATCCAGGGTAAAGGTGATTTCATCCCCGCGCTTAAAGTCATTTTTGTTATCTTTAAAGTAGTCAACTCTTTCGAGTAGCTCTTTCAGCACGGAGTTCCGGGTAGGTGCGTCCCAGTCCCAGTAATTGGATAAGAGGTGTTCGCATTTTGGGATAAAATTAAATTTTTGTTCCAGGAGTTCCCGGTCATGTGCCAGATCTGCGGCAATACGCTCGATGGCAGCAGCGCAGTCATCTATCTGCTTTGCCGTAGCGCCTGATCGCTCCAGGAAAACCTCTGTGGTGTATATACCTTGTTCCAGTAGTTCATACTGCCTGTTCTTCTGGGTGTTAAGATTCTCCAGCTCGGCGCGCTTATCCAAAAGGATTTTTTCCTTTGCAGCTATGATGTCTACTCCGTTGGTATCATTTAGTGTGTCATTGATTTTGTAACTCTGTACCAGATCTGCAAGGCCGGCAATGAGGGCTTTTTCTACCAGACTCAGCCGGCTGCTCACATTATTACATCCAGTGTAAGAGCATAGGAGCGTGTCTTCCTGTTTCCGACTGTTATACGGCCGCCTGACCATGTTATGACCGCATTTCCCGCATTTTATTATACCGGACAGAGGATTCTTTACGGTGTTTGATGCGCCTATCGGTCTGGGTGGATTCATGCTCCGGTAATACTGGGCAAGATCATAGATCTCCTGCGATATGATTGCCTCGTGGAGACCGTCTGTTAATATGTAATCATCGCAACGCGGACGGGATTTTACCACATTTCCATTCTCAATCTTATTCATGCCCTTCCTTCTGTTCCACCTTATTTTTCCGGTATAGACCGGATTTTCCAGTATATTTGCTACTGTGGCGGTTGACCATGATTTTCCGGATAGAGATGGGACGCCCATATCAATCAGCTTACGGGTTATCTTGCACATGCCGATGCGCTCGCCATCTATCCCGTATGTATACCAGTTATAAATCAGTTTTACAATTTCTGCCTGCTCAGGGATAGGCTCGAGAGAGTAACCTTTTGTGTGTTCCAGTTTCACCCTGCGGTATCCGTACGGAGGCTTGTTACCGCAATATTTGCCCTCCTGTACAGACGATACCCGGCCTGCATTGAGGCGGCGCTTTATGGTCTTATACTCCCTTCTGGACATAAATAGCCCGAACTCAAAATATTCCTCGTCAAACTCATTGTTCGGGTCATATGTTTTTGTGGGGGTTATGATCTTGGTATCAGAATACTGGAACGCCCTGGCAACAACACCCTGATCTATGGAATCACCACGGGCCAGACGCTCCACCTCCACAACAAGAACACCGTCCCACATACCAGATTCCACTTCCTGCAGGAGGCGCTGCATCACGGGCCGGGCAGATATTGTTTCACCAGATACTACTTCCCGGTAAATGGCTCCAATGTGGCAGCCGCGGCGTTTGGCAAGGTCAAGCAGGATTCTTTCATGCCGGGCCAGGGTTTCCTCCTCGCCGCGTGCTTCGGCTTCCCGGTCTGCACGGGACTTTCTTAAATAGATACAGTCTCTTTCAAGTGTGTTCATTGTATCACCTCTCTGTAAAATATGTAAAAATAGGTACAAAAACCTGCTAACAAAAATCAACAGGTAAATTTATAAGTTCACATCTATACAAGTGTTAAAATAGACAAACTTTAACTAGACCACTATTTCTACTGGCATCAGAAATAAATATGTTTGTCGTTTGGAAATTATGTATAGACTTCAGTTACTCTAGCATAATAAATTCTTAAAAACTTATTTAATGCTGCCATTTTTGCGACCTTTGGCGCCTTACCTTCCGATTCCTTTTTCATCATGAATAGGTATACTGCGTCTTCAGGTGGTTTAAAAGATTTCAGGCATTGCATGATTTCATATCCTATTTTTCTTAATGTAGCAGATCCTCGTTTTGTTATATGACGGTTACTTCCGGTAAACTGACCTGATTGATATGGAGGAGCATCAATTCCAGCATAAGCAATCAAAGCCTTTCGGCTATAAAACCGTCGTACATCCCCGATTTCGGCTATCAAGCGAGGAGCAATAACATCTCCTACACCGTTCATAGCGCGCACTACTGGATACTCAGGCAAGTCTCTTGCTAATTCCTGCATTTGTGTTAGAATTGTTCTGAGAGTGTTTTCTATCTCTTTTAAAACTCTTGCCGCTTCTACTACTAACATTTTGGTCGATGGAGAAGTAGAACGCAACGTGGGAACACCATTTTTAGCTAAGGCATAAATCTTTAAGGCTTTAGATTCACTTTGATGGTATCCTCTTTTTTTCGCCCATGAAATATAACTTTTTACAAACTGGCTTTCTGTTTTTTTAGTAATGTTGTCATAATGCCAATAATACTCCATGAAATCGGCAACCTTATTTTTTCCGTTACAATCGCTGTAGCCTTTTAGAAGGGTTCGTATACCCGGCATTGTGTAATCCATCATATTTGACAATACCTGAATACTTTCTATTTTCATTCTCATGTAATGTGCATACTGACGACCAAGTAGCCGCAGTGTCTGATAAACTTCAGAATCAGGAGTATAATCAACTAAATGAAACCAATGGTCAATTCCATAGTTGGCAATCATCTTGGCGTCTAATTGATCTGTCTTCGCCTTTCTTAGTCCCTTGCACCTGTATTCTTTCATAACCAGAGGATTAATTACAGATACGAAGAGTCCTTGATCCTTTAAATATGACAGAATCGGCATGTGGTAGGCACCGGTTGCTTCCATTACAACTTTTGTTTCGCCGTCAAGTCTCAGAAGCATTTTGGATAATTCCAATAATGAGTTGTCCGTATGTTCAACATCGAATGGTGAACTGACAATCTCCCCATATGGCTTTAAAATACATATCGTACTCTTTCCCTTAGAAACATCAATCCCAACACTTATCATATGTGACCTCCTCAATGAATTTTGTAATTGTTTCCACCAACACTTATTACCATTCATTTTGGTTCGTTACACGAAAGCTCCAAGAGTCTCAACCTGCCTAACCGAATGCATATAATAAGGGGATGGCAGACAGTTTTTGTAACGGATGCGATAACCCAAATAACACCCCGTCTGGCCAATTACACCCTTATTATACAGAATAAGTGCAACTGCGTGACCAATATTTGTATCGGTACAACAATTACACTTTTATAGTACCAAATAACAGCCAGCGAACTTTTGTTCCGCTTGCATGGCTGCTCCGAAGATGATACAATGTATTTGCGATGACATATCTCTTCGGAGGTATATGCCGTCCTGGTGCTGGTAACACCGGGGCGGTTTTTTGTAGCTTAATTTTTGGGGTTACGATTAAAACTGGTACTGTTCTGGATAGGCATAAACTTTATAATCTGCTATAGATGCCTTTGTTATATCATCTGGTAAACTCATGGGCTCTAATTCAAATCCTATTTCTTCATCGGATTGAATAGGATTCATAAGTATGGTCCAAAGCTGCCCTATGGGCTGCCCATTTCCATCAAAAAGAATAGCAACAACATTTATATTGCTCTGCTCCGTGCCTGTAGTATTTTTGATTTTACCGTGTAGATCAATACCACCCATTTCTTTATCGTATATTTCGGTGGCACTTACCTCTAAACGGACAATTTGATTTTTTGATGATTGAGCACTGATATGCGGAGTAATAGATATCCCTTCTGTAGGAGTACCAGCGTCCATCATAGCCTCTTCATAATAATAGCCTTTTTCACCGGGTGCTAATATTTGCGGATATGGAGTAAATGTATTACTTGTTGTGTGGATAATAGTACCATCCTCAGACACAAGTTCGTAGGAGCTGCGGTCTAAGTACAAATCGTTATTTCCGGTATTTGCCACCTCGACGATTGCCTGAGACCATATATTTCCAATAATATCCTGGTGGAATGAAATGTTTTGGTATGTAACCTCGTATGATGCTTCAGACTGTTGGCTTTGAGAGTCAGGCGTCTCATTACCGGCTGTTTCGGCCTGTGGTTCTTCTTCTGATACTGGATTTTCAGGAATATCTTTTGAGACTTGTGAAAGTTCCATTGTGCTGGTAGTCCCCATGACCGAAACTTCATAGCTTATCTTCTTATTTTCATATGTAAAACTTTTCGTGTCATCCTGCGATGCTAATAATGCTGAATCTGTTTTTTCTTTATCTCTTTCTGACGTCCAAGTATATTTGTCTATTGAATCAGTGGGAGCATCATATGATCCAATCCAATAAATTGATTTTGTTTTACCTCCATCTGATACCCAGTTTACTTCAATAGTGTTTTCTGTAATTATTGCCTCCTGATAAGACCCATCATTTTCTTCTGAGGCCCAAGTACCAGTCAAATCAGTAGGCTCTTTTACTTCCTCCTTTGCTGTCGTGTCATTAGACTTTGGTTCGCTTGCATTATTTCCGCAGCTTGTAGCAAATGCACATAAAAGAGCTGTTAGAAATAGTGTTACAATCTTTTTATTCATAAAATATCCCCCTTTTATAATTCATTAAAACGCCGAAGCGAATCTGTTGGTGTTTTAAAATCTGTGCTTTCCGCAGCTACATATGGAAGAACTGTTTGGGTTTAATCTGCCGCATTTGGTACATAGCCACCCTTCCTCATCCATTGTGCTCGACTTTGTTCCACTTAACAGGGAAGCTGAACTATTGGAGCCAACGCTCTTAACTGAACGACTTTCTGGTGTAGCATCTGTTTGCTCTAATTGTTTCATGATATACTCCTGATTATCCATTATTTCTGAAATAGAATAAAGAACAACAAAGAACACATAAGAAACTATAACGCCTATTAAAAAAATGAAAATGGTAGTAGTCCAGTTACGTTCTCCTGTATATGCATTCAATCCACCACTTTTTGCCAGGATAAAACTTCCCAGAATACCTAAAATTAGTTCCACAATTGCTATGATCTTACATTGGCTCTTCATAGATGAGACCCCCTTATAATAATATATTAAAATGCCGAAGCAAATTAATCCACATCACCAAAGCTCAGATCGGCCATTGCATCACGCAGACCTTCCAGCACCTCGTGCTGCTCTATGTACTCTATCCACTTATAAGGGATACCTGATTTTATTTCTCGTTTCAGGTTGTCATAGAGTGGCTGCATGGCTTTGGTCCACATCTCACGGACCGCTTTTTGTACCTTGGCTTCTTTCCAACGGCTTTTAGCTGGCCTTTTCTGATTTTTAGTTTCTTGAAATTCCGTGGCCTTTTCCATAAAGACCATGTATCCATCAAAGTTTTCTTCCAGGTAATTTAAAAATTCTTTATATGTCATATATTCGTCCTCCCTTTCAACTATTAACCAGATAATATATGTTATCAAATTTAACGGACGTTACCATACCGTCATCATTCAAATGTATCCTCGAAGAATTTGGGTATAGGTAAGCCAAAAGCTTTGCCTCATACTTATCCGTGCTCCAGAAAGAGCGGTATTTTGTCCGCATTATTATATGGTTGGCAGCAGCTATTGAAATGCCAAAATAACTACTGATGGACGGGGCACTGTGGAAATTTTGGTACTTTATCAGTGCTTCAGGTGCTAAAAGGTTGGCAGCAAAGGCATCCGCTTCCGATTCATTTTCTCTGCTTTCATTTTCATGCCCCAATAAAAAGTGACCTAATTCATGCATTAATGAAAAGCGGATACGCTGTATACATAGTTTATCATTATAAAACACGGCCTTTAAAATTTTATCCGAAAATGCATCATCTGACAAATCCCGGCACAAGGTATATAACTCGGGACATCGGTATTTTGCTTGTTCGTATGTAAATACTTTAAACCCATAGTGCTTCAGGACTACGATGCAATCAAAGGGGAAGTCTTTAATTCCGCACTCTGTACAGACCTCCCAGACCTTTTGATGTAGTTTTTCAGGATTCATTTTGTCCTCCAGAATTATTCAATTATTTCGGACAAAAGTTGTATCAGGCGTAATTTCTGTTCTTTTGACATTTGTTTACCATTTCTGGCAATGAGGCGTTCAACATCATCATATGACGGTTCATGTTTTTGCTTTTCACCAGTAGCCATTTCTTCAAGCTCTTCAATTGTGATACCAAGATGCTGACATATTTGTATAACATTATCAACGCTTGCGCGTCCAACACCTTTTTTTAAAATACCATATAACGTAGTATATGGTATCCCACATTTTTCAGCAAATGCTTTTAAACTATATCCCTGTTCTTTAATTAATTGTTCAAGTATTTTGGCTTTTTCCATGCGTCATCACCTCATTTCCGTATATTTACATTATATACGAAAAATAATATTTTGTAAATATAAAATATTCGTTAAACCGAATAAATTCGTAATTCAGTATGTTTTTAGTTGACAAAATACCGAATTAAGAATATAATCCAATTATAAAATTCGGAATTACGAATTACAGGGAGGTGATAATTTATGTATTTTCATTTACTTGAGTTAATGAAAACGGAAAAAGTGACTTTCGCACAAATGGGAGAGTTACTGGAGTGTAGGTACCAAACCGTAAGTGACATAGTCAATGGGGTAACTAAAAAAGGTTTTTACTTTGATGATGCGTGCAAAATCCATAAGGTATTTTTTCCGAAATACGATATGGAATATCTGTTTAAACGCCAATGATACAAACTTATGTTCGATAAAATAAATATAGCATGAACATACGTTTGTGTCAATGAGAAATGAGGAGGTGAGAAGATGAAAAAGGTAGACGAAACAATCGAAGATATCTGTGATTGGATACAAAAAGAGTTAGATAATGATGTAAACAATGATATGGTAGCGAACATGGTTAGAGCCCTGGCAGAACTGGTGTCCGCCAGGTCCCTATGACATTACTCGTTTTTGTCTGATTTACCGACCGTGTTAACGATGGTATCAAAAAAGACGGTTATACTCTTTGCAGTCTCCACTGAATCTTCATACTTATAGAATAAGTTGTTTTGGATGGCGAGTTCCGTGAGAGATTTTGCAAGCTGGTACTTTGTCGTATCATTTAAATTCATGGGCATTCTCCTTTCTGATGTACTCGGCCTGGCGGGGCCTGTAACTTAGATTATAGGAGATATGGAAGAAAATGTAAATGAAGAAAGGTTGTTAAAGACATGTGGGTCATATTTTTGTTATCTGCTGCAACATTTGGGCTGGCGGCATTATTAATCTTGTTTATAGGCCACAAAATATACATACGGATGCAAAGAGACAAAGAAGTATTCGATGTAGAGAAAAAGGCTTATGAAAAAATAAAAAAAGAGATTCAGGAGGAATCAGAATGAAAAAAGTGATTGTAGGAATTATTATCGCGGCGGCATTGATTGGTGGAGGATACACGGTCATGTCCATGACACACGTAGGACAGGGCGAAATAGGAGTTGTCTACTCCATGAAAGGCGGCGTAAAGGACAAGACACTGGGACCGGGTTTTCATTTTGTCGGCCCAACCGATAAGGTGAAAGATTATCCGGTGTCACAGCAGCAGCTTGTACTCAGTAATAATCCGTCGGATTATGGCGAGAAGGAACATGCTGACTGGCATGTGGATGCCCCTGCAGATGGAGGAATGGTCAAACTTAACATGACCATGAACTACAATTTCATTCCCGACAGGGTGACGGGGCTGTATGAAAAATTTAATGGCATGGACGGGGACGCCATTGTGGACAGTATGGTACAGAACTCCATCATCGCCTACATAAAAGAAGTCACGCCTCAATTTTCCGTTATGGACATATACAGCACAAAACGTTCAGAGGTGAGCAAGGCGATTACAGAATACCTGAATGAGAAACTGGAACCAGAATACGGAATCAACGTTGCATCGGCTCTTATCATTGATGTGCAGTTAGATGATGCACTGAAAGAAAAGGTCCAGGCAAAGGAACAGGCAAAGCAGGATGCTGAAAAAGCAGAGCTGGATAAGCAGACCGCAATAGCGCAGGCAGAGACAGATAAGGTGAGAGCAGAATCAGCCGCTGCGGTTGAAATTGAAAAAGCCCGTGGCGAAGCAGAAGCGAATAGACTTAAATCAGAAAGTATTACGCCGGAACTTATACAGATGATGGAGATGGAAGCCCGTAAGGAGCATGGATGGGTCACTGTTCAAGGGGCAGATACTGTAATCAAAGAGGAGTAGTATACGGGGCTTGTCCCCGTGATAGGTCCTCAAAGAACAGGTACAAGCGGCATTACATACCATACTATCAAGGGAGGTGGTTGTTTGGCATTGATAAAAACAATTAAATATGGTTCCGGAGAGATTCGGATACATGATGACTACTCAAAAGACAAAACAGCCGAAGAGACGCAGCATATTGTTGATGAGGTATCAAGGCTGGTAATAGATTTTTACAGAAGAGAAGCCGCCGGATAAGGCGGGAGAGGAGGGACAAGCCCATGCATTACACCACAATAAAAGACGCAGCCATATGCACTGCTCTTGCCGCCCTGACCGGATGGTGGCAGCCACGGGACGCACCGCAGGCAGTTATGTGCTACATAGTTATATTTATCCTGCTGGTGGTGGCCTTTGAGGTCGCCAGAGATTGGACAGAAAGGAGAAAACACTATGACGTTTAGAGAAAAGTTACAAGCAGAACATCCTGACCAAATGGAGGCTTACTGGCTGCATCATTGCCCAGACAGCTTTGGTTATGAGGATTATTCGGATTGTGCGGATTTTGCTTGTGATGAATGTAAAGCGTGTTGGGACCGGGAAATGCCGGAGAAGGGAAAATCATGAAAAAGACAACAAGAGAATGTATTGACAGTATGTTAAAGGACACGTGGGACAATGATTTAGAGGATGCTGACAGCCGCCTGAAATATGCTCTTGCTTACCTGACAGGTGATGAAGACATCAAAGAATTGTACGAACTCATTAAAACTGGAAAAGCCCCTGGCGCCGGGAAGCATTCAGGGACTTGAAAATATCAATTCATCCTCATTATAGGATGAGAACGGAGGAAAGTCAAGATGAATAAAAAAGCAATTGAGATTATGGCAGGCAGCACAGTTTTAGTGGAATACGGTGTACCAGATAATTACGTCCCATTTAAGGTGAGGGCAGTATATGCGACTGAATCTAAGGTTGTGCTCACTGCAGAATCAAAAGTAGGGAATGAGACCTTTGTGCTCCGCCCGGAGGAAGAGATGCTGGTGCTGCCAGAAGCATGAAAAAGATGATATCCACAGACAGGAGGAATCGTAATGGATTACATGACAAATGCAAATGATTTTACACAGGTACAGCCTCAAACCCGAAATACTCAAACCGAGATGATGATAAGCCGTCAGGCACAGGAGGTACAGGCTGCTATGGTAATCGCCAAGAAGTTTCCCCGGGATGAGGTTGAGAGCTTCAACCGGATATTGAGAGCCTGCCAGCGTAAAGGACTGGCCGAGGGAGCTATGTATGAGTATCCCAGGGGCGGCACAAAGGTCACTGGCCCTTCCATCCGGCTTGCAGAGGCTATGGCCCAGAACTGGGGAAACATTGATTTCGGCATACTGGAGCTGGAACAGAAGAGTGGTGAGAGCCAGGTGATGGCCTACGCCTGGGACCTGGAGACGAACACCAGGCAGACGAAAGTATTCAGCGTGCCACATATGAGAGGAACTAAAAGAGGCAACGTTCCGCTTACTGACCCTCGTGACATCTATGAAATGGTCGCCAACCAGGGAGCCAGAAGACTGAGGGCCTGCATCCTGGGTGTCATTCCCGGTGATGTGGTGGACGCGGCAGTGGAGGAATGCCATAAAACCCTTGTGAGTGGAAACAAGGAACCGCTCATTGACAGAGTACGTAAAGGTATCAAATTGTTCGAGGATAAGTTCTCAGTCACTAAAGAGATGATAGAGAAATACATAGGCTGTAAGACAGAAGCATTCAGTGAGAACGATATGCTCCGCTTAAATAATGTATACCGTTCCCTCCGTGATGGAATGGCGAAGCGTGAAGATTATTTCGAGATCACACCACCTGTTGATGAAAAAGATGTTCAGAATCCCTTTGAAGGGAAGACACAGGAAAAGAAGAAAAAATCGGAGAAGGGGTCACAGGAAGAAAACAGTGAAGGAGCGGTGACAGATGGAGCAGAGGAAGCTGACAGCGGACAATTATTACTCCCCGGAACAGAACAGTAGATTCTTTTCGGTATCGCAGTACAAAGATTTTATGAAGTGCGAGGCTGCAGCAATGGCAAAGATCAGAGGCGCCTACAAACAGCCGGTCACAAAAGCACTCCTGGTAGGCTCTTTCGTAGATTCTTATTTCGAGGGGACACTGGATGCGTTTATCCGGGATAATCCTGCGGTATTTACTCGTAAAAATGAACTTCGCAGCGAGTTCCGCAAGGCTAATGAGATTATTTTCAGGATTAAGTCAGACTCCCTCTTTATGAGGTTCATGAGCGGTGAAAAACAACGGATAATGACATTTGAGCTGTTTGGAACCCCGTGGAAAATGAAGATGGACAGCTATCTGGAGGAGATATGTATCACAGATCTGAAAGTGGTTGCAAATTTCCGTACTATGCCATTCTGGCGGTACGACCTGCAGGGAGCTCTGTACCAGAAAGGTGTGGAGATTGTAACGGGTCAGATATTGCCGTTTTATTTAGCGGTGGCTACGAAAGAGCGGGTACCTGATCTGGATATATTCCAGATGCCTCAATCCACACTGGATCTGGCGCTGAAAGAGATGGAAGAGAACATGCCCCGTTTCCTGGCTGTTAAAGCAGGTATGGAGCCGCCCAGATATTGTGGTAAGTGCGATTACTGTAAGAGCATAAAGGCTGCCAGGATACGAAATTACAATGAATTGTTGGAGGATAGAGAATGAAACTGATAAAGATTTTAAGTGACCGGATACAGATAAAGACGGACGAGTTTGAGTTTTCTGACGTCCGTATTAACGACCTGATATCTGTCTCTGACGGGAAAGTAACCCTTGTGACCACGGTCACATCCCTGACAGATACCGATGCATCCCCGGGACTGGGGGATGATGACTATATCGTGCAGTCAGAAAGTGTTAAGGTGATCGAGTGCTCCATTATCGGCAGTTTGAAAAATGGAAGGTTTAATAAAGCGATAGACGAGTACCCGGTTACGGATATTAAGGCAGAAGGCATCACCCCGAAACAGTTCGTCGCTATGATAGGTGGCAAGAAGTCTGGCTTCCAGATTGGGAATTATTGTGCCTATGATTGCCCGGCAATGGTGGATGGAAATAAATTTTACCAGCGGCACGCCTGCATTGTAGGAAATACTGGATCCGGTAAATCAGAGACAGTGGCCAGGATACTGGAAGAGACAGCGAAGCTTCCTGGGGCAAATATTATAGTTTTTGATATCCACGGAGAGTATGGACATATTTCATACGTGGACAATATTAAATTTGGCGAAGACATAGATTTCCCAATTTGGATGTTCGGCCTACGGGACATGGCGGCGAACATTTTAAAGATAAAAGAGGATTCCGCCACAGTAGCCATGTCGGCTTTGCGTAAGAGCTACCATATGATCTGTCCGGATGGAAATGAGGGCAAGCCGGTCTGGTTTGATTACAATGCATTACTGGCAAAGATGCAAGAGTTAAATACACAGGAGGTAAATACCGGAGACGTGTACAAATCTGGTGATAAAGCCGGGATGTATAAGACTGTGAAAGGAGAGCTTAATGGCAAACTGACAGGAACTGTAAATGCTATGGAGGCCAAACTCAGTGACAAGCGGTATTCCTTCCTGTTCGCACCATATGGCCAGGAATATCTATATCAGCTCATGCAGGAGATCATGGGCGGGAACAAACCAGTCAAGAACATCGACCTGTCCGGTATCCCGCATGATGTGGCAATCCCAGTCATAGGTGCGTTGACCAAGCTCATCTATGATATCCAGAGGACCGGCAGCACATATAATCCTATCACTCTTGTCTGTGACGAGGCCCATGTGTATATCCCGGATAATTTTCAGCTTTCCGCATCAGAGCGGCGCATGGTGGAAATCTTCGAGGACATCGCAAAGGAAGGCAGGAAGTTTGGCATCACGCTTTTTGTCGCCAGCCAGAGGCCGTCTGAACTTAACAGGACCATCATGGCCCAGTGCGCGAACTTTATTGTTGGAAAGCTCAATAACGAGAATGACAAAACGATGATAAAAGGTATGCTGCCGGATGGCAATGAGAGCGTGATTGACAGTACCACAATGTTCTCACCTGGTGATGTGCTGATTGTTGGAGATGCATCCCCCATACCACTGAAAATCCATGTACAGCTTGCAAAGGAGCGCCCGCAGTCCCGGACCATAGATTTCTGGGATGAATGGAAGAAAAAAAGGTCTACGGATTATACAGAGCAGATCAAGGAGTATATGGAGATTTAATGAAGTTCCGGCTTTGTGCCTGAATAATATATCACAATTTGAAACTTTGTAAGCCATGATTTCCCCGGTTACGGCCGGGGAGAAGGGAGGGCAAATGAGTAAGCAGACAGATTCTCGTGAGATTGCGCGGGGATATTTCAACCGGATCACATCCGGTCATAAAAATACAGTGAGCAGACCAGACCTGAGCCTGCCTGGAAACGAATCTATTGACCGTCAGTTAAGGATTTTAGTGGAGGAGGCAAACCACAACGGTGACTGTATTATAAACGTCGGAAACGGCTATTACAGGCCCATACCGGGGGACCCGGTGGACGAATTGGAGTTTAAGGAATACACAAGTAAGGATGATTCCAGGGCAGGCAAGCTCTGGGACAAAATATACAGCATGAAGACAACGTTTAGTAACTGGAGGAAGGAGGGGCAGCATGGGGAAGAAAAGCAGAGAGAAAGGAGCCAGAGGGGAGCGTGAGCTTACCGGAGTGCTCCGGGGGCATGGATATGACTGCCGCAGAGGACAGCAGTTCTGCGGCGCAAATGGTGATGCTGATGTAGTCGGCCTCCCGGGGGTACATATTGAGTGCAAGAGAGTGGAGCGGCTGGATCTGTATGGAGCCGCAGAGCAGTCAAGGCGGGATGCGCGAGCAGGAGAGTTACCTGTGGTGATGCATCGTAAAAACAACTGTGACTGGCTCGTAACCATGTACCTGGATGACTGGATAGAGATGTACAGAGAGTATGAGGCAGGTGGTGGTAATGAGGGATAGCGTGGTATTTTACCGCAGTTTTTACGAGGCAGTTAAAGACCTTCCACCTGAGCAATTTAAAGCTTCTATTAAGGCAATCATGGAATACGGACTGGATGAAAAAGCGCCGGAATCCACTGGGATTGAGAAGACCATCTACTTGCTGGTAAAGCCACAAATAGATGCCAATAATCGCAGATACCAAAATGGAACCAAAGGTGGTAGGCCAAAAACCAAAGATAAACCAAGTGATAACCAAGATGTAACCGAAATTAAACCTAATCAAAACCATCCTGAAACCAAAACCGAACCTAAGGAAAAGGATAAGGAAAAGGTAAAGGATAATGTAAAGGATAAAAAAACATATACGTGTGCGTTTGAAACGCTCTGGGATGCGTACCCGAGAAAAAAAGAGAAAGCTATGGCATATAAGCAATATTTGGCAAGGCTTAATAATGGCTTTTCAGAGGACGAGCTGATGACAGCAGTTAAAAGATACGCAGAGGAGTGCCGGAAGAACAAGACCGAACAAAGATATATCAAACAGGGAGCCACATTCCTGGGCCCTAACACACCATTTGAAGATTATCTGAGAGGAGATGTAACAGTTGGGAAACCTGGAAGAAACACTGAACCGGATGAAACAGACATTGTGCGAAGGGCAATTGAGCAGGGAGCCGGAGCAGAAGGATTTGAATGGTGATACCTGCCCAATTTGCCACGGAGAAGAATGGGTGTATGAGCGTGATGAGAACGGAGTTGAGTACGCTGCGCCTTGTAAGTGCCGGGAGCGAAAGGTTATGGACAGGCGGCTGCGATTTGCTGAACTGCCTGACAGCCTTAAAACGATACGGCTCAATACATTCAGCCTGGGGAGATACATAAGCCCGGAAGCAAAGCAAATAGCTGCCGTGGCGTGTAGGGGCGTTAAATTCTATCTCGAGAATCTGGATGCTATGCTGGAAAAGGGCATGGGCATGTATCTATGGAGCGAGGAAAAGGGGTCAGGTAAAACCCGTATGGCAGCCAGTATTGCTAATGCACTCATGCTGGAACATGGTATACAGGTCAAGTTTGCCACATCACTGAACATCCTGCAGGAAATCAAGAATACCTGGGGGCAGGATGGAAATAAGCAGCAAGAAGGTTATCTTCTGGATGCGCTGCAGACCGTCAAGGTCCTTGTGATCGATGATTTCGGGACGGAGGAAGCAA